>CACWOS010000001.1 GCA_902762565.1 uncultured Prevotellaceae bacterium
TTGCCTGATGGAAGAACCATCACAATTGAGACCGGGAAAGTGGCAAAGCAGGCCGATGGCAGTGTGATGCTCCGCATGAACAACACTGTACTGCTGGCTACTGTTTGTGCCGCAAAAGATGCAGTTCCCGGAACAGATTTCATGCCTCTGCAGGTTGACTACAGAGAGCAGTATGCCGCCGCAGGACGTTTTCCTGGCGGTTTCACCAAGCGCGAGGGTAAAGCCTCTGACAATGAGATTCTGACGAGCCGTCTGGTAGACCGTGTGCTCCGTCCGCTGTTTCCCTCCAACTATCACGCAGAAGTTTATGTCAACGTAATGCTGTTCAGCGCCGATGGTGTTGACCAGCCCGATGCTTTGGCAGGTTTTGCAGCATCAGCAGCGCTGGCATGTTCAGATATCCCCTTCGAGTGCCCCATCTCTGAGGTGCGCGTAGCCCGTATCAATGGCGAGTACGTTATCGATCCTACCTTCGAGCAGATGAAGGAGGCCGATATGGACATCATGGTTGGTGCCTCTGCTGAGAACATCATGATGGTAGAAGGTGAGATGAAGGAAGTATCAGAGCAGGATCTGCTCGGTGCTTTGAAGGCTGCCATGGATGCTATCAAGCCCATGTGTGAGCTGCAGGCTGAGCTGAGCAAGGAACTGGGCAAGGATGTGAAGCGCGAATATGATCACGAAATCAATGATGAGGCACTGCGCGAGCGCATGAACAAGGAGCTCTACCAGCCCGCTTATGACATCACCAAGCAGGCCCTTGAGAAGCACGCCCGTGCTGAGGCTTTCGAGAAGATTCTGGCTGATTTCAAGGAGAAGTTCTTGGCTGAGGTTCCTGAGGATTCTGAGATTTCCAAGGAGGACTACGAAGCAATGATGGATCGCTACTACCACGATGTAGAGCGCGACGCTATGCGCCGTTGTATCCTCGATGAGGGTATCCGTCTCGATGGTCGTAAGACTGACGAGATCCGTCCTATCTGGTGCGAGGTTTCTCCGCTGCCCATGCCTCACGGAAGCTCTATCTTCACTCGTGGTGAGACACAGTCTCTGACCACTGTGACACTGGGTACCAAACTCGACGAGAAGCTGGTTGACGATGTGCTCGACAAGAGCTATCAGCGTTTCCTGCTCCACTATAACTTCCCTCCCTTCTGTACGGGTGAGGCTAAGGCTTCACGTGGCGTAGGTCGTCGTGAGATTGGTCACGGTCACCTGGCTTGGCGCGGTCTGAAGGAGATGATTCCTGCTGACTTCCCCTACACCGTTCGTGTAGTATCTCAGATTATGGAGTCTAACGGTTCTTCATCTATGGCTACTGTCTGCGCTGGTACGCTGGCTCTGATGGACGCTGGTGTTCCCATGAAGAAGCCAGTTTCAGGTATCGCAATGGGTCTGATCAAGAACCCCGGAGAAGAGAAGTACGCTGTATTGAGCGATATCCTTGGCGACGAGGACCACTTGGGTGATATGGACTTCAAGACCACTGGTACAAAGGACGGTCTGACCGCTACTCAGATGGATATCAAGTGCGACGGTCTGTCGTTTGACATTCTGGAGAAGGCTCTGATGCAGGCTAAGGCTGGTCGTGAGCACATTCTGAAGTGCATCACTGATACCATCGCTGAGCCACGTCCTGAGCTGAAGCCCCATGTTCCCCGTATCGAGGCCTTCGAGATTCCTAAGGAGTTCATTGGTGCTGTCATTGGCCCGGGCGGAAAGATTATCCAGCAGATGCAGGAGGATACCGGTGCTACCATCACCATCGATGAAGAGGATGGCGTTGGTAAGATTCAGGTCAGCGGTCCTAACAAGGAGAGCATCGACGCCGCTATTGCTAAGATCAAGGCTATCGTTGCTATCCCTGAGGTTGGCGAGGTTTACGAGGGTACCGTTCGCAGCATCATGCCTTACGGATGCTTCGTAGAGTTCATGCCTGGCAAGGATGGTCTGCTGCACATCTCTGAGATTGACTGGAAGCGCCTTGAGACCGTTGAGGAGGCTGGCATCAAGGAAGGTGACAAGATTACCGTTAAGTTGCTGGAGATTGATCCTAAGACTGGTAAGTTCAAGCTCTCTCACCGTGTACTCATTGAGAAGCCCGAGGGTTATCAGGAGCGTCCAGCACGTCCCGAGCGTCGTGAGCGCCCAGAGCGTGGTGAACGTCGTGACCGTGGTGAGCGCCGTGATCGTGGTGAGCGTCGTCCTCGTCCTGAGCGTGGCGAGCGTCGTGAGCGCAACGAGGAGTATCAGGCTCCCGCTGAGAACAACGAGCCTAAGGATTTCAGCGATGAACTCGACAAGATGGACTTCTAAACAGAAGTAGAAATCAATATAGCTATTCGCCAGCTCATCAGTCAGATTGGGCTGGCGATTAGCATTATAATAATGATATAATGAAAACCATACCAACAATTGTACTGCTGTTATTCTTTGCTACCAGTAGCTTTGCGCAAGGCACATTGGACGAATACAAACGAGCTAATGCCGTACGTGTCAACTATTCATGGAAGATGGCCAATGGTGATGTCAACGTCCACCGCATGGGTGATAGTCACCAGTTCTGGTATTCCGTTTGGGACGGACGGCAGATGGTGTATAAGGAGGTAGATGCCGACAGCAACAAAGTCACTGTGTTGCCTGAGAATCCTGAGCAGCCACGTCAGCAGCAGCCTCGTCATCAGCGCAGGCCACAACACTACTGGTCGGAGGTGCCTGACGAGAAACGTGGTTGGCAAGTGTCGCCCGTTGACAGTATGCTCGTTGTGTTCCATCGCGACAACAATCTGTGGACACGTCGTGGGCAAGACGAAAAGCCGTTGACTACCGATGGCGATTCTGTTGGCTATTATTCGGGTTGGGGCTCGTTCTCGCCTGATGGTCGTTATTATGCTACCGTTCGAATCACACTAGCCCCCAAGCGCTACGTCTACTATGTTGAGGCGCTGCCGCGTGACGCTCACCAACAGTCGAAATATGGAGCCGTGGAGCCCGTACTGCACAAACAGGAGTATGCCAAACCAGGCGATTCGTTGAACTATCGTGTGCCGGTAGTGGTGGAAATAGCTACAGGCCGTGTCGTCAATCCCTCGACTGAACTATTCCGACATCAGTATCATGTGTCGGCTCCCCACTGGGATAGCAATAGCCGTACGCTGACCTTTACCTTCAATGAACGTGGTCATAAGACCTATCGACTGTTGGAACTGGATGCTGAGACGGGTGCTGTGCGAACGCTCATTGAGGAGACCAACGAGAAGTACGTCAACTATAACCGCCTTTATCGCCACGACTTCCGTGACGGTCGTCGTATTCTGTGGACCAGCGAACGCGATGGTCGCAATCATATTTATTTGTACGACCGGCAGAAAGCTCGCCTGATCCGTCAGGTGACGAAAGGTGAATTCTATGTGCGGGAGATACAGCATGTAGATGAGAAAGTTGGTGTGGTCTACTTTTCTGCCAACGGTATGAACAAAACAGAAGATCCTTACCTTATTCATTATTATAAGATAGGACTTGATGGACGCCATCTTATTTGTCTGACTCCTGAGGAAGGACATCACAAAGCTACGTTTACTGCCGATATGCAGTATATGATTGATACGTATTCTACTGTCGAGACACCGCCCGTGACCGTGTTGCGCCGGACAACTGACGGACGGCTGTTGCGCACGTTGGAAACGGCTGATATTACACGACTCAAGGCTCAAGGCTGGCAGGCTCCCGAGGTGTTTGCTGCCCCTGGACGCGATGGCGTTACACCGATGTGGGGCATCATTATGCGCCCTTCAAACTTCGATCCCTCGAAGTCTTATCCTGTCGTGGAATATATCTATAGCGGTCCTGGCGACCAATATGTGCCAAAGTCGTTTACGCCTTGGATATGGGGTATGGCAGAGTTGGCAGAGTTGGGGTTCATCGTAGTGCAGGTAGATGGCATGACCACATCGTTCCGCACGCGTGCCTTCGAGGAGGTATGCTATAAGAACCTGAAGGACGGTGGTTTTCCTGACCGTATAGCTTGGCTGCGTGCTGCAGCAGCAAAGTATCCTTATATGGATCTCAATCGAGTGGGTATCTATGGTTGCTCCGCTGGCGGACAGAATGCGATGGCTGCCGTTTTGTGGCATGGCGATTTCTATAAAGCGGCCTATGCTGCCTGTGGTTGTCATGACAACAGGATGGATAAAATATGGTGGAACGAGCAATGGATGGGCTATCCTGTCGACTCCAGTTATGTGGCCTGTTCGAATGTGGAGAATGCCTATAGGTTGGAACGCCCGCTGATGCTTGTCGTAGGCGAGAAGGACGACAACGTTGACCCCGCTTCAACCATGCAGGTGGTAGCGGCCCTCGAGAAAGCTGGCAAGGACTTCGAACTTGTTGTCATATCGGGTGCCGGTCATACGATGGGCGATGACTATGGCGACCATAAGCGTCATGACTTCTTCGTGCGTCATCTGCTTGGTGTGGAACCGCCCAAGTGGAGTGAGCTTAAATAACTTTTTTACAAAGCCCTTCCTTTTACTTACAAAGCTCCCAGAAAGCGACAGCGGCAGCAGCAGCGACGTTGAGTGAATCGACGGTGTGAGCCATAGGAATGCGAACGACATAGTCGGATTCGCCGATGGTGGTTTGGGGCAGTCCGTCGCCTTCTGTGCCCATAATGATGGCTAGGCGAGGCTCGGCTTTCAGACTGGGGTCGTCAAGGGCTACGCTATCGTCAGTAAGGGCCATTGCTGCAGTACGGAAACCAAGGTCGTGCAGACTGGAGGCTGGTGCGTCGAGCCACGTCCAAGGCACAAGGAATACGGAGCCCATAGATACGCGGACGGCACGACGATTCAGTGGGTCGCACGAGTCACGCGTCAGTAGGACGGCATCGATGCCGAGGGCTGCTGCGGAGCGGAAGATGGCGCCGATATTGGTGGTGTCCACGACGCCTTGGATGACGACGATACGTCGTGCATCTTTGCAGACGTCAGCAACTGCTGGTTCAGGACGGCGACGCATAGCGCACAGCACACCACGTGTCAGCGTATATCCAGTAAGTTGAGCCAATAGTTCGCGACTGCCTGTATAGATGGGGATGTCTGGACACTGCAGGACTATATCCTTGGCGTCACCTTCTATGTGGCGACGTTCGCAGAGCAGAGCCATGGGTTCGTAGCCTGCTTGTAAAGCCACGCGGATGACCTTTGGGCTTTCGGCAATAAAGATGCCCCGCTGCGGATCTAAGCGATTGCGCAGCTGGGCTTCTGTCAGTGTACTGAATATCTCGACTCCAGGGTGTTGGAGCGATGTAATCTCAATAATGTTCAATTTACCGATTTACGAATCTTTAATCTTCAATCTGAATAATGACGAATTCGGATACACCCCAGAACTTGTCAGGATTGATGATAGAGAGTACAGAGTTCTTGTAAACTTTGTCAATTCGATAAGAATCACTTGGCTGTGGCGTTACCAACTTTGCCTTCTGGGCAGGAATGTCAATCTTTTCGGCATTACGGATATCGATAGTCTTGAAGAGCGACTTGTCAATCTTGGTAAAGTCGACCTTAGACTTCTTGAAGAGACTTCCGCCAGTGAGCAGACCGAGGTTTTTTAGTTCCTTCTTGGTGCCGATTTTAATGTAGGCAGTATGTATAGAGGCATCTTGTGCGAGGATAGTCTCCTGTTGGCTGACAATCATGCCTGCTTGCAATTCACTGCGCTGACGGAGGGTTTGTACGTTTTGTTTCAGGTTGTTGATATCCATATTCTTGTCATCAACCTGTTTGCGCAACATGGTAATCTCTTCGTCTTTCTGAGCCAGTTGTTGCTTGAGTGAGGTAATAATGGTCTTTAGCTGAGCAGAATTGGCATTGCCAGTCTTCAGCTTCTTCTCCAACTCTGCAATGCGCTGACGCTGGCTGTCTAGCGTCTGCTTGTAAGCATCCAGATTCTTCTTGAGTTGGTCACGATTCAAAGCGGGGCTCTCGCCAGGTGTCAGAATCTGTCCTTCCTGTATAGCAATGCTGTCCAAACCTGTGGCAATGACGCCCAGAAATTCGTTCAGTTCGTTGTAGTCGGCATTGCGCTGCTCTAAAGCAGTCTTCAGTGAGTCGAGCTCTTCTTTTGAAGAGGTACTACCTCCACACGATGTTGCCATCACGATGATGGTAGCAGCGATGACGTAATAAACAATTTTCTTCATCTTCTTAACTTTTAAGTGTTGTGTTATGGGGGCAAAGTTACAAAAAAAAATATAAAGATGATATTTTTTACGCAAAAAAACGTACCTTTGCAGCATCTTTGAAGCAAAAATGGCGAAAAATGGCTATTCGTTATACGCATCGTGAGGAATTATGGAACTCGTGGAGTCATGCTGGCGGCATCGTGATGGGTGTCGTGTTCGGCATCGTGTTTCTATGGATGTCCTTCCGTGGCGATGACCCATGGACACGTCTTGGCGTGTGTCTCTATCTGTTCGGCATGCTAGGCTCCTATGTCGCTTCTACCGTCTATCATGCCCTGCCCCGTAGTTCTCTGTGGAAAGAACGCTTGCGTCGTTGGGACCATGCAGCCATCTACTGGCACATAGCTGGTTCGTATTCCCCACTGACGTTGACGGCTTTGCGTACCGAAGGGTATTGGGGCTGGAGCTTGTTTTCTTTTGTCTGGCTTTGTGCTATTGCTGGCACTATTGTCAGTTTTATCCGTTTGAAAGAGCATTCCAACCTCGAAACGTTTTGCTTTATTGGTATGGGATTGAGCGTACTTGTAGCTTTCAAACCTCTCGTTGATAGTGTTTCGACCGTTGCTTTTGTATGGATTTTGGCTGAGGGCGTCTGTTATATCACGGGTGCCGTGTTCTACTCCTTCCACAGACGTAAGTATATGCATTCCGTTTTTCACTTCTTTGTATTGGCGGGTAGCGTTTGCCACATCATCGCTGTCTGGGATGTGCTGATAGAGTACCTTTGAAAGGTAAAAAGGTAAATAAGGTAAAAAAGTAAAAGAGTAAAAAGGTAAGTGTTTTATTTGGCATTTTGCTTGTTAATTTGTACCTTTGCAGGCAAATTTGCAAATTTATACTGATTATGGCTTATACACGTATGACTGCTGCCGAGGCTGCAGCACTGATTAAGAATGGCGAGAATATCGCTATGAGTGGTTTCACACCCGCAGGTGTGGCCAAGGCAACGACCAAAGAGTTAGCAAAGATTGCATTGGCTGAACATGAGGCAGGCCGCGAGTTCAAGGTTGGCATTTTCACTGGTGCCTCTACAGGACAGAGCACTGATGGTGACTTAGCTAATGCCCAGGCAATCAAGTATCGTGCTCCTTACACCACGAACCCTGATTTCCGCAAGCATGTGAACATGGGTGAGATTCCCTACAACGACCTGCACCTGAGCCACATGGCACAGGAGTTGCGTTATGGTTTCTATGGTGATGTGGATTGGGCTATCCTCGAAGTGTGTGACATCGAGGAGGTTGGCAATGACTATCATGTTTACCTGACAGCCGCTGGTGGTATTTCTCCTACTGCTGCTCGTCTGGCTAAAAAGGTCATCCTGGAACTTAACTCTTTCCACAATCCCAATGCCAAGTTCATTCACGACGTTTATGAGCCATTGGAT
This sequence comes from uncultured Prevotellaceae bacterium, assembly GCA_902762565.1. Classification (GTDB taxonomy): domain Bacteria; phylum Bacteroidota; class Bacteroidia; order Bacteroidales; family Bacteroidaceae; genus Prevotella. The sequence continues at coordinate 7,632 of CACWOS010000001.1, forward strand.
CCTCCTTATCGCAAGCCCATCCCTATCTTAAATGTCAGCGACCGTATTGGTGTGCCATACGTCTCGATTCCAAAGGACAAGGTGGTTGGTGTCGTCGAGTGTAACATCCCCGACGAGGCTCGTGCCTTCAAGGATAGTGACCCCGTAACAGAGAAGATTGGTTACCTGACAGCTGAGTTCCTGGTAGACGAGTTGCACAAAGGCCGTATTCCCAAGGAGTTCCTGCCCCTGCAGAGTGGTGTGGGTTCAACAGCGAACGCTATTCTTGGTGCACTGGGTGCCGACAAACATGTGCCCGATTTCAATATCTATACTGAGGTTATTCAGAATGCCGTTATCGAGATGATGCTTACCGGACGTGTCAAGGATGCTTCAGCCTGCTCGCTGACCGTATCGAACGACTGCCTGATGCAGGTTTACGACAACATGGACTATATGAAGAACCATCTGACACTGCGTCAAAGCGAAATCTCTAACCACCCCGCTGTCATCCGTCGTCTGGGTGTCATCGCTATCAATACGGCTATTGAGGTCGACATCTATGGTAATGCCAACTCTACCCATATCAGTGGTACAAAGATGATGAACGGTATCGGTGGTTCAGGCGACTTCATTCGTAATGCTTACCTCAGCATCTTCACTTGTCCTTCAGTGGCTAAGGGTGGACTCATCAGCTCAGTGGTTCCTTTCGTTACTCACCAGGATAGCTCAGAGCATGACGTCAACATCATCGTTACCGAACAGGGCGTAGCCGACCTGCGTGGCAAGAGTCCAATGCAGCGTGCACAGACTATTATTGAGAACTGTGCGCATCCAGACTACAAACAACTCTTGTGGGATTACCTGAAGTTGGGTGTTGGCGGTCATACACGTCACTGTCTCACTGCAGCCTTCGCTATGCACGACACATTGGCTCGTAAGGGTGACATGAAGCTCACCGACTTTGCTGAGTACGTGAAGTAGAAGTAAAAAGAGTAAAAAAGTAAAAAGGTAAAAAATTGGAATCGAAATTAGTCATTTATAATACACTGACGCGCCAGATGGAGCGTTTCGAACCACTGCATGCCCCTAATGTGGGCATGTATGTGTGTGGCCCTACGGTCTATGGCGATCCCCATCTGGGTCATGCGCGTCCGGCTATCACCTTCGATTTGCTGTTCCGTTATCTGAAGCATCTGGGCTACAAGGTGCGTTATGTGCGTAACATTACAGACGTTGGCCATTTGGAGCATGATGCTGACGAGGGCGAGGACAAGATAGCCAAGAAGGCCCGACTGGAACAGTTGGAGCCCATGGAGATTGCGCAGTACTACACCAATCGCTATCATCAGTATATGGATGCGCTGAACGTGTTGCGCCCCTCTATCGAGCCACATGCTACGGGTCATATTATTGAGCAGCAGCAGTTAGTGCAGCAGATATTGGACAATGGCTTTGCTTACGAGAGCAACGGCTCGGTATATTTCGATATTGAGGCCTATAACAAGAAGTTCAAGTACGGCATCCTCTCTGGCCGTTCGCTGGAGAATATCAAGGACGAGAGCCGCGAGTTGGCTGGTGTAGGCGAGAAGAAGAATCAGGCCGACTTTGCCCTGTGGAAAAAAGCGCAGCCTGAGCACATCATGCGCTGGCCCTCACCCTGGAGTGATGGTTTCCCTGGCTGGCATTGTGAGTGTACCGCTATGGGTCGTAAGTATTTGGGCGAGGAGTTTGATATCCACGGTGGCGGCATGGATCTTGTGTTCCCACACCACGAATGTGAGATAGCCCAGGCTCAGGCCTCGATGGGTCATCCAGCCGTGAAGTACTGGATGCATAACAATATGCTGACCATCAACGGCAAGAAGATGGGTAAGTCGTACAACAACTTCATCACACTGGAACAGTTCTTTACTGGACAGCATGAGTTGTTGGAGAAGGCCTACTCGCCTATGACCATCCGCTTCTTCATCCTCTCAGCACACTATCGTGGCACCGTCGATTTCTCGAACGAAGCTCTTGTAGCTGCTGAACGTGGTTTGGAGAAATTGATGAACGCCATCAGCGACATAGAGCGCATTCAAGTTTCGAAGGAATGTGACTCTGAGACTGAAAAGGTTGTGAAGAGCCTTCGCCAGAAGTGCTATGATGCTATGAACGACGATTTGGCAACACCGCAGGTCATCAGCAACCTCTTCGAGGCCTGCACTACCATCAACAAGCTCGTCGACCATAAGGCCACTATCTGTGCCGACTGTCTGAAGGAGCTCTCTGAGACCATGCACCTCTTCGCTTTCGACATCCTCGGTTTGCAAGCCAGTGCATCGAGTGCCGTTGGCGACAATTCCGGACGCGAGGAAGCTTTCGGCAAGGTCGTTGATATGGTGCTTGAACTGCGTGCCAAGGCTAAGGCCGATAAGGACTGGGCCACCAGCGACAAGATTCGTGACGAGTTGGCTGCCGCAGGTTTTGAGGTAAAGGACACCAAGGACGGCGTCACTTGGAAGCTGAATAAGTAAAAGCGTCTTTCGTTAAGTACAGCGCTATCATGTCTTTCCACATTTTGCGGACTGACATATACACCAATCCATCGTGGGGGCCTCGTGGTCCCCACGAGTTTTTCATGATGTAGTAGGGACGCTGGTTCTCATCACGAGCCATGCCCACGATACACATAGCATGCCCACGACTTTCCCAACAAACGGGATGACGTTGTCGCAAGGCATTGTCTATATGTTTACGCAGCGTGTCAAGGGGTACGTTCAATAGGCGGTTTCTCTCCCAATTGTCGGGCACCGGAACCTCTATCTTTTTATAATAAGGTGAGTCAGGGAAGCATGTAAGCCCGAGGTATTCGTCAGGTGCACAGACGGAGTGGGCAAACTCCCAAGGCGTATATCTGGCACCCAACATAAATACCCATTTGGGTGTGGGTAGTTCATCAGTAGCATCGTCGGGTAGCACGTCGTAAGGTACGATGCCATATTTCTGTATCATGTTCAGCAATGTCTGGCCCATTGCCCGCTCTGCATTCTTGCCTTCCCTCTCTCCTCTTAACATTCGTCCGATATAGACGGCTGAAAGGTTGACAGAATCACCTCGTAACAAATGTTCTGTCTCTATTGTAGCTAGCATGGCGTAGGCCCAACACAATTGTGACTTGCCCTGATCCTTCACTGGCGTCATGGGCAACAGCAGTTCGTCGGTAAACGTGTGTTGCTCTTTTTGACGGCACCCTGTCAGCAACAATAATCCCACTATCAATATTATCCATTTTTCTTTCACGAGGACAAAGGTACGAATAAGCGAAGAAAAATCCAAATTTATTTGGTACTTTGTCCGATTAACACTAATTTTGCAGCCGTAACCATATAGTGAACGATATGAATAGACTTATTTTGTTCCTGATAATAGTCATAACTACGTTGAACATAAAGGCAGCACCACCCTTGCGTAGTCTTGTAGCCATGAGACAGGCCGACGGTTCTGTGGTGGTGCCGACCGTCAGTAAGATGATGGCTCCCTTAGAAGGAGAGGACTTCTGTGCATCGCAGGCAGTGATAGGCGCGGGTAATTATCTGCAGCATTCTGGAACACCACGTGTGCTGACCATCCTGGCTGCCTTCCAGGATGTTGGCTTTACGGTCAACGAGCCTGTTCAGGCTTTCGAACAATACCTGAATGGCGACACACAGACAGACCTTGGCAATAAGAATAATATGAATATTGCTAGTGTGCGTCAGTATTTCGAGACCAGTAGTGGCAAGCAGTTTTCGCCACAGTTCGATATCGTGGGACCTGTCGTTCTTCCCAAGGAGATGGCGTACTACGGTGGTAGCAATGCTACAGGTTCGGACGATAATTTTTCAGACTTCTGCAAGGATGCAATGGAACAGGCCAGAGGACTGGTCGACGACTGGAGCATTTATGACAACGACAAGGACGGTCGCATTGAACTGGTATGCGTCATCTTTGCCGGCTATGGACAGAACCAAGGTGGTGACAACAACACGATATGGGCCAAGGCCAACTACCAGAACGTGAAATTTAACGATGCGCTGAGCATTTCGCGCTTCAATTGCTGTGCGGAGTTGTTTTATCCTCAATATCCAGACTACATCAATGGCACAGGTGTTTTTATCCATGAATTCTCGCATTGTTTGGGACTGCCCGACCTCTATGCAACTCGTTCGAGCGGCAAAGTCAACAACCAGGGCATGGAGACGTATAGCATTATGGACTACGGCCTCTACAATCGTAACGGCTTTGCCCCTTGTCCCTATAATGCATGGGAACAGGAGGTGATGGGCTGGACGGCGATAGAGGAATTAAAGCCTACAGATGATAGTCCAAAGCAAATAAACGACCTCCTTCCGCTGATAGAGGGTGGTAAAGCCTATAAGCTGGCGAATGCTGACAACGACCGCGACTTTATTGTGATGGAGAATGTACAGAAGCGTGGGCTCAACAAATATGGTGAAGGTCATGGGCTGTTGGTCTATCATGTTGACTATCCATACGCTAGTGTGAATATGACCGATTCGCCCAACAACAATCCGGGGCATCCGTCGGTAGCCGTCGTGCCAGCTGGTGGCATTTTGATCAACGCTTATCTGCGCGGTACGGGCAAAACTTATACTTATGATGAATGGAGGACGTCTATGGCGGCAGCCCCGTTCCCAGGCACTGATCAGGTAACGTCACTTGCTGACGAGCAGCAGTTGCCCAACTACTGCTTCTGGAATGGTAGCACAGCCAAGGAAACTGGTTTTATGCTCAACAGCATCTCAGAGAATGAAGAAGCAGGAGCCGTCAGCTTCACCGTTGCCATTGACGATCCTACGAGTGTCATAAATCTAACCAAGACTCATTCCGCATTCGAGGGGAAGATTTACGACTTGCAAGGCTGCGAGGTTAGGACTCCCACGAAGGGTCTTTACATTGTCAATGGCCGTAAGGTGGTGATAAAATAAAGTAAGAACCGGAGTTCTCTTCATGGAGTAGCTCCGGTTCTCATTTATAGTAGTTAGTTTCTGTAGCTACTCTATGGGTTCCAAAATGATGAGCATCAGAATAGACTCATCATCTCCTTTCTTAATAACATACTGGGTGCCCTTGGTGATGTTCTGACTGGTAATAACGTAATACTTACCCTCAGTATTCTCCGTACCACCTGCGGTCTCAACATCGTTGACTTTCACCGTGCGACCGCCCTTAGCAGTAGACAATACCATCGTCATCTTATAATCGTTGGTCGGAGTGAAGGTGATAGAGCCCTTACTATTCAACTTGACACCCTTCTTGTAATAATCTCCATTATAGGTAATCTTGCCATCACCATAGTCACCTGCTACCGTAAACATGCTATTAGATGGTGAGCCATCGAACGATGCTGTTATTGTTCCTGTCTGAGCGGGTTCGTCACCAGGCTCGTCGCCAGGCTGATCGCCACCGGGCTGATCACCGCTAGGTGTTGTACTGCTCTCGTCGCCAAAGATGCCGACCAGAGAGGACGTGTAGTTCATCAGGGCATCTGAAAGTGCTGTGATGACCTCGTAGTTGGTGTCTTCTGTAGCATTGTTGAAGGTCCACTGGAAGTCGCCATGCTCGCAACGGCCTGCGCCATAAGCACCAGTTACGACACTGGGTACGTCCTCTTTGTTGTCAGGATTGTACTGATAGAAATCACTGGCGGTATCGAAGTTGTTATAGGTAGCACCTCCCTGGAGCGCCGTAACAGTGGCGGGAACCTGTTCGTCCCGAGTCTGAGCTAGATAGGCGTCGAAGTGAATGCTGTTGGTAGCATCGCTGGCATTGTAGGGCTGGAATCTCTTCTGTCCCTCCATGTAGTTGTCGAAGGCCTTGATGATGCCGCCGTCTTCTTTGGAGAAGGTACCCTTGGTGTCATCCGCAGAACCTACACCGTTGTTGATGTCTGAACCCTGCTTGGAGATGAGCATGGGGTACTTGCAGTTACGATAGTAGTTCTTTTCAACGAAGATGTTAGAACCTGTGGTGGAACCTACGCCATATTTCGAGTTACCGTCGAAGTAGTTGTTGAAGACGTGCAGGTGCTTAGATTTGCGAACGCGTGGATGGCGAGAGTCAGAGTGGTCGTACCAGTTGTGGTGATAGGTAACGTAATCCACCTCGTCACCATTGGAGTTCAGGTTGCACTTACCGCTATCCCAGAAGTGGTTGTCGCTGACAGTGCAGTAGAACGTACCCTTTACGTCGAACGATCCGTCGCCCTTGGCTTTGTCGCCGCCCCCGTTCTTTCCGTAGAAGATGTCGAGGTGATGGCCCCATACGTGTTCGTTGTCAGTATCGAAACTGATACCGTCCTCGGGGTGCATCATGACGGCAAAGTTGCGCAGTTCTACATAGCGGCAGTTGCGTACCAGCACGCCAAATCCATGTAGCGTGGCATCGTTGCCGATACCCTCGATGGTCAGGTTCATATCCTGTCCTTTACCCTTCACCTGAAGACCGATGGCCGAGCTACCCAATTCGGGCATGTCAGCCTTCTTCAGCAGACCAATGATGCGGATAGCCAGAGGACGTGTCTCAATGCCCTTCTCATAAGCCTGGATAATATCCTGAATACCCGTACGAGTCTCCATCTTGCCCTTGTTGTCAACCTGCATCTCCAATGTGATAGTCTTAGCATTAGCCTTGCTGACATACAGCACACGAGCATTTGCCTTCAACGTGCCATCGTTGTTATAGGCACCCACACCTTTCGTTACGTTGTAATGGGCATAACCGTCGCGATTGATGGCGCGTACGCTGAGGTCTTTGACCTCTGCAGCACAGGCTGTGATTTCCTGACCGTCATCGGCTACAGGCACCACCTTCATGGTGTATGTTCCTGCCTTCAGGCCAACAGCATCGGCACGGCCGTATGTGCCATAGTCGCGCACCAGTTGTTCGTCAATGCACTTGTCGTTGACATACACGTTATACCGTTTGATGCCGGCCAGCTTTGTAAACTTCACGTAAGCAGACTCCAGCCAACCCTGCGCCTCGCTAATCACCACTTTCGAGTCGGCATTGCCTTTGTTGAAGGCCACTGCCTTCACGTTGTCTTGAAAGGTATAGCTACCAGCCTGTTGGTTCACGGTGATGTTGGCACCGCTAAAGTCCATGCTGGTTACCGACCCCGTGTCGTAATACTTCTTCGAACCGTCCTTCAGCGTCAGTACTGCCTGATTCTTTTGTGGGTTCTGGCTGACGGAGTAGTCATTATCATTTTGGGCAAATCCTGTCAGGCAACAAGTAGTGGCTAACAGCCAAAAACATATATATCTTTTCATCATTTCTCTCTTTGTTATTTTATTGTTACCTTTTTGCCGTCAATAATATAGATACCCTTTTTCAGTTGACCTTTAACCATTAGGTTGGAACCATTAACCACTACTTGCCCCTTCAGGTCGTACACTTCCTTGCCTCTCAGACCAGCCTTCTTTATAATCGCAGTACGTTCCTCAACGCTCGTTGCCGTGCTGAAGTCGATAGTCACCTCTGCCATGTCGGCTGTCGTTGCCTGCTTACCGTTATTATACTCTATAACAACCTGATCGCCATTGAACGTTATCTTCTTGATGGTCGAACCATCAATCTTTTCGCCGTCAGCCATTGCTGCCAGCGTCAGACAGAGCATGCAGCTCATCATGATTAGCTTTTTCATCATATGTGATATTCTATTTTTCGCTGCAAATGTACCACTATTATTCTATATCAACAAGTTTCATGCCCTTTTTCATACCGCAAACGTTTACAGAATTATATCGATAAATGAAAAAAATAGTCGATTGTCAGTGAAAGATGGATTATTTTGTGTACTTTTGCAAAAAGATCACAAAATAAGAATGAGAAAACAACTATTTCTACTTGCATTTGTTCTCATCCTTCAGTCCTCATTGAAGGCACAAACAACTATAGTTGTTGAGAACAAGACGAACCAACAACGTTCAGAACTCATCAGTATCAGTGCTGAACAGTTGGGGGTCAAACCTCGCACAAAACTCATCGTGCGCGATGTCTTTGATATTGAACAGCCTACACAATGGACTTACGATGGTCGTTTGCTGATGAGCGTATACGTTAAGCCCAATGGCAAGGCAACATTCAAGGTCCAAGCAGGTATACCTGAAGCCTTTGAACGTTCGTGGGTCAGTGGCCGTATGTATCCTGAACGTCTCGAAGACATCGCTTTTGAGAACGACCGTATTGGTTTCCGCCTCTATGGCCCAGCACTACAGAAGAGAGGCGAAAAGGGTTTTGGTCACGATGTATGGGTAAAGCGCACAACCGAACTAGTGCTCGACAAACTGTATCGTGACGACCCGCGTCTGAATTTTCACCTCGACCATGGGCTGGCACTTGACTGCTATGGCGTTGGTCCCTCTTTGGGTTGTGGCACACCATGTATGATTAAGGAAGGAAAGATAGTTTATCCATGGTGTTACGAGACTTACAAGATTTTAGACAAAGGACCGCTGCGCTTTACCGTGCAGGTCAACTTCCCCACCGTCGACGGCGTCACGGAGCACCGTATCCTGTCACTCGACAAGGGTTCGAATTTCTGCGAGGCTACCGTTTGGTTTGATGGTATTAGCAAGCCCATTGACATTGCTGCTGGCCTTGCCATCCGACCTGCAGACCCAACAACAGTTGTTATAGGTAAGGATTACGTACACTATGCCGACCCCACCGTCGATCCAGAACGTCATCAATTCCAAATTTATTCTGCATTGTTGTTCCCTGACACCAAGGTCACAATCAAGCAACAGGAGAATCATGTCCTTGGAATCCTGAAGAACTATCAGAGCGGTCAACGTTTCCATTATTTCTTTGGTGCCGCATGGAGCGAGTTTGATGTCCGCTCCCAAGCGGAGTGGCAATTGCGCATCGAAGGTTTCATGCAGGCTCGTCAGCAACCACTAAAGGTGACCGTTCAATAGCGTCTTTTGTCAATAATACAGGAGTATTTTCTAATACTTCCGGAGTATTGTTAGATACTCCAAGAGTATTAATATGCAATCAGGATGTGCCAACATTATAGCACATCCTGATTTATTGTTACCTGAAAAACATATCGTTATGCGAATGAAATGGTACCCTGTATGGGTTCGGAGGTTGGTGCCTCAGTCTCCTGTTGGGGAATTTCACCGCTAGCCTGGCTGTAGATGCTGTCCAGAATCTCGCGCGTACGCTTGTAGGTGGGTGTCTGCTCAACGGCTGAGATAACATCGTCGTTGTCTAAGTCCTCAGGACGGAACAGGTAGATATGCGGGCGACGCTTGTAACGCTTCGACTGGCCATCACCACCATAGTAGCGGTTACGACGGTCCTGACGCTGGGCCTCGGCCTCTTGCTCGGCAGCAATGCGAGTAGCTTCTTCCTGTGTGTTGTGACGCTGACGATGGCTGTTCATGCCGTCAACGCGGTCGATGCCGAAACCAGTGGCCAGAATGGTCACCTTAACCTTCTTCCCAAGTTCAGGATCAACGGCCAGTCCCCACTTAATCTCGAAATCGCCGAACTTAGCCATGAAGTCGTTGACATCGTTCATTTCCTCCATCATGAGCGACTCCTTGCCGTCCTTACCTCCAGAGAACGAGATAGAGAGCAGGATTTTCTTCGAATTGAAGACGTCGTTCTCGTTGAGCAGAGGTGAGTTGAGGGCATCGTCGATAGCCTTTTTGACACGACCTTCGCCTTCACCATAGCCAGTAGACATGATGGCCACGCCACCATCCTTCAGAACGGTCTTCACGTCGTTGAAGTCGAGGTTGATGAGTCCGTGAACAGTGATGATTTCGGCTATTGACTTGGCGGCAACACTGAGTGTGTCGTCAGCCTTGCCGAAGGCATCGAGCACGGTCAATTCAGGATATATCTCGCGCAGGCGTTCGTTGTTGATGACAAGGAGCGCGTCGACATGCTTCGACATCTCTTCGACACCATCAAGGGCCTGGTCAATCTTGCGGTCGCCTTCGAAGCGGAAGGGAATGGTGACAATACCTACAGTTAGAATACCCATCTCCTTAGAAATGCGTGCAATGACAGGTGCTGCACCAGTACCCGTACCACCACCCATACCAGCAGTGATGAAAGCCATACGGGTGCCGTCGCTCAGCACACTCTTGATATCGTCAAGACTCTCTTCGGCAGCAGCGCGTGCTTTCTCAGGACGGTTGCCTGCACCCAATCCTTCCTTGCCCAATTGCAAATGGACGGGAACGGGTGAATCGTTGAGAGCCTGATTATCGGTGTTACACAATACGAAACTGACGTCGTGGATGCCTTCGCGATACATATGGTTGACGGCATTACCGCCTCCACCACCAACACCAATCACCTTGATGATGCTTTTCTCTTTTTCGGGCTCGCCAAAGTCGAGCAATATGTTATTATCCATATTATTATTCTTTTTACGTTATTTAATTTTCTTCATTGACCATATCATTTGCGGTCTTCTTGAGCCAGCGACCAATCTTGGTCCACGTACTATTCTCCTTGCGGATACGTTCTGCCTCACGGGCTTCGGCCTCAGCCTTCTCACGTTCGGCACGTTCTTCTTCTTCCTTCTTGCGCTGAGCCTCCTCTTCGGCACGACGAATCTCGTCGGCAGTACGTACAACACCAGCAGGTGTCTCAGTGGCCTGACGGGCGCGACGCTGCTCATAGCTCTCCATGGGTTGAGGCTTCTGGGTTGCAAAGAGGTCGCCGTTGGGGTCAATCTCGTTACCTGCACAGTTGATATCGCCTTTGGCCAACAGACCAAGTACCGTGTTCATCATGCCATCGTGGACATTGATGTCATTGATGTTGCTGGTAATGCTCTGTGTAACGAACTTGGCAATACGAATCTTGTCAATATGGGTGTAGTTTTGGAAAGCTTTCTCGATATTCTTCATGTTCGAGCCGCCACCAGTCAGGATGATACCGCCTAAGAGCTTATCGCAGTATTCCTCGGGTACTTGACACCAGACGTTGGCAATGATTTCCTCAACACGACCTTCCACAATCTCGACAAACTTGCGAACTTCTACCTGACGATCTTGGTCGATAGAATATTTCATATTGTTGTCGATTTCGTTGTTCTCTGTATAAGCCGATGCGTATTTCTTCATCATCTTCTCGGCATCTTGCTCCTCCATCTGGAGTGAGGCAATGTCTTTGATGATGTTGTTAAAGCCAAGAGGGATGACAGCCAAATGACGCAGGATATTCTTTGAGTAGACATTGACGGTCGTAGTGTCAGCGCCCATGTCTACCAGTGCACAGCCTGAACGACGCTCTGTCTCCGTCAGGACGCTGTCAGCCAGAGCCAGCGGAGCAAGATACATCTCGGCCACCTGAATACCGGCAGTCTCAAAGCACTTGTTCAGATTCTTGTAGAACGTCTTACGTTGCAGGATGTTGAGGAAATTGCCCTCGATGCGGTTGCACTGCACACCGACGGGGTCGAGCTGCAATTGCGAGTCGACCTTGTATTCCTGTACGGCAGCATCAAGAATCTCCTGATCAGGGTACTTCATGTTGCGGTTGGCATCCATCAGTTCGATGACCATGTTTTGAGTCACTTGTGTATCATTGGGCAGGTCCTTAGTGATAACGTTGCGGATAGAGCGAATAGACTGTCCGCCAACTCCTACATAGACCTGCATGATGCTGGTCTTTAGCTGGTTTTCCAGCTTGTTAATGATGGTGGTGATGCACTGAGCAGTCTTGTCGATGTTGTAGACATACCCCTTACGGATGCATGCCGTTGCGTCCTCCTTGATACAAGCTAGCACCTGAATGCTGCCGTCAAGATTCTTACGTCCTGCAATACCGGTCATCTTGGATGAACCCAGTTCGATTGCTACAATAAAATCCTTTGCCATATATTCTTAACTTCTCTAATTTCTCTAACTTTTTAATTTCTTCTAACTTCCTCTTCTCTTTTTACAGATGATTTGATTGCTAAACTCAATATTGATATATGAGTACTTGTTCCAGCCAGCTTTTGAGAGTCCATAGCGATAGAACTTCTCCAGTCGGACCAGTTTTTCGTTCAGATGGGTGGGTTGACCCAGATAGACAATATGGTCGCCCACGCGAGGAATCATTTCAATGGAACCATCTGGCAGTACGTTGAGTTGCTCAATCTGGCTGCGCCAGAATGGATCGTCGAATAATAACAAGCCGAACTGTTTGAGCGTGGTCTGTGCATATTTATGTTTGATGTCACCTGTAGCCACGACCAAATCGGTCGAGTTGTTTTTGCTAGGAATGAAAGCACCCTGATTGTCAATATAATAGCTCTCACCGTTATTGGCCATGATACGCATGACGGCAATACGCTGTTTGAGATTGATGTAGACCCTTCCCGTTTGTGTCTTGTAGCACTCTACTTCTTCAACCAATGGACTTTTCAGAAGTGTTTCTTCTATTTGTCGCGTACACACATCGCTCATGCGGTCGCCCAAGGGATAGACCTTCGCATGCTGGAGTTGCCTCTTTACCTCATTGGTATTGAGGAAACCGTTGCCGGCACCATCAGTGATGTTGATCTTCACTTCACGGCATACGGCATCCTGCTCGTCAGGACGATTAAACGCCGTGATGGCTAATACCAAATAGACACCTAAAACGATGTCAGCAATCAGGATACCGATTTTCTTCCAGTTCATGCTTTATCTTCTTTAACTTCTCTAACTTCTTTCCTTGAGAATCGATGCCATTTGCGGCACTTGATTATCGAGGTCGCCAGCCCCCAGCACGATGAGTACATCGAACGAGCGACTCTTAATCAATTGTAATACATCATCTTTCTGAATCATCTGCTTTTCGATACCAGGACGCAGACGGTCGTAGATGAGCTTAGAGGTAACACCCTCAATGGGCAATTCGCGTGCAGGGTAAATCTCTGTGAGGATAACTTCATCGAGCAGACTCAGCGCATCAGCGAATTCTTGATAGAAGTCGCGAGTGCGAGTGTAGAGGTGTGGCTGGAAGATGGCCGTAATCTTGCGGTCCTTATACAGCTCACGGATGCTGCGTGCACTCTGCAGAATCTCCTTCGGATGGTGGGCATAGTCAGAGAGAAATACCAGTTTAGGCGTCTTAATCTTAAAGTCAAAACGACGGTCGACACCACCATAGGTCTTCATGCCTATGCGCAGTTCGTTGGCATTACAACCAGCCAACTGTGCCATAGCCATTGCGGCGATACCGTTCTCGATATTGATGGGAACGGGCTGGCCCAGTTCGATACCTGTCACCGTTTCGATAGGCGATACAAAGTCGAAGGTTATCTCACCATTCTCGATACGGATGTTCTCCGCATGGAAGTCACCTTCATTCAGGGCATAATCATAACGGCGTACACCCTCTGGCAGATTTTCCTTCATCTCCAAGTCACGATGGATGATGAGTGCGCCTTCTGGTTGAATGAGTTCTGTATAGTGGCGGAAGCTCTCAAGATAGGCCTCCTTGGTGCCGTAAATGTCCAAGTGGTCGGGATCGGTAGAAGTGATAACACTCATATATGGTGACAGCCAGTGGAACGAACGATCGAATTCGTCGGCTTCAATCACGACAAAGTCTGAATTACTAAGGATATAGTTAGTTCCGTAGTTCTTTGAGATACCACCGAGGAAGGCATTGCAGTCGAGATGGCTCTGGTGCAAGATGTGGGCACACATGGTGCTGGTAGTGGTCTTGCCATGCGTACCTGCTACGCAGAGTCCCTTGTGCTGGCGGGTTAACGTGCCCAATACCTGAGCGCGCTTTTGTATCTCGAAACCGTTCTCACGGAAATAGCGTAACTCTTTATGATCCTCAGGAATAGCTGGCGTATAGACAACCAGACACGATTCCTTCTCCTTGCAGACGAAGGGAATCTCGTTGACATTCTCCTCATAATGGATAAGCATACCCTCTTTTTCCAACTGACGTGTTAGGGTGCTGGGCGTTTTGTCGTAACCAGCTACGACAAGGCCTTTCTTGATAAAGAAGCGGGCAATGGCACTCATGCCGATGCCACCTGCTCCTACGAAATAGACGGATTTGATATCTTTCAGTTCCATTGATTATTTATCATTTATCAATTATCATTTATCATTTAGCGAATGCGCCAATTTTATGACTTCCTTTGCGATGATTTCTGCAGAGTCGGGCAGGGCCATCTTGAGGATATTGGTGCTCAGGCTCTGGAGCTTGGTATCGTCCTTGGCGGTGTCGATGGCCAGTGGCAACAGCAGCTTGGCAGCTTCGCTATCCTTGACGTAGAGTGCAGCCTGCTTATTGACCAATGCCAGGGCATTCTTGGTCTGATGGTCCTCAGCAACATTGGGGCTGGGTACAAGGATAACGGCCTTGCCCAATAGGCAGAACTCAGAGATGCTGCCTGCTCCGGCACGACTGACTACTAGGTCGGCAGCTTTATAGGCTGTGGCCATGTCGCTTACAAAATCAGTAATTACTAGGTTGGACAACTCATGCCCCTTCATACGCTCGCTGATTTCTGCACTATAGTATTTGCCAGTCTGCCATACAAACTGTATGCCGCTCTCCTTGATGTCCTCAAGATGAGCCAATACACTCTCGTTAAGGGTGCGGGCTCCTAAGCTACCGCCGACAATGAGAACGGTCTTCTTCTGTGGATCGAAACCGAATGAACGAACGGCATCGTCGTGACTGATATTACTGTCTAGCAATTGTTGGCGGACAGGATTGCCAGTCAGCATAATTTTCTGACCAGGGAAGAAACGCTCCATACCCTCATAGGCTACACAAATCTTCTTAGCTTTGCTGGCCAGTGTCTTGTTGGCTAGGCCGGCATAGCTGTTCTGTTCCTGCAATAGGGTGGGGATGCCTAGACTATTGGCTGCACCTAAGGCCGCACTACTGGCATAACCACCGACACCGACGGCTACCTGAGGTTTGAAATCGCGCAAAATCTTCTTGGCAAGCCACTTGCTTTTCAGATAGTCAATGGCTACACCGATATTGGCGGGTTTCCACAACGGACGGAAGAAACCGCGGATGGGTAATCCCTTGATATCATAACCAGCGGCGGGAACGCGCTGCATCTCCATGCGTCCCTTGGCTCCAATGAACAAAATCTTAGCGTCAGGGCGCAAGGCCTTGACGGCATTGGCTATCGAAACGGCAGGGAAGATGTGACCTCCAGTACCACCGCCACTGATAATGACTCTTAACTCCTTTTCTTCCATATGCGTATAATCTTAGCTTCTTCTAACTTCTTTATCTTCTCTTCCTTCTTCCTTTTTCATCTTTGCCGAACGGCTCACACTCAGAATGGCACCGATATAGGCACAGTTGATGATGGTCGACGTGCCACCCTTTGAAATGAGAGGCAACGGCTGTCCTGTAACTGGGGCCAGACCTACTGCCACCATCATGTTGAAGGTGGCCTGAATGACCAAGAGCAATCCTAGGCCCATGGCCAGGAAGGCAGGGAAATTATTCTCGCATCGGCTGGCAATTCGAGCACAGCGATATAATAGAATAATGTATAGAAATACGACAGCAACAGCTCCGATGATGCCCAACTCCTCAATGACGATAGCGAAGATGAAGTCGCTGAATGCTTGTGCCAAGAAGTCGCGTTCGGTACTCTTACCAGGTCCTTTGCCAGTGATACCGCTCGACACAATAGCGATGTTGGCATGGGCTACCTGTGCATCCTTGTCGAGGTCGTACTCCTTAGGTGTGGGATCTTCTTTTCCGAAGTTCAGGATGCGAGCCTTCCACGTGTCAGCACGGTGAAGCATCTTTTCTATCTTGCTCTTTTTCTGGGGCTTCTCAACCTGTTCGGTCTTTGTCAGTTGTTGGCTTTCTTCTTCTCCTGTACGGTCGTGACCAACAATCATAACCATTGAGACGGCAAAAATGCCCATGAAAGCAATGATGGCAAATAGTTTCCCTAACTGACGCATAGGTACTAGTCCGATGAACATCATCAGGAAAACAACAGCAAAGAGCAATGCTGCTGTAGAGAGGTTCTCGACACCAATTGCCATACAGGCTGGAATCGTAAACCACAGAATGTACTTAAATGCCTTGCGGTCTGCACCATTCTCTCGCTGCATAGCTGCCAGAATCTGTGCAACGGTAAGCACGATTGTTCCTTTTGCTATCTCAGAAGGCTGGATGGTAAACGGACCTAAGCGAATCCAGCGTGAAGCATCGTTGGTGCTCTCGCCACCGCCTAACATCACCACAAGCAGCATCAATCCGCTAAGCAGTAACAGGAATGGTGTGAGCAACTTGAAGTAACGACATGGGACGTTGAGCGTAGCGATGGCTGCTAACACGCCGAGGAAGATAGTGAACGTATGGTAGGCAATAGGGCCAACATAGTTCTGACTCTTATATGTCAGTCCGCTGGAAGCCGAGAAGACTTCCACGATACTGATCATACAGAGGAAGAAGAACACCATCCAGATGACCTTGTCGCCCTTGAAGAGATTGCCTATTTTCTTGTTCATATTGTTATTCTGGTTATTCTAGATATTCCTAGATGATCTAGAGATTTCTTGCTAATTCCTTGAACTGCTCACCTCGGTCTTCCATATTCTTGAAGAGGTCGAAGCTGGCACAACAGGGCGACAACAATACCGTCATGCCCGGCTCAGCCATCTCGTAGCAAGCTTGAATGCACTCTTTCATGGAGTGGGTGTCGCGGACGGGAATGCCCAGTGCGTCGAAGTTGTCGTGCAACTTCTGGTTGTCGGCACCGAGGTAGACGAGTCCGGCACACTTCTCTTTTACCAGTGGTATGATGGGTGCATAGTCATTGCCTTTATCCTTACCGCCAATGATAAGAATCGTCTTGGTCTTCATACTCTCCAAAGCATACCAGCAGGCATCAACGTTGGTAGCTTTCGAGTCGTTGACGTATTGTACGCCACGAACAGTACATACCTTTTCGAGACGGTGCTCGACGCCAGGGAAATCGCTCAATGACTGACGGATGACATCCTTCTTGATGCCCGCCACGTCAGAGGCAATACCGGCAGCCAACGAATTGTAGATATTATGCTTGCCAGTCAGGCTCAGTGCCTCCTGTTCCATATTAAATGGCTCTGGTTTCTCAATTTTGTACTGTCCTTCCTCGATGTAACCGATACTACCAACCTCTTTCAGTTCTGAGAATGGATACTGGATGGCCTTGATATCATACTTCTCCAGTTCCTTCTTCACGACAGGGTCATCATTCCAGTAGATGAAAGCATCCTGCGGTGTCTGGTTCTGGATGATACGCATCTTTGAGTCGACATAGTTTTGCATCTTGAAGTCGTAACGATCCAGGTGATCTGGCGTGATATTCAGCAAGATAGCGATGTTGGCACGGAAGTCATACATATTGTCGAGTTGGAATGAACTGAGCTCGATGATGTAGTATTCGTGTGGGTCCTCTGCTACCTGCAGTGCCAGTGAGTTACCGATATTGCCTGCCAGACCAACATCGTAGCCAGCAGTCTTAAAGATGTGGTAGATAAGACTAGTGGTAGTGGTCTTACCGTTAGAACCTGTGATACAAATCATCTTCGAGTTGGTGTAGCGTCCGGCAAACTCAATCTCACTGATGATATGAATGCCCTTTTCCTTGATCTTGACAATCATGGGCGCGTTGTCTGGAATACCTGGACTCTTGATGACCTCATCGGCATCCAGAATTTTCTCTTCTGTATGATGACCTTCTTCCCACTCAATCTGGTGGTCGTTCATCAGCTTCTTGTATTTGTCGTTGATTTTCGACATATCGCTGACAAACACCTCAAAGCCCTGCTTCTTGGCCAAGACGGCAGCTCCTGCACCGCTCTCGCCAGCTCCTAATATAGCAATCTTACTCATATTCTTCTAAATACTTTTATCTTTTTTATACTCATCTCACCTTGAGTGTGATGATAGTCAATGCAGCCAATATAATGGTTATAATCCAGAAACGGAACGTGATTTTCGACTCATGGAACTGACGTTTGGGCCAGCCTTTCAAGATGTATGTGCTGGTAGCATCGAGCTGTGAGTCCAGACGACGGAAGTTGTCGTGAATAGGTGTGGCGCGGAACACTCGGACGCGCTTGCCCTTGCGTTTCTGTATCTTAAACCATTGGGTCTGTATGATGACGCTCAGACTCTCAATGAAGAAGATACCACACAAAATGGGCAACATCAGTTCTTTGTGGATAATCAAGGCACAGACACCGATGATACCGCCAATGGCCAATGAACCTGTATCGCCCATAAACACTTGAGCGGGATAAGCATTATACCAGAGGAAACCAATCATGGCTCCAATGAAGGCAGACAGGAATACTACTAGTTCTTCAGAGTGTGGGATATACATGATATCGAAGTAGGCCGCATAGACAATATGCGACGAAACGTAGGCAAATAGTAGCAAGGCAATACCGATAATGGCCGCATTACCAGCACACATGCCATCCATGCCATCGTTTAGGTTGGCACCGTTTGACACTGCTGTCACGACGAGAATCGTCATAATGATGAACAAAGCCCAACCAGCAGCCACCTTGTATTTGCCGAGGAAACCAAGCACCTCTGAGTAGTTGAGGTTGTGGTTCTTAATGAACGGAATGGTGGTCTGTAGCGACTTGACGGCCTCTGACTTGTGTTTGATGACAATCTCCTGATTCTGTTGAGGCTCAGAAACGTTTTCACGTACCACAGCATCTGGACTTAACCATAGCGTCAAACCCACGATGAAACCTATTGACACTTGTCCGATAATCTTATAGATAGGCTTCAGACCATCCTTGTCCTTACGGAAAATCTTGATATAGTCGTCCATAAAACCAAGGAAGCCCAGCCATACGGTAGTGCCAATCATCAGCAGGAGGTAGATATTGCGCATACGACCCAACAACAGAACGGGAACGAGTATTGCGACGATAATGATAATACCTCCCATCGTAGGAACACCTTTCTTCTCGACGCCAAATGGGTCGATGCTGGCATCACGAGCGGTTTCCGAAATGTTACGGCGCTTCATCCACTTGATAAAGTACTCGCCAAACCATGCAGAAACAAGTAGCGATATAATGAGTGCCAGCAGCGAGCGGAACGAGATATACGACCAGACATGTGCTCCGGGAATACCAAACTGTTCTAAGAATCTGAAGATGTAGTATAGCATATCTTTTTCTTTTTTCGTTATGACGTTATAACGTTATGTCGTTATTCCGATTTGATTCCAAAAATCTCTCTAACAATCTCACGGTCATCGAAGTGATGCTTCACGCCCTTGATTTCCTGATAGTCTTCATGACCCTTGCCGGCTATGAGGATGACGTCGCCCTTTTGAGCCAGCATGCTGGCTGTCTTGATGGCCTCCTTGCGATCGACGATGCTTACCACCTTCTTCATTTGCTGAGGTGTCAGACCAGCCAACATATCGTTGATGATGTCTTGTGGTTCCTCGAAACGTGGATTGTCGGAAGTGATGATGACTCGGTCGCTCTGCTTGACTGCCTCCTGAGCCATGAGCGGACGCTTGCCTTTGTCGCGGTTGCCGCCTGCACCGCAAACGGTGATGACCTGACCGCCCTTGCCTTCCAATACTTCGTGAATGGCGTTTAGCACATTTTCCAAAGCATCAGGGGTGTGGGCATAGTCGACAATGGCGGTGACACCTCCTTCCGAACGGATGGGTTCTAGTCGTCCTGCTACACTTTTCAATGTGCTCAAGATGACAAGAATATCTTCAGGCTTCTTGCCCAGCATGATGGCAGCACCATAGACAGCGAGCAGGTTGCTGACATTGAACTTGCCAATAAACTGTACGCCCACCTCACGACCATCAATCTCTAGATACATACCCTCGAAGTGGCATTCGATGATACGAGCACGGAAGTCTGCCATTGAACGGGTAGAGTAGGTCTTCACCTTGGCCTTGCAGTTCTGTACCATCACACTGCCGTTCTTGTCATCGGCGTTGGTGATGGCGAATGCCTCCTTGCCGAGTCCGTCGAAGAAAGCTTTCTTGGCATCACGATAGTTCTCAAAGGTCTTATGATAGTCCAGATGATCACGTGTCAGGTTGGTAAACAATCCTCCAGCAAACTTTAGTCCGCCGATACGCTTTTGGGCAATGGCATGACTGGAACATTCCATGAAGGCATATTCACAACCGGCTTCCACCATGCGTGCCAACAACCTGTTAAGCTCAATGGGGTCGGGTGTAGTATGGTCAGCAGGAATAGCTTCGCCCTCAATATAGTTGCAGACGGTAGAAAGCAATCCGCACTTATGACCGAACTTGCGGAACATATTATATAATAAGGTGGCAATGGTGGTCTTACCATTTGTGCCAGTAACACCAACCAGTTTCAGCTTCTGCGAGGGCTCACCATAGAATACGGTGGCAACCTTGCCCACGGCATCTTCCGTAGATTCTACGGCAATATAGGTAATACCAGGCACACGTGTGTTGGGGAAATACTCACACAATACAGCAGCTGCCCCTTGCTCAATGGCTTTGGGAATGAAGTTGTGACCATCGGTTTGTGTGCCAGGAATGGCAACGAAGAGATGCCCCTTTTCTATGCGTCGTGAATCAATGTTCACGCCAGTGATGTCCACATCAGCATCTCCAAGGCTGTTAAGGACTTCTACATTCTTGAGCAATTCACTTAGTTTCATATACCTTATTGTTTATATTAATATTCAATTCTCAATTCTCCAATGTCAGGATGCATTCTGCACCATCAGCAATGGTCTTACCAGCAGGGATGCTCTGATGCTTCACCTTGCCACGACCTTGTACCTTAACCTTCAGTCCGCGTCTTTCCATTTCGTAAACAGCATCACGGGCACCCATGCCAGTCACGTCTGGAGCTACTGCCAGGTTGTAACTGCTCTTTGTTTGAGGTTCGCGCTTGTTGATGCCTAACCTGCTGAGTACCGTATTGGCTGCTCCAGCATTACCACCTTTTACATTGGGAATGATGACAGAGTTCTCGTCGTGAGCATCGTCAACACTCAATTTCAGGTAGCGGGCCATCACACCTTCTGCAATATGATGGAAAACAACACCACTCATACCACCACCAGAAGCGGGCAGTCCTGACTTCTTGATACAGACAATGCAGGAATATCGGGGATTGTCGGCAGGGAAATAACCTGCAAACGACAACCAGTAGCGGGTGGTGCCAGAATGATAGCCACCATATTGGTCGGCCACCTGCGCAGTTCCCGTCTTACCAGCTACCTTAAATAGTGGTGAACCAGCCTTTCGTCCAAGTCCTTGGCTGACGACATGTTCCAAAATGGTCTGCATAGTCTTGATAGCCTGAGGTTTGGCTATACTCGGCTTGATAACCTGTGGCGGATATTCGGCAATGGTCTCACCATTCTTCATGACCTTTTTGACAAAGCGAGGACGCATCATCTTTCCGTTGTTGGCAATGGCATTATAGAATGTCACCGTATTAATTGGTGCTATCTGTGTTTCGTAACCTATCGACATCCAGGGCAGGGCCGTCTTGCTCCAATTGAGGTACTGTCCGCGCTTGTTTCTTTCCGGCATACGGATGCTGGGAGGCAGATAACCTACCAACGGCAACTTCAGATCTTCGTGGATGCCTACGCGATAAAGTCCCTTGACATAACGCTCAGGCTCTTTACCATAATATTTGTCAATGACATGACTCACGCCGATATTAGAACTGACTTCCAGCGCGCGTGCCATATTAATATCGCCATAACCACCACGACGCCAGTTGTGGTCCTTCATGGGACGACCGTGCATCATCTCCACACCACAACCAGTATGGATGACATAGCTGGTATCGGCAACTCCGTCGTCAAGAGCCACCAAGAATGAAGCCACTTTGAATACGGAGCCAGGTTCGCATCGATAACTGATGGCCGAATTGACAGCTTCTATATACTGTCCGTCCTGATTCTTGATCATGTTGACAATAGCCTTCACGTCACCTGTGGCCACCTCCATCAGAATGGCGACACCCATCTCACCGTTCACTTGTGGACTCTTCAGCATATCAAGTAGTGAGCGCTCAGCCAGGTCTTGCATATTGACATCAATTGTTGTCACGATGTCACATCCGTCAACAGGCAGTGTGACGGGAATATTCATGTATTTGTTTAGAATTTTACGACGTCCTGTGATGCCTGGTGTGCCACGCAACAGGCTGTCATAGGAGAGCTCAATACCATAGTAAGCTGAGTCTTTGGCACCATACATACCTCCAACCGTGCGTAACGCCAACGAGCCAAACGGACGCCGACGGGCATTGAACTCCTCGGTATGGAATCCGCTTTTGTATTTTGGCATATTCAGGAATGGCAGTTGGCTGACCTCAACATACGTGTTGTAATCGATGCGCTTGGGCCAGATAGGCCAATGACGGGCGCCGACAGAGCCATTTTTGTTAACTTTGCGTTTGCCAGTCTCCAGCCACACCTTGAATTCGTGTGAGGTAATCGTGGGGAATATCTTGTTCAGTCCTTCGCAGATACTGTCTACTTTGTCATTCCATAACGAGTCGCCATCAACGAAAGCTGCTGCCTGGAAGTCCATATATATTTTATATTCAGGTATAGAGGTGGCCATCAACTGTCCGTCACAACTTAAAATGTTGCCTCGAGTGGGCTTTACGCTCACTGAGTCGCGCTTCAAACGGTCTGCAACCTCTGTCCAGTATTGCTTTTTGGCAGTCATGATATAGAAGGCCTTGCCGATGATGGCAATTCCGATGAGCGTCAGCACTACAGCGATTATCATGTAGCGCGGCATTACCTGGTCATTACTGAACTTGCTCATTCTGGTACTTCTATAATATATGGGGGCTGGTCTGCCTGATGGAGCAGCGAGTCCTTGTTTTGTTTCAAGATGTCAAGTACGTGACTCTCGCGACTCTTGGCAGTCAGCGTACTACTTGCTGACAATGCCTTGAACTTTGCATCCTTCAACTTTCCTTCCAGTTTGTCAATCTTGATCATGTCTTGCTGACACTGATAGCGGAAGGCCACGTAGACAAGACTAAACGCCACAATCATGATAAACAGCCATATCTGCGAACGTACCATCTGCGTGGTCAGTAGATCGCCACCCAGTATGGTGCGCAGGTTTAGCTTGCCCGATGGATTCGGGTCTTCCTCGCTGGCTGTCTGCTTGATTTTCTCGAGCGTCTCCTTGATAGTCTCTTCAGCCTTCTCTGCTTCTGCTTGTTTTGCATCAGCATCAGCAAGCGTATCCGTTGTGGGGATACTGGTCAGATCAATCTGAAGTTGCTCTTCGTCAGCAGGTGTTATCTTGTCGTTTATATCCATTTTCTCATTAAATCTTTTCTGCGATTCTCAGTTTGGCACTGCGACTGCGTGGATTGCGTTCTTGTTCCTCTTGGCTGGGTGTTATCATCTTGCCAATCAGTCGGAAGGGAGATGATACGCGACCATAGAAGTCTTGTTCTATCTTTCCCTCTGCATTGCCAGCCTTCATCACGTTCTTCACGATGCGGTCTTCCAATGAGTGATAGGTGATGACACTCAGTCGCCCCCCTTCTCTTAGCAGTTCCGTAGCCCCACGAAGCATGTCGCGTAAGGCATCCATCTCGTGATTCACTTCGATACGCAGTGCCTGATAGAGGCGTGCCATATCTTTCTTTTCGCGTTCAGTACGCATCAGTTGCTCAGTAGCTTCTGCCAGATGGGCAGTGGTCTCTATGCGTTGATGACCTCTGTATGCTACAATGGCTTTGGCTATTCGACGCGCGTTCTTCAATTCTCCGTAGAGATACAGCACGTCAGCCAGTTGCTCTTCTGTGTAGTCGTTCAGAATGTCGGCAGCAGTCTGTCCAGCACGTTTGTTCATGCGCATGTCGAGCGGAGCATCGAAGCGGAACGAGAAGCCACGTGTCTCATCGTCGAAATGGTGACTCGAAACGCCCAAGTCGGCTAATATTCCATCAATCTTCTCTACCTGATAGTAGCGCATCCACTGACTGATATACCTAAAGTTGCTGCGAACGAAGGTAAATCTATCATCTGCAACCAGATTTTTCTCGGCATCAGCATCCTGGTCGAAGCTATAAAGATGGCCGTTCTTTCCTAGGTGCGACAGAATTTCGCGAGAGTGGCCGCCGCCACCGAAAGTCACGTCAACGTAAATGCCATCGGGCTGGATATCCAGCCCGTCGACACTCTCCTTGAGGAGTACAGGAACATGATATGTCTCTGCCGTGACGATCATCTATTATAATTTTTGCAGTAGCAATTTTTGCACTTTTCACTTTTCACTCTTCACTTTTCGCTTCGCTTCCCATCAGTTCTTCAAGGGCAACTTCGAAGTCATCAGGTTTCATCTGTTGTTCTTCGGCTTTCTTGTTGCTCCATATCTCTATGGTGTCGCCCATGCCTACAAACTTGATGTCTTGCTCTATTTCTGCCATACGCTGATAGCGTTTGGGAATCAGGAAGCGACCGTTTCCGTCAAGCGTCAGCAGTTCCACTTCGCTGACAAACTGACGAAATACTTGTTGATGCTGACGGTTCCAACGATTCAACCGAGCACGCATCTGGTCCATCTGTTCGTTCCATACGCTTTCTGGATAGAGTACTAGGCAAGGCTGGAATACATCCTTGCGTAGTACCAGGCGCTCCTCGCTGTTCATCTGCAGTACTTTTCGGAAAGCTGCAGGGAGAAAAGCGCGACCTTTTGTGTCTGTTTTTGCCTCTATATTACCTAAAAAACGCATGCGTACTTATGTATTATTTGTAACTTTGGGTGCAAAGGTAATCATTTTCCCCCACAATTCCCCACAATTATTCGATTTTTTTAGTAAGCGAATCTTTAAATTTTGTGAAATAGTAGTTAAATGTCTGATAATTAGCTATTTGTGTTTTTACTACGTTGGTGGGGCAAAATAACAGCCGAATGGCGTTGCTTGCTCTCAGATTATTCATGGTTCACTGTTTATGTTTCAACGTCTAGAGGCAGTTTCAAAGGTGGTTTTACTTTTTTTGCACATTTTATGATAAAAAGTGCAAGAATTACAAAATAAAATGCTTACCTTTGCACGATGTTACGGAATATCTGAGAGAAACATGGGGCAAATTACAGAAAAAACGATAGATATTGACAATATCTTGAAGAGTAAGATGGGAACCAAGGTTAAGTGGGTTCCAAGCTTCCTTGTTTCATGGCTCAAACGTATAGCCCATCAGGATGAGGTGAACAAGTTCTTATGGGAGTCACGCGATAAAGTAGGTACGGAATGGCTTGAAGAATGTGTTCGCTACTTGCAAATGACGCTTGTGATAAAAGGAAAGGAAAATCTGCCTGATCCTAATGATGGAAGACTCTATACCTTTGTGTCGAACCATCCATTGGGTGGTGAAGATGGTGTAGCACTTGGTGCTATTATCGGACGTCACTACAATTCAAGGTTTCGTTATCTGGTGAATGACTTGCTGATGAACCTGCCAGGCTTAGCACCACTTTGTATCCCTATTAACAAAACGGGTCATCAGAGTCGTAATTTCCCAGCTATGGTGAAGGCTGGCTTCGAAAGCGATAACCACATGCTGATGTATCCTGCTGGCATTTGTTCGCGCAAAAAGAATGGTGTGATACGTGATATTCCCTGGTCGAAGACGTTTGTCGTGAAGAGTGTCGAGTGTCAGCGTGACATCGTTCCCATCCACTTCAGTGGACAGAATTCGAAATTCTTCTATCGTCTGGCAAACTTCAGCGATCGTTTCCTGCCTTTCAATCTGGCTATGCTCTTCTTGGTAGACGAGATGTACAAGAATGTAGGCAAGACGTTCGAAGTGAAAATCGGAAAGCCCATTCCCTGGCAGACCTTCGATAAGAGTAAAACTCCGTTGGAATGGGCGCAATTTGTTCAAAATCAAGTCTATTCCCTATAACTTTCAAATCTAATCTCTCAACTCAACATGGAACAACCCATCATCCAGCCAATCAGTAAAGAACTGCTTAAAAGCGAGCTGACATCTGACAAGCAGCTTCGTATGACCAACAAGAGCAATAACGAAATCTACGTTGTCACAGCGCATAATGCGCCTAACGTGATGAGGGAGATCGGACGATTGCGTGAGATTGCCTTCCGCGAAGCTGGTGGTGGCACAGGTAAGGAAATGGATATCGACGAGTTTGATACTTGTGATAACTGTTATAAACAATTGATAGTATGGAATCCTGAGGAAGAAGAGATTATTGGTGGTTACCGTTATTTGTTGGGAACGGATTGGCAATATGACGAGAAAGGACAACCCATATTGGCTACCAGCCACATGTTCCATTTCTCTGAGAAATTCCTGAAAGATTATGCTCCTTGGACGGTAGAGTTGGGCCGTTCTTTCGTCAGTCTGCCTTATCAGTCGTCACGTATGGGAGCCAAAAGCCTGTTTGCGCTTGATAACCTCTGGGATGGCTTGGGCGCTTTGACAGTGATTCGTCCTAATATTAAGTATTATTTTGGTAAGATGACCATGTATCCCTCTTACATCCGTAAGGGACGCGACATGATTCTCTATTTTCTCAAGAAGCATTTCGATGACAAAGAGAACCTTATTATTCCGATGAAACCGTTGGAATTGGAAACAGATGTCAAGGTGTTAGAGGCTTTGTTCTGTGGTAAGACATTTAAAGATGACTATCTTGTTTTGAATCGTGAGATTCGTAATATGGGCTACAATATCCCACCACTGGTCAATGCCTACATGGGCTTGTCACCTACGATGAAGTTGTTTGGTACTGCCATCAATTATGGTTTTGGTGATGTGGAAGAGACGGGTATCTTGATAGCTGTCGATGAAATCTTTGAAGAAAAGCGTAAGCGCCATATCGATTCGTTCATCCAAGAGCATCGTGATGAATTGGAGATTACTTCTGGAGCTAACAAACTCATCTATAAATACAAAGACTAAACAAAGTCGGTAAACCCGTCAACTGGTAAATCCGTCAAATTATTATGCGTCGACTTTTCTTGTTGTGGGCACTCATGCCCTTATTGGCTTTTGCTGAAAGCCTCGATTCGCTTCACATCATGATTGATGCGGAGGCTTCTAGTCTTTCTCCCTTTGTTTATAAGTCTTTCCAAGATGCTGCCACTCATTTTCGCGACGGCATCACGGTTTATATCAATCCTGGTGTCTATTGGATTGACGATCCTGATGATGCTACCGTTAAGGTGGGCAAGAATGGTCGTGAGCCATTTGGTATGGTCATTAAGTGCAAAAACCTCCATTTCATAGGAAAAGGCGAACGCCCTGAGGACGTTGTGTTGGCTAGTCAGCGTGGACAGACGCAGGGTGCTATTGGCAATTTTACGATGTTCGACTTCTGGTGCGATAAGTTGGAGGTTGAGAATCTGACGATGGGTAACTACTGCAATGTAGACCTTGTATATCCTAAAAATCCACGATTTAATCGGAAAAAGCGTAGCGATGCTATTACCCAGGCCCACGTGGGCTATGTACATGGGGATAGTCTGATAGCAAAACGCGTTCGCTTCATTAGTCGTCTGAACCTCAATCCGCTGAATGGTGCTAAGACCTCTTATTATGAAGACTGTCATTTCGAATGTACTGACGATGCTCTGAATGGCACAGCTATCTATCGTCATTGTAACTTTGACCTCTATGGGCAAAAGCCTTTCTGGAGTACGTTTGGTAAGGGCGCTTTGTTTATTGACTGCGATTTCAACGTGATGGGTGAGAATCGTGAGATGTATTTCTGCAAACAAGGTGGTCCTGTGACTGTGGTGGATTGTCGTTATCATGCCCCCTCTGATAATATCTATATAGGATGGACAGCTTATCCTCAGAAATGGTTGCGCTGCTATCAGAAGAACTTCACACTTAATGGTAAACCTTATATCATTGGTGGCAGACAGCCTGAGAATACTGTTGTTCTGAAGGATTATCAGGGTGCGATGCCACCATTTTTGCCAATCAGTAGTCGCGAGGCAACACTCCTAACAGGTCAAGACTCGCTACTCCTGACCACTTCCGCCTCTGTAACTTGGAAGGTGGAACCTGGTTATGAGAATGCTGTCTTGTTACGTCTGATAGATGGTGATAAAGTATTGGTGGTGCCAACTAATAATACCGATGAAATCGCCGATTTTTGCATCCTTGCTAATGCTGAGGATGGTCGAGAGGGAGCCTGCCTCCTCATCGTAAAACCATCCCTTTTACCTGCCCCGTCTTTTATCAAGGCCCCACGTATTACCTCTAATGGTCAACAACTGCAGCTTGACTACCAACTTGACTTGCAAGGTCGTCGCGACGAATCGCTCATCACTTGGTATCGTGATGACATTCCTGTAGCTGCCAGTCATACTAGTCCTGTACGTACTTATTTGCTCAGCGAGTCTGACAAAGGGCACATTATGAAGGCTGTCATCATGCCAAAACATCAGCGTAGCAATTATGGTTTGGAGCCATCTTTTGCCACATTCAAGGTAAAGAAGGCTCCTAAACGACATGAACTAGAAACGGACTTCCACGATTTCTATTGCAATTGGCAACCAGTTGTTGCTGAAAGGGTGTGGACTGTTGATGGCTTCAAGCCTTCTGACACATCGGAATATCCTTGGTCGTTCAATCGCGAAAAGCCCATGTGGGAATATGGCAAAGGCTTTAATGGTGCCGTTGGAATGGGGCTTTTACAAGCCCAGCGGGGTGCCCGTCTGATGTACACACCAGCCAAACGTACCTATAACAATATGTCGTTGACGCTGGATGTTGACCCTACCAAGACGGCAGGTCAAGGCTTTGGTTCAGCTACAGGGCAGTATATGGATGTTTGCCTAAAGTTCGACACCAAGACGCTGACAGGTTATGGTCTGCGTATCATCCGTACCACTAAACATGCCAAAGCAGTCGACTTCTATTTGGTTCGTTACAATAATGGCACGATCACCCCTCTCACTGAGCCCGTTTCTTCCACCTGTTATCGTACCAATTGTACCATTTTGCTCCATTTCAACGAAGGACTGCTGACTGCTGATGTCACCACGAAGACGCCTCAGCCTGCTAATTCCACTCTTCCTCATGAGGTGCACCTGAGTGCTAAAGTCGATGCCAACCCATTTGGTGGCATACACATTCAGCATACTGGTTCGTGTGGCGAAAGCACCACGATGCTCCATCATCTCAAAGTTCATTGGCAATAGTCGTGTCTGACGGGACATGTTAGGGAGGAGTCTGTGCATCACCTCCCGTGCCTTAATCCCTTTGTCTATCGACATTAGAGTCATGTGACGGGAGGAGGGGAGGTGTTGTTGTCAGCAGTCAACCCAGTTCAGGGATTGCCCGCTACGGGCGGAAGGCCCTTCCGCTTCCTCCTCCTGCCCCTTCCGCACGTAGCGGACGAGGCGTCCGCTTCCTTCGGACAATGCGTTTGCTTCCTTCGCGCTGTTAGGTTAAAGCCTTCAGACTCTGAGTGAAACGGCTTCTCTCTATCAAAGATATGCCGTTTCGCTGCAAGCGAGAAGCCGTTTCTCTCGCTGATGTCTCAGATGTCGCTGATTTCTTGCACTTTTTCTTTGTCGTTTCAGAAATTATCAGTATCTTTGCAATCGTAGTGTGTCACAATTTACCAAAACAGAAACAATAAATAACATAAAACAATATGATTATGAAAAAGATTCTTTTATCAATTGTATGCCTCATGATGCTAGGCATCCAGAGTGTATTGGCAGGTACAGCGCAGATTGTATTGCGCCATCAAGGAAATGTTAAGCAATTTAATCCAGACGAGCTGCCTTCAGCTATTGAAGCTGCAGAAAATGGTGATACAATCCTGCTTTCGGCAGGTACATTCAAATACAGCGCTTCATCTATTGTAACTATCAACAAAGCTATAACCATTATCGGAGTAGGTGCAAATAATAGTGTTATAGACAACTCTGTATATATTGATATACCCAATAATCCAGTTTTGACCGCCCATTTACTGGATGGCGTAAATATTACTCGTGAATTGTATATAGTTAAATCAGCGATAGGTATAAAGATAAGAAAGTGCGTTATTGATAAAGGCATTTCATACAATATTAATTCTGACCCAATATATGAAATGCTGATAGACAGATGTGATATTAACAATATAGGCTTGAACTCTGTTTTGAGAAGCCTAACAGTTACCAATTCAAAGGCTCAGGTATTGAATGCTGGATATACCCCAGACGCAGCCGTTTTTTCTAATTGTAATGTTATTATAGGAAATACTGCAACAAATGGCACTGCAAACTTTATCAATTGTTATATAACTACATTTTATAACGCTGGAAATTCTATTTTCACCAATTGTCTGGCATCCGTTACATGGAAGAATTACACTTCTGCGGAAAATTGCTACACTTACACCCCAAGTGAAACTGAGGTAGATGAAGCTGAGTATTTCCAGCAGCAAGGCTGGCTTGGCACTGATGGCACCATTGTTGGCATGTATGGCGGAACCACACCTTTCACCTTGGAACCTAATGCGCCAAAGGTGACCGACTATACGATTGGTGTTGATACTAAGACGCGAATGCTGAATGTGAAGATGACCTTGAGTGCAAATTAATATAGACAGGAAGCTTATGCGAGGGAGAATAAAACTTCTATTCCTGCTACTGCTGGCTGTGCTCATGGGTCGTGCTCAGACCATTAGTCAATATGAGTACTGGTTAGATGCCGACTATGGCCATCGTCAAGTTGTGGCAACCAATAGTACTGCCGTAGATCAGAGTATCGACATCAGCGGGTTGTCGGATGGCATTCACTATCTGAATTTCCGTGCAGTGGATGGCGATGGTGTGTCAGGACTATATTACCGTTATCTCTTCATGGTTCCTGCCTCAGAGATGACAGACGCTACAGTGTCTGGCTATGAGTATTGGATTGATGCAGACTATGCCAACAGAGTATCCTCATCGGAGCCTAGTACAAATGTTGCACAGAGCATAGACGTTAGCACACTTTCGTCAGGTATTCACTATCTTAACTTCCGTGCTAAGCGTACAGATGGTGAACCAGGATTGTACTACCGCTATCTCTTCGTTGTGCCTGAAAAGAAAGAAGACTATCTGCAGATAGATCAGGTAAAATATTGGGTTGACGATGATAGTCAGAACAGCCAGACACTGAAAGTGAATGAAGAACAGGAACTGATAATCTCAATGGATATCAGTCAACTGAAAGCGGACACCACTCATGTCTTCAATATCACTGCTATCAGTAAGGCAGGTTTGGAAACAATCTTGGGTAGCTATGAATTCAGCTTTGCAAGTGAACTTGAGCCTGAGCCTTATGCTGTGTTGAGTGAAGACAACACTGTGCTGACATTCTATTACGACGAGAAGAAAACGGAAAGAAATGGTATGAGCGTAGGTGAAAGCTATGCACGTCCTGAGAATGTGCTTTGGTATGACCAAAGGCATAATATCTCTTCCGTTGTATTTGATCACTCATTTGCAAATTGCACAACGCTGACAAGTACGCCGTTCTGGTTCTATGATTTTTCTCAGTTGACCACAATCACAGGCATTGCCAATCTTAAAACGGACAATGTGACGAACATGTATGGTATGTTTGCATATTGCGAAAAACTGACGACTCTTGACCTTAGCGGCTTTAATACTGCAAAAGTCGAGAATATGGACTGGCTGTTCTATCGTTGTTCTGAGCTGGAAACAGTCTATGTGGGTGACCTGTGGAGTACTGCTTCTGTGACCATGGGTCAGGAAATGTTTTATGCTTGTCATAAACTTGTAGGAGGTAAGGGCTCGTCCTGTGGTTATATAGGTCATTATGACCATACTTACGCTCACATCGACGGCGGAGCCTCGAATCCTGGCTACTTCACATTGAATCCTGAGCGGGTTAAGAATGGAAATGTTGAGGGAGAAGACTATAGCAGTTTTGCCCTTAGCTATAACTTACAGGTCCAGGAACTGACACAAGAGAATATTGTGGAAGACAGTGAGCATCCTGGTAATCAGTGTATTAAGGTGGTGTCGCTGGAGAATCCCGAGGAGGTTACTCACTCGCAGTTCATGATTCGCATTGGCGAACCGATGAAGACTGGCCAGAAGTACAGATTCTCTATGGACTACAAAGCAAGCAAGGGAGCACTAGTAACATCACAGGTCCACACAGAACCAGGAGAATATCTCAATTGGTATGGATTTGGTAATTTTACGGCAACACCTGAGTGGCAGACCTACGAAGTGGAAGGAGAAGTTTCTACTGAAAATAACGGTTTCAAGACCATTGTTTTTAACTTGAGTGAGGAAAAAAGCTCAACGGAGTTCTTCTTCGACAATATCAGCTTCAAGGTAGATGCCGTTGAAGAAGAGGTGCCTGACACTGTAGAGACGCCGACGTTTGAATTTGCGAATAGTTGGGACAGTGACTTGAGCATCAAGACGGAGACAGAGGGCGCGGAAATTTATTATACGATGAACGGACGTATGCTGAAGGAAGACGATGCGAACTTCAGCTATGGCACGCTGGGACGCTACAGTGACTGGAAGGCGTGGGGCGACAATCTGCAGGAAGCCAAGAGTGTCTATAATGAAGATGTATATGCCGGCAGCTATAGCAGTAATTATATGCTGAAGCTCACCAGTAGGGTAGACAGCGTGATGGAATCTGCCCAATTGGGCTATCGGTTCAACAAGGCGCTGACCAAGAACGACTACTATACCATTCACTTCCAGGCTCGCTCAGCGTCTGGCAACGGTCAGATTCAGTTCTTCTGTCAGAACGACACCTTAGCAGATACGCGCAGTGTTGCGGACACGATGGCAATAGGCAAGGAGTGGGCTGATTACGAGTATACGGTGAGGATTGCTAACGACAATACCAACCAGATCGTGCTGAACTTCGGTGGCGTGGCTGATACCTACTATATAGATAATGTGTTGTTCGGTCCGATCATCTCTGACACCATCAATGGTAACCTACACACCCGCTATGAGCGCCCTATAGAGATACGTGACGATGTCACCATCACTGCCATTGCCGTGAAAGAAGGTATGATAGAGTCGAAACCTGCCGTCTATGACTACTTCTATGAGGGTTGGATGATGTTGCTGTATACGTATGAAAAAGGCAGAGTGATACTTGATGAGTGCGATGGTGATCCTAATGTGCCTTTGTCTGATGTATATGAGATGAAGGCACGTATGGATGATATGCTCTATAGTTACTATGAACGCCGTACGGAAGAGCGGTTCGATGACTATGAGCTGAAATATGCTGCCGAAGAGATGATGGCACGTCTTGATATGGTTTATCAGATGAAGCAGGGCTTCGTCATCAATGGCATCGCCTATCATGCTGTCGACTCTACGCAGGTGGAAGTAAGAAAGCCGCTGGGCTATGGCAGCGTCTATAAGGGAGCTGTTACCATTGCTCCTGAGGTGTTCTACAACAATATCAATTTCCGCGTGACCAGCGTTACTGAGGATGCCTTTGCTAACAGTGAGCTGGGTGCCATTGTCTGGAATGCCGACTTCACCGTCCCCGACGAGGTCAGCACGATGGTAAACAATCCTAACCTGCTAGTATACGTCAAAAGTGATGCACTGGCTCCCAGAAATATTACCAATGTCGTCATTAATGGCGTTGCCAAAGATATTGTCTTGGTAGATGCAACAACGGATAACGGCAACTTCCTTGTGCCAGAGACTTTTACAGCAGAGCAAATCAGCTATCAGCGTGTATTCAATCAGAAAACGATGGTTGGTGTCTGTCGTGGTTGGGAGAGTATTGCTCTGCCTTTCAACGTGCAGACCATTACCCACGAGAAACAGGGCGCGATATCACCATTTGGTAGAGGTGACAGTAATAAACATTTCTGGTTGCGTCGTTTGGGTGCGAACGGCATTGTGCAGGCCGATAAGATAGAAGCTTACGTACCATATATCATCGCTATGCCTAATAGTTCGGAATATTCGGAGCAGTTCAACCTGCCTGGTCGCGTAACATTCTCGGCCACCAATGCCATTGTGCCTGTGACAGAAGAGCGCACGCTGGCCCTGAGCGATTCGACCATTATGATGACATCGACTATGCAGCGACTGGGTCGTTCGTCGCGTTACTATGCCATTAATGTTGGCGAGGTTCGTGGTCAGTATCTTGAGGGTAGCGTCTTTGAGTGTGACTATCGTGAGATACGTCCGTTCGAAGCTTATACCACACATGCTGCTAATGCTCCCGCTCCGCGCTTTGTGCCCATTGACAACATCAATGGTGGCAACATGACGGGTATTGACGCTTCGCTAGTGAATAGTGGAGAAGTGAATAGTGAAAAGTGGTACGACCTGAATGGCCGCAAGTTGCAGAAGAAACCTACGCAGAAGGGCGTCTATCTGCTCAATGGCCGTAAGGTTGTGATGAGATGAGAAAGTGACAATACATGACAGCTTTCGCGACAAAAGTACGTCAAAGGCGAGATTTGTGTCGCGAAAGTTTTGTATTTTGCTTGCTAATTCGTACCTTTGCCGCGATTTTTTATGTAATGAAGCGACATGTATTGACGATAATGGCAATTCTGGCCATCACGCAGAGTGGGATGGCTCAGAAGAATAAGCGACCTGAGGCTGTCGATATGGACAGTCCTACTTTTGTGCCTACCGTCAAAGTGGGTAAGGTGCTGGAAGGTGGCGACAGTATTCAATACATGGAGATGAACAACGTCTACGTGTTTCCACCTGTGGAGTTTAGCAGCAAGCGTCAGGCGCAGGCCTACATGCGACTGGTAAAGAATGTGAAGACGGTGCTGCCCATAGCCAAGGAAGCCAACATGATTATGATGGAGACGGCCGAATATCTGGAAACACTGCCTAATAAGAAAGCAAAGGAGGAACACATGAAGCGTGTGGAGAAGAGCATCATGCAGGAATATAAGCCCCGTATGAAGAAGCTGACCTACTCGCAGGGTAAGTTGCTTATCAAGTTGATTTATCGTGAAAGTCATTCGTCAGGCTACGAACTGATTCAGGCATTCCTTGGACCAGTACGTGCCGGCTTCTATCAGGCTTTCGCTTGGGCTTTTGGTGCTTCGCTCAAGAAGGAGTATGACGCCGAAGGCATTGACCGCCTCACAGAAAGAGTGGTACTCTTGGTGGAGGCGGGTCAGCTGTAAGAATAGAAGTTAAGAGTTAGGAGGATTACTCTGAGAATATTAATTGTACGAGGGTTTGACCGACGGCTTTAAGTGTATTCTTGTCGATGTGCTGCATGTCATCATTGATAGTGTGCCACGTAGGACCGAATGAACTCTGCTCACAATCGGGATAGTGGTTGATGATGTCGATACAAGGAATACCGGCTTTCTCGTTCACAGGCACATGGTCGTCTGTAACGCCTCCGCTATCCAAATAGGGGAAGATGCTACCATAGCCTGCTGTGTTGGCAGCCTGCCAGACACGCTCAACAATGTTGCGGGCATAGCGCATGGAGTAAGCTTCACGATAGAACTTCGCACCCTGGCCTCCAACCATATCAAGCAATATGGCATATTGGTAACTGTCAGCTGTTTGCTTTTGGCAGTTAGCTGCCCAATACTGTGCTCCTAAGGCCCATGATTCACCATCATATTCCTCTTCCCATTGGGGGATGCCCCAGTCCTCAGCGTCAAAGCAGATGAAGTCAACTGCCAATGAGGCCGAATCATATTGCTGTAACAAACGGGCTAGTTCAAGCATGACAGCCACGCCCGATGCACCATCGTTGGCAGCCATCACAGGTTTGCGATGATTGGCCTCGTCTGGATCGTTGTCGGCCCAAGGACGACTGTCCCAGTGGGCGCAGATGAAGATTTTTGTTGTTTGCTCTTGATTGTTAGCTTTTGGCTGATGAGCAATGATATTGGTACTTTTGAGAATGGTACCATTATAGCCTTTCAGGTCGGCTTTCTGTAATTCTACCTGATAGCCGTACTGGCTGAATTTCTGCTGAATCCATTCACTGCACAATTCGTGGGCTTCGCTATTCATGGTACGAGGACCGAAACTGCACTGGGCAGCACAGAAGGCGTAAGCTGAATCGGCATTAAACTCGATGTTCACGACCGATTGTTCTGTTTGACTCTTCTTGGTGGTACTACAACTGAATAGGAATAATACAATAATGATGCAATGTAATAATGTAATAATGCGTTTCATTGTTTTCTGACACTTTGCACTTGTTGCATAACTCGGAGGAAATTGCCTCCCCATATCTTTTGGATGTCACTTTCGTTAAAGCCGCGAGCCATCAGTTGACGGGTGAAATGGAGTAGCTCAGCTGAGTTGCCCAGTCCGCGAATGCCACCATCACCATCAAAGTCTGTGCCAAGACCAACATGGTCAATACCCATGATGTCAATGGCATGTTCGAGATGGCGCATGGCATCCTCAATGGTTGCCTCACCATCCTTGACAAGGAAGCCATTATACAATGTGACCTGCATGACACCGCCTTTTTGTGCAAGGGCGCGCATCTGATCGTCAGTAAGGTTGCGTGGATGGTCACAAAGGACACGGCAACTGCTGTGACTGCATACGATGGGTTGGTTGGACAGCTCGAGGGCGTCATAAAAGCTTTTCTCACCAGCGTGACTCATATCGACCATGATGCCCAGACGGTTCATCTCGCTGATGACCTGACGACCAAAGGCACTGACACCATGATGTGTCTGGCTGCCACGAGCGGAGTCGCAGATGTCATTGTCGCCATTGTGGCAGAGCGTCATATAAACAATGCCGCGTTCGGCAAAGTGCTGGAGGTTTTCCAGCTTTCCATCTAGGGCGATGCCATTCTCAATACCCAGCATGATGCTCTTCAGTCCGCGATGCTTGTTCATCCAAAGGTCGGCAGGTGTGCGAGCAATGTTGATATATTGACTGTTATGATTAACGATAGTCTCTATTTTGTCGAAGATGAGGTCGGCATAGGCTGTAGGACCGTTGACGTCGAATTCTACCATTTGGCGGAAGTCCTTGCCGTCCTTAGGCTGTGGCAGATAGCAAACCATGATGGTGGCATCCTGATGACCCTCGGACATTTTGTGGAGGTCGACAAGCAATTGACGGTCGCGACTGCCGAAGTCGACACCCTTTGGGAAAAACATAGGTGTATCGCAATGTGTGTCGAGTGTCAGGACACGGCTGTGCATGTCGCAGGTATTGCGGTAGGCGGTGGCTTCGTTGATGAGCCATTTAAAGAGAGGTAAGCCTTCCACAAGACACTCGGGATGCCATTGAACACCGAGGATGCTCTTGTATTCTGCACTCTCGATAGCCTCGATGGTACTATCAGATGCTGTGGCTGTAACGCGGAATAACGGTCCAGCATCGCCTACAGCCTGATGATGGAATGAGTTGACGTATAGTTTCTCTTCCTTATATATATTAAATAAGGTGGAATCCTTCTCGACGGTGACGCGATGGGTTGGCTCAGAACGATTGGCATCCTGTGAATGCTTGACAGTCGTTTGTCCGATGTCCTGAAGAACCTTGCCACCCAATGCCATAGCCAAGGTCTGAATACCACGACAGATGCCTAAGATGGGTATCTGACGATTGTAAGCCAAACGTGTGATGAGCAGTTCAGGCAGATCACGCTCGCTATTGATGCCGTGTAATGCGGGTATTGGCTCTTCGTCGGCATACAAAGGGTTGTAGTCAGCTCCCCCACTGAGTAGCAGTCCATCAATATGTTCCAACGTATTGATGATGCTGTCGGTATCGGCAAGTGGGGGAATGATGACAGGAACACCACCTGCCTGTTGAACAGAACGGTAATAGCCTTCGGCCAGTTTACAGGTCTGCTCATCATAGTTGCCTGAGATGCCGATGACAGGTCGGCGTTGTGCTTCTGGGAAAGAAGCATAGACAGTTGCCAATTGCGACTGCCAGTCAAATGGATTGGCCATAGTAGTTTCGTTAATTCGTTCGTTATTCCGTCATTCCGTCATTCCGTAATGGTGCGATTACTGTGCTTCTAAGGAAACGGGAATATCGCGCTTGATGCTCTGTTCCAACGAGATGAGCGTCTCGGTAGCGACCACGCCAGGGATGTCCTGCAGACGTCCATTGAGAAGATGCATCAGTTGTTCATTGTCGCGAGCATACAATTTGACCAGCATGGTATATGGACCTGTCGTAAAGTGACACTCCACAATTTCCGGTATCTCATGCAGACACTCAACCACATTCTTATACATAGAACCGCGTTCCAGTGTGATACCTACATAAGTGCAGGTAGAGTAGCCCAAACTCTTGGGGTTGACATCAAAACCACTGCCCATGATGACACCAGCATCTATCAGATGTTGCACACGTTGATGGATGGCAGCACGGCTCACATTACATTCTGCGGCAACGTCCTTGAACGGTATGCGCGCATTCTTCGACAGAATACTAAGAATCTTCTTGTCGAGATTGTCGATTTTTTCCATTGCTTATAGTTTTGTTTTACAATTTGTAAGCAAAAGTAAGCATTTTTATTGAATTACCAAACATTTTGCAATGAAAATGTGTGAAAATCATGCAAAATGTTGGCTTTTCGTTTACGAAAGGACGTTTTATAGCTTGCGTATAAGTGTTAAACCATCGCGAAGTGGCAGGATGACTTGCTCAACTCGCTTGTCGTGCATGAGGTAGTCGTTGAATGTCTCAATGCCGCGAGTTTGTGGGTCACGGTCGTAAGCATGGTCTACGACATGACCATCCCATAATGTATTGTCGGCGAGGATAAAACCACCTGGGCGCAGTAAGGTTAATGCCATCTCGAAGGTGTCGCGATACGTACGTTTGTCACCATCAATAAAGGCCATGTCGAAGGTAATGCCCAGTTTGGGAGCCTCGATATTGGCATCGCCGATGATAAAGCGGATGCGGTCGGCAAAAGGGGAACCTTCTATCCAAGGGCGAGTGAAGTCTTCCTGTTCGTCATTGATTTCAAAGGTGTAGACCATACCACCATCGTCTAGCCCCTCAGCCATGCAGAGTGCGGAGTAGCCACTAAAGGTTCCTACTTCGAGGATGTTTTGTGGACGAATCATACGTACCAACATCTTGAGCAGACGGCCTTGTAAATGGCCTGAGGCCATGCGACCGTGCAGCATGTGGATGTTGGTGGCACGCCAAAGCCGATAGAGATATTCAGGCTCTGGTTCGATGTGTTGGGCGATGTATTCGTCGAGGGTCATTTCAACGCCTCAATAGCCAAACGATAGGAATCGAGTCCGAAGCCGCAGATGACACCCTTGCAGGCGGCAGAGATCATAGAATGATGACGAAACTCCTCACGTTGATGGACATTCGAGATGTGCACCTCGATGACGGGCGACTTCAAAGAACGGATGCAGTCGTGCAAGGCTACTGAGGTATGCGTATAGGCACCAGCATTCAATACGATACCATCATAGGTAAAACCAACCTCCTGCATCTTGTTGATAAGTTCGCCTTCGATATTGCTTTGGAAATACTCAATGACGATGTCGGGATACTGGGCCTGTAACTTGGGTAAGTACTGCTCGAAAGACGATGATCCATAGATGCCGGGTTCACGAACACCAAGCAGATTCAAATTTGGACCATTAACGATGAGAATTTTCATAATTCTAAATTTATTTTGTACCTTTGCCGCCACAAAGGTACGAATATTTATGGAAACAGACAAGAAAACACCGACAAATATCATACGACAGTATCAGCGCTACCTGAAATTGCAGCGTGGATACTCGCCCAATACGTTGGATGCATATATCCGTGACTTGC
The DNA here is from genome assembly GCA_902762565.1 of uncultured Prevotellaceae bacterium. GTDB lineage: Bacteria > Bacteroidota > Bacteroidia > Bacteroidales > Bacteroidaceae > Prevotella. The sequence goes on from CACWOS010000001.1 coordinate 47,408, forward strand.
TGAAACTGATTAACTATTTGGAGGATGAGAATAGGCATGTGCTCGATGTGGAGTTGTCTGATCTGCAACACTTTGCCGCCTCACTCCACGATATAGGTATCCATCCGCGTTCACAGTGTCGGATACTGAGTGGTGTTCGTTCTTTCTTTCGCTTTCTGGAGTTGGAAGGTTACCGTGACGATGATCCCAGTGAACTGCTGGAGTCGCCAGTGTTGGGCGAACACCTGCCCGAAGTACTATCGGCAGAGGAAGTTGACATGCTGGAGAATGCCATTGATCTGTCGAAATGGGAAGGTCAGCGCAACCGCACCATCATCGAAGTACTGTTTTCCTGTGGCCTGCGAGTATCGGAACTTGTAAACCTGAAGCTCTCTGACCTATTCCTTCAAGAGCAGTATGTTCGCATCATCGGCAAAGGTTCGAAAGAACGCCTAGTGCCCATCTCGCCACGTGCTATTAAGGAACTCGAATACTGGTTCATGGATCGTAACGAGATGAAAATCAAGCCTGGTGAGGAGGACTTTGTATTTCTGAACCGTCGCGGTGCACATCTGACTCGCGTGATGATTCTGATTATGATTAAGGAAACGGCTGTGGCCGCCGGCATTCAGAAGACAATATCACCACATACGCTACGCCACTCGTTTGCTACTGCACTGTTGGAAGGCGGTGCAGACCTTCGTGCCATTCAGGCCATGCTGGGCCATGAGTCGATAGGAACAACGGAGATTTATACCCACATCGACATGTCGACATTACGCGAACAGATTATCAATCACCATCCACGAAATATGAAGTAGCAATCCAAATGAGTACTCGCTTCATTTTACGTCTTCCTTTACAATGTCCTGTCTTGCATCGTCCGCTTCTGTATGGATTTCAATATTATCGAAATGTATGGAACGGACATGGCGAACATAGAAACCTTTGGCGGGTAGCTGTCCCCACATGGTTGCTTCAGGATACTCGGCAGCCTTCTCGTCGCGCAGTGCAGCGTCTATGTTCTTGAGGTCTGCGCGTGTAATACCCCCACGCTGGTTAATGCAGACATTGCTGACGTGGACATCCTCAATCAATTGGTCGGGCAGACCGGTGATACTTGAACCGTAGTTGCCGCAGTCCTTTGCGCGTACATTATTTATATATATCCCACGCATACGGCCCCGTGTCGTTACGCTGTCCGGCTTCGTAGCCGCCGTACCGCCCTCATTACCACCTTGAACGCTCTGGCCTACGAACGCATCGGCACCGCTATGGTTAAATGTATAGCCGCGACCGCGATGTGCCAGACGTACGAATATAGGTGATTCAGTGCCGACAATATTCATACCATCTACACTCACATTCTCCATTAGTCCACCATCCACAATCTCTAAAGATAGTGCCGACGAACCTATCCACTGACCAAAGAACTTCTCCTTTTGGTCGGCACTTGGCTTAACCACAATGCCACGAATCAGTATATTGCGGAAGCCGCCATTCGTTTCAGTTCCCAATTTGACAGCATTGCAGTGCGATGAGACAATACAATTCTCGATGGTGATGTCCTCGCAGAGTCGTGGCGACGTAGACTTTAGTGTAATACCGTCGTCGTCAGAGTCTGCTATCACCCCGCGGACTATCACGTCGTGACAGCCGTCCAAATCGAGTGCATCATTGTTATAATTATTTCGATTCGTCACTTTGATGCCATCTATCCGCACACGGTCGCAGGCTAGGTAGTGCTGCATCCAACAGCCACTATTTCTCAGCGTGATATCCTTCACAACAATATCGCGGCTCTGTATGAAACGTAACAGGTGCGGACGTGTAATGCCTTCGTCGTTCCACGAGAGCTTTTTAAATCCTCGACCGCGACCGTCTATCGTACCGTAACCGTCAATGATGACGTTTTCTACCGAATCGGCATATATCAGCTGTATGGTCGGTGTATGTGTTCGCAGTGAGACGTAGCTCGACTTCATACGTCGATAGTCACGTAAATCCGTTGAACCATAGAGCGTTGCGCCTGTCTCCATGTGCAGGTTTACGTTACTTTTCAGTACGATGGTACCTATTTTATAACTGCCCGCAGGTACTACCACGCGTCCACCGCCTTGTTCTGAGCAAAGATCAATACAATGCTGTAGGGCCTCCGTGCTCAATACTGTTGTATCAGCTTTTGCCCCGAATTCTGTGATAATAAAGTCGCGAGCCGTAACAAGTAAGCTACAGCTAAACAACAGCAGACAGAACCAAAGACGTTTCATCGCTTCGTTGCCTTAATGAAGTAGATGATTAATAAGATATACGCTATGAGTGAAGCGAGTTCCGACAATGGATTAGCCCACCAAGTCTCATAATCGAACTGGATGCCACCAAAGCGAAGGAGTGCACTGATGACGCCCATTAACGCACCACCGGCGATAAAGCCTGAAGCCAGGAGATTACCTTTCTCACCACGTGCCTTATTCACGGTATCATCCTTCGAACGAGTCGTCACATACCACGAAATCGCACCACCAATAACCAGTGGAACGTTCAGTTCCATTGGGATGAACATACCTAGGGCGAAGGCTAGTGCCGGTACTTTGCACAGTGTCAGCACAATGGCAATTACAGCACCGAGTGCATAGAGCGGCCATGGCGCGCCTACACCATTCATCAGCGGATCGATGACGGCGGCCATTGCGTTGGCTTGTGGGGCTGCAAGTGTTCCTGATGCAAAACCGTATGTTTCATTCAATAACATCATGACGCCACCCACTGTGGCAGCGCTGACCAGCGTACCAAGGAACTTCCATGTTTCCTGCTTCTTAGGCAGAGTACCACACCAGTAACCAATCTTCAGGTCGGTAATGAATGAGCCTGCCATCGAGAGTGCCGTACATACGACACCACCCATAATCAGTGCAGCCACCATACCACCAGTTCCTTTCAGACCTACGGCTACCATTACGACTGAGGCAAGGATAAGTGTCATCAGTGTCATGCCGCTAACAGGATTTGAGCCCACAATGGCAATCGCATTCGCGGCGACGGTGGTAAAGAGGAAGGCGATGACGGCAGTCAGGATGATGGCGACAGCGGCAAACAATAGGTTGCCGTCCATCACGCCAAACCAGAAGAACAAGAATGTCAGTATTAGTGTCATGCCTGCCGCAATAGCAATGAAGCGGAAAGGGAGATCGCTATTGTTACTGGCAGTTTCTCCATTAGTGTCTGTGGCTTTTGTTGCCAGTCCTACCGCACTTTTGATGACTCCCCATGACTTGATGATGCCAATGATGCCAGCCATCGCGATAGCACCAATACCGATGCTCTTACCATATGATGTGAAGATCTGTTCGGGCGACATGTCGCCAACGGCTGTCGCAATGGCAGGATTCCATTGGTTCAATACTGTATCCGAGAACAACAATGCCATACCTGGAACTACAAGCCACCATACGAATAGAGAACCGAGCGTGATAATCAGAGCATACCGGAATCCAATGATGTAACCTAAGCCCAGTACAGCTGCACCGGTATTATTCTTGAAGACGAGTTTTGCTTTTTCTGCGAGGTCGTCACCATAAGGTATCATTCTAGAGGTAACGTTTTCGTTCCACCAACCGAAGGTGGCAACAATGAAGTCGTATAGACCACCGATGAGGCCAGCAAAGAGTAATGGTTTGGCCTGTGAGCTAGCGGAGGAATTCGATGGAGAACCGTCGGGAACGTTGGCGTTATCGCCTGTATCACCGCTCTTCAGCACCTGTGTTGTCGCTGTAGCCTCAGGGAAGGGAAACTGTTCCTGTGGAGCCTCGACGAAATAGCGACGGAAGGGGATGAGGAACAGGATGCCGAGTACACCACCCAACAATGAGGCAATAAATATCTTAAGGAAGTCGGCGCTCATCTCTGGATATTTGGCCTGTAGAATGTAGATGGCTGGTAAGGTGAAGATGGCACCAGCGACAACGGCACCTGAACAGGCGCCAATACTTTGGATAATGACATTTTCACGGAGGGCGTTCGAGCGCTTGGCAGCGGCAGAGACGCCTACGGCGATAATGGCAATAGGAATAGCGGCCTCAAAAACCTGACCAACCTTCAATCCGAGATAGGCGGCAGCGGCTGAGAACAGTACGGCCATGAGTACACCCCAGGTGACTGACCAAACATTTACTTCACTTTTTTTCATATCTTCATGTTTTTAATTCTTTCTAATGCTTCCATTAGGCGACTGCGAGGACAGGCGATATTGATACGCAAATAGCCCTCGCCAGATTGCGGACCGTACATGGTGCCTGGATTAAGCCATACGCCAGTCTCACGGAGAATGCGGTCACAATATGCGGCGACACCCGATGCAGACGTCTCGGACATGATGGCAGCGGAGACGTTGACCCAGACAAGGTAGGTACCTTCGAGAGGCATGACATTCCAAAGAGGAATATTTTCTGCGACATAATCGCAGAGTGCTCGATAGTTATCATAGAGATAGAGGTTGAGGGCGTCAAGCCATTCCTCGCTGTTGTTATAGGCGGCCTTGACGGCTACAGGTCCGAAGGGATTAACGTCGCAAACTTCATTGATATTGATGGCACGATTCAGTCGACGACGTGTTGCGGCATCACGGCAAATGATGTTAGCCATCATTAGACCAGCAATGTTGAACGACTTCGATGGTGAAGTGAGGATGATGGCCTCAGGGTCAACGACTCCTAAAGATGTAAATACGTGCCCTGGCATCGTGAGCTCGCAGTGTATCTCATCGCTGACGATGCGGACGTGATAACAATGGCAGATGTCAGTCATGCGCTGCAATTCCTCACGTGTCCAGATACGCCCCGTGGGGTTATGGGGGTTGCAAAGTAGGAAAACGGTCGTTTTTTCGTCGGCACATAGGGCCTCGAAAGTCTCCCAATCCACCTCGAAGCGGTTATTGCTACGGGAAAACCTAAGTACACATTCAGCTACTTCACAACCATTGTTCTTAACGGATGAAAAAAAGCAGTTATAGTCAGGCGATAGAATAAGCACCTTTTCGCCAGGCATCGTCAATGCTTTAATAGCTATAGACATAGCAGGCACAACACCTGTGGTGTAGAGTATCCACTCGCGTTCTATCTTCCATGAGTGGCGACGCTCATACCAAGAAATGATAGCATCGTAATAGTCGTCCTGCACATAAGTATAACCGAAGACAGGATGTTGGGCGCGCTGTCGAATAGCCTCTTGAATAGCTGGTGCGACAGCGAAGTCCATATCGGCAACCCAAAGAGGGATAAGGCCCAACGCAGATGCATCGGGTAGGGTAGTTGGACATTCATCCCACTTCACGCAACCAGTGTTTTTACGTTCTATGAGTTCATCAAAGTTGTAGTTCATTTCCTTACTTCTATGACGCAGTTATTGGGTTGTCGAACATTCTTGTCAATCGTTATCGATCCGATGCTGTCGGCAATAATATGTCCACTGGTTGGATTCTTGATGTTTTCGATATGTCCGCGAATGTCGGCCTCTACAGTAGAATACTCAAAAACACGGTCGCATGCCTTGTCGAACGTACAATTCTCGAGAACGAGATCCTGGGTGTAACAGAGGAGTTGCTCACCAGCCAGATGACAGTTGACAAGTCGCACATTTTTCGAATGCCACGCCAGATACTCGCCATCAAGGTCAGAGTCGTAGATGGTGACGTTCTCGCATTCCCAAAAGGAGTCTTTAGTCAGTATCTTTGCATTGTGAATCTCGACGTTCTTACAATATTGGAAGACATATTTTGAGTCACTATTTAGTCCGTCAACATAGATGTTTTCGCTGAACATAAAAGGATAAGTGCCACCATGTAGGGTGACATTCTTTAGACGAAGTCCATTAATCTTCCAGAACGTTTCGTCTGCATCAGTGATGTTGACATCTTCTAATTCCAAGTTTCTCATCTCGCGGAAGAATTTGGGTCCGTCAATACGGCAGCGACGCATCATGAGGTCATTGCTGTACCAGATAGCTGAACGTGAACCCACAGCAAAGTAGCAGTCTTCGATGAGGGCTCCATCTACATGCCACCAAGGATACTTGCCATAGAAACGACATTCACTGGCCTCCATATTCTGACATTGTTTGATACCACTCTCACCATCTGTGATGATGATATTCTCCAATCTCAAGTCGTGGGTGGCAAAAAGTGGACGCTCACCTCCGAATTCTTTGTTCTTTATTAGCTCCATACGTTAATATTTCATTAGTGGGTGCAAAGATACGAAAAAAATGCGTAACTTTGCAGCCGAAAAGTAGAAAAAATATGAAGAAGTTATATATAGAGACCTACGGCTGTCAGATGAATGTTGCCGATTCGGAGGTTGTGGCCTCTGTGATGCAGATGGCCGGCTACGAAACGACAGAGTCACTGGATGAGGCTGATGCTGTATTTCTAAACACTTGTTCTGTGCGCGATAATGCAGAACAAAAGATATATCATCGTTTAGATGCGTTGGATGCTATCAAACGCAAGCGTCCATTGATTATAGGCGTATTGGGATGTATGGCTGAGCGAGTTCAACAGGATCTCTTAGCCCATCATCATGCTGATTTGGTTGCAGGTCCTGATGCTTATCTTTCCTTGCCCGATTTGATAGCACAAGCCGAAACAGGACATAAGGCCATTAATATTGAACTTAGCATTAGTGAGACCTATCGTGACGTGGTGCCTCAACGCATTGCCATCGGTCAGCGTATAGGTGGCTTTGTCAGTATTATGCGAGGTTGCAATAACTTCTGTCACTATTGTATTGTGCCTTATACTCGTGGCCGTGAGCGTAGTCGCGATGTGGAGAGTATCCTTCGTGAAGTGCGCGACCTGAGAGATCGTGGCTTTAAAGAAGTAACGTTATTGGGCCAGAATGTGAATTCATATACTTGGAACGAAGGGAACTCGTTCCCACAACTGCTTCGTCGTGTGGCCGAGGAGGCCCCTGAGATGCGCATCCGTTTCACGACGAGTCATCCAAAGGATATGAGTGACGAGACGTTACGAGTTATTGCCGAGATGCCCAACGTCTGCAAACATATCCACTTGCCTGTTCAGAGTGGAAGTGACAGAATACTGAGGCTGATGAATCGTAAATATACTCGTGAATGGTACTTAGGACGTGTGGAGGCTATTCGTCGTATCATTCCAGATTGTGGTCTTTCAACAGATATTTTTGTTGGCTATCATTCTGAAACAGAGGAAGATCATCAGCTCTCTTTGAGTTTGATGCGTGAGGTGGGATATGATTCTGCCTTCATGTTCAAATATAGCGAACGTCCTGGTACTTACGCCTCGAAGCACTTGCCAGACGATGTGCCTGAAGAAGAGAAGATACGTCGACTCAACGAACTTATCGCTTTGCAGACGGAGATTTCTGCACAGCAGAACAAGAAGGATGAGGGTAAGGAGTTTGATGTGCTTGTTGAAGGTTTCTCAAAGCGTAGCCGCGAACAACTCTGTGGGCGTACGGAGCAGAACAAGATGGTGGTATTTGCTAAGCAGGGCCATCATATCGGTGAAACTGTACGTGTAAGAATTACCGGCTCTACTAGCGCCACGCTTTTGGGCGAGACAGTAGGCTAATAGTCTATAAATATTGGTATGAAAGGCTTCAAACGATTAGGACTATTGTCACCTCTTGCGACCACGTTCTACAATCTGCTCTTGGCATATATTGTGTACTTCTTGGCTCGCGTTGTTTACTTGTTGGTCAATATCAGCTATTTTCAGCCTACCATGTCGTTCAGCCTTCTTGTCGATATCTTCCGTGGTGGTCTTTTGTTTGATACTTCGGCCATTCTTGTCACCAACATTCCTTATATTCTGTTGATGCTATTGCCCTGGCACGGTAAAGAGACACGGATTTGGCAGAATCTGTGCCAATGGGTTTTCGTTATCATTAATGGTTTGGCACTTGCCGTGAACCTTTGTGATTCTGTTTATTTTCGTTATACCCTTCGACGAACTACCATCACTGTGTTCAGCGAGTTTTCCAACGAGGGAAATCTTGCCAGCATCTTCTTTACTGAAACCCTGCGCCACTTTTATCTTGTAATCATCTTTGTTATCGTTGTGTGTGGGCTTTTTCGGCTCTATCGTTGTTCTGGTCTCGAACACCGAAAACTCTGTTGGTGGCGCTATGATTTAGCTTGTTTACTCTCATTGTTGGCATTGACTCCCTTTGTTATTGCGGGAATACGTGGTGGATTTACTACTGCAGTTCGTCCTATAACCATATCGAATGCCAATCAGTATGTGAATCGTCCGACAGAGGCTGCTTTGGTGCTCAATACACCTTTTTCAATCTATCGAACTATCGGCAAGGCAGTATTTGTTGTACCCGAATATTATCAGGACGCAAACGAGATGGCTTCAATCTATAATCCCGTTCACGTTCCTAGTGATACGATGCCTATGATTAAGAAGAACGTCGTTATTCTCATTGTTGAGAGTTTCGGTCGTGAGTATATTGGTGCCCTTAATAAGACACTCGAAAATGGCCGATATAAGGGCTATACGCCTTGTGTGGATTCGCTGATCAACAAGAGCATTACTTTTACTCACTCGTTCTGTAATGGTCGAAAGTCTATCGATGGCATGCCTTCAATTCTCTCGAGCATTCCAATGTTCGTCGAACCTTTCTTCCTGACACCAGCCTCCATGAATCATGTCAGCGGCATTGCATCGCTTTTGGCAACCGAAGGCTATCAGACGGCATTCTTTCATGGTGCACAGCGTGGCTCGATGGGGTTCATGGCCTTTGCTCGTAGCACTGGTTTCCAAGAATATTATGGCCGTGAAGACTATAATGACGACAGCCGCTTCGGTGGTGATAACGACTTTGATGGTATGTGGGCTATCTGGGACGAGCCTTTCCTGCAGTATTACTGCACCAAGATGTCGGAGATGAAGGAACCATTCATGACAGCTGTATTTACTGCTTCTTCGCACCATCCTTTTGCCATTCCGGAAAAATATAAGCAACGGTTCCCAGAAGAGCATCTGCAGATACATAAATGTATCCGTTATACAGATATGGCTTTGGGAAAGTTCTTCGCTTCAGCCAGTCGTCAGCCTTGGTTTAAGAACACCATTTTTGTACTGACTAGTGATCATACAAATATGAGTAATCACGACTATTATCAGACAGATCTTGGTGGTTTCTGTTCGCCGATTATTATATACGAACCAGGGCGGGAAGCTGAAGTACAGGACAAGATAGCTCAGCAAATTGACATCCTCCCTACCGTGATGGGTATGCTACACTATCAGAAACCCTATGTCGCCTTCGGAGTTGACTTGTTTGAAACACCTGCAGATGACACGTGGGCTGTCAACTATCTGAATGGTATATATCAGTACGTGAAGCATGGGCATGTGCTACAGTTCGATGGCCAGAAAACCAAGGCTGTCTATGCTCTCACAGACTCACTGATGCACTATGATGTGCAAGGCCAGATACCTGAACAACCACAGATGGAACGTGAATTAAAGGCTATTATTCAGCAGTATATGGAGCGCATGACTCAGGATAGATTACAACCCTGATGAAGTTTTTTCGCTTATCATTTGTCCTTTTTCACTTTTTTGTGTACCTTTGCAGAAAATAAGTAGATTATGCTGAAACAGTTTCTTTCAATAATGGCCCGCTATCTCAGGCCATACCGTAAGTACTTGGCTTGGTCGGTTGTTATTAACTTCCTGTCCCAATGGATGAATGTGTTCTCCTTTGCAGTGCTTATCCCTATTCTTAATATCCTCTTTAAGATAGACACGGCAGTCTATCATTATAAGCCATGGACATGGAGTACGCTTGACAAGGATTTGGTGGTCAACAATGCCTATGCCTGGGTACAGGAACTCATCAATACCAACGGTGCTTTCATGACCTTGGTGTATATGGGGCTGGCACTCATCATCATGACAGGTCTTAAAACGTTTGGTTATTTTGCCTCTTCGGCAGTAATGATACCTCTTAGGACAGGCGTTGTCCGCGATATTCGTATTGAAGTTTACGAGAAAGTATTGAAACTCCCTTTAAGCTTCTTCTCTGAAGAACGCAAGGGAGATATCATTGCCCGTATGTCGGCAGATGTAGGAGCAGTCGAGAATTCTATCACTAGTAGTATTGACATGCTTATCCGTCAGCCCATTGCTATTATAGTATGTTTTGCAACAATGTTGACTGTCAGTTGGCAATTGACACTATTTGTCATCATCGTAGCTCCTTTGGCAGGTTGGATTATGGGTGTCGTCAGTCGTAAGCTGAAGGGGCAATCTGCTTCCGTACAGGCTAAATGGGGCGATATGCTGGCACAGCTTGACGAGACTTTGGGTGGTTTGCGCATTATTAAGGCTTTCATTGCTGAGAATAAGATGCTGCAACGATTCATCAATATCAATGAAGAATATCGAGATGAAGTCAATGCGATGGCAATGCGTCAGAATGCTGCCCATCCCATGTCTGAGTTTTTAGGCACTATCATCATTGTCGTTGTATTATGGTTTGGCGGTTATCTCATTCTTAACGCGTCGAACATCATAGACGCGCCTACTTTCATCTTCTTTATGGTCATCCTTTATAGTGTCATTAATCCCTTGAAGGACTTGTCTCGCGCTTCTTATCAGATTCCTGTTGGTCTTGCTTCTATGGATCGTATTGACTTCATTCTGAAAGCTGAGAATCCTATCAAGGAGCCTGAACATCCCACCCCGATGCCAACGTTTGAAAAGGAGATAGAATTGCGTGATGTGTCGTTCAGTTATATCGAAGGTCGCGAGGTTTTGAAGCATATCAACCTGAAAGTGCCCAAAGGCAAGACAATAGCACTTGTGGGTCAATCAGGTTCCGGTAAGTCAACGTTGGTCGATTTAGTTCCACGCTATCATGATGTGAAGCAGGGTGAAGTGCTTCTTGATGGTAGAAATATCAAGGATGTACGCATCTCTGAACTTCGTGCCTTGATTGGTAATGTTAATCAGGAGGCAATTCTTTTTAACGATACATTCTATAACAATATTACTTTTGGCGTTGAGAATGCCACGATGGAACAGGTCATTGAGGCCGCAAAGATTGCCAATGCGCACGAATTCATCATGGAAAGCGAACATGGCTACGATACGATGATAGGCGACCGCGGTGGACGTCTCTCTGGTGGTCAGCGCCAGCGCGTATCCATTGCTCGTGCCATCCTCAAGAATCCACCCATATTGATCCTCGATGAGGCAACTTCTGCACTCGATACAGAATCTGAACGATTGGTACAGGAAGCCTTGGAACGACTGATGAAGAGTCGTACTACCATAGCCATTGCCCACCGTTTGTCGACCATCAAGAATGCCGATGAGATTTATGTGCTTTACGAAGGCGAGATAGTTGAGTGTGGTCAGCACGACGAGCTTATTGCTAAGAACGGATACTACAAACGGCTGTATGACATGCAGCAACTGTAAGACACATTATTAGTCAAAGTGAGCCAAAGGGCTAATACTTTCGACCCGTTTCGACGTCATCTACAACCTGTTCCAACGTCATCTATGACCCGTTCCGATGATACTTTAGGGGAGTAAAGTATCGCATCTACGACTGCAAAGTGACGTACCTTCGGGTGATAAAAACGTTCAGAACGACCTGAAAGTGACATACCTTTCACAAGTCGTACTTGGTGTGTTGCAGGGAGTATACGATAGAAAAAAGAGAATATATATTTGGATATTCATAAGTTTTTTGTACCTTTGTAACCAAAACAAAACAAGATATGTTGAAGGAAATTACTTACAAAGACAAACTTATAGAAACCTTTGCCGCATTTGACCGTTTTTGCCGCGAACACGACATCAAATATTATGCAGCATATGGAACGTTAATAGGTGCAGTACGCCACAAAGGTTTAATTCCATGGGATGATGACGTAGATGTCTATATGCTTCGGAAAGACTATGAAAAGTTCTGTTCTTTTAAAGGTAAAATAGACGATCATTACGATGTCATGGACATTAATGACGAAAACTACTGGCTGTTGTCGTTGGCTAAATTTGTAGATACTGATACTACCTTATGGGAATTTAAGGATTTACCTTTGGTGTTAGGGGTGTATGTCGATGTATTCCCGCTTGACGAAACAGATGACAATACCAATCTAGACCTTCAAAATGAATACTGTAAATATTCTGAATATGTTATAAAGGGAATGATGCAGAAGAAGTTTCCGACAAAAGATTTTATTCATCAGGCTATCCGTTTTCGGATTAATCGAAGCTACAATATTATTCATGAGCATTTTTACTATAAGAAGAATTTAGATAAGTTCATGAGTAAATATAAAGAGGTACTGGAAGAGGCGAAGTCCCGTAAAGGTAAGTATCTCGTTTCCTACGAGGGGCAGTCGGGGTTGGCAAACATAATGGATAAGGAATGGTTTGCAGATACTGTAGACATGCCGTTTGAGAATATTACCATTAAGGCACCTGTTGGATATGATGTCATTCTGCGGAGAATATATGGTGACTACATGCAATTGCCACCAGAGGAACAACGGGTATCTTGCCATAGCCATTACTACTTGAATCTGAATAAGCGATTGACAATAGAAGAAATTAAAGTATTAAAGCAAAACGGAGAATGAAGCGTAAAGCCCTCTTTTCGGTTATTATACCGCTTTATAATAAAGCGGACTATATTCTCAAGACACTGTCTTCCATTACCTATCAGTCGTTTGAGGATTATGAGGTGGTGATTGTTGATGACGGCTCCACAGATGATTCTGTTGAGAAGATTTGTCTGCATTTTCAGGACGAGAGAATACGCATCATTAGTCAGGACAATTCCGGTCCTGCGAAAGCAAGAAACACAGGTGTCCAAAATGCTCTTTCTGAATGGGTGGTTTTCATGGATGCTGATGATTATTTCCTACCAAATGCTTTTAAAACATTTCACTCACTCATCACAACAAATCCAGACATTGACTATTTTATAACCAATTATTATTTTAAAAGTAAAGACCAGTGTGTCTTGGCTACTCAGAAGAGACATCACGGTGTGGTTAGGCATCCATTTTATTGGGAGTATCTTGGTTTCCTTTCTGGAAGACCGGGAACAGAACTAATTAGAATGTCTTTGATGAAACAATGTCTGTTCAATGAACAGTATAGACGCTATGAGGATGCCGAGTGTCAATATAGGATTATCAACAAGACAGAGACATTCCAGACGGATATCCCCGTCATGATTACGGACAGGGATGCTTCAGAAGCTGCCTCATTTAGGAAAAACATTGAGGAGGATTTCTTAGGACATCTTGAATTTCAAGGCAAGTCTTTTTGGGAACAGATGCAATTATACAAATTAGCTTTGGAGGCTCGTGAAGGATATGGAGACGAGGTTGGCGTGCGTTATAAACACGTCCTTGGAAGTTTCCGCTATAAAATAACCAACAAAGTTATGCGTTTTATCTATAAGAAGTTCTTGCGTCACCGGCCTTCAGTTATACCTTTTTGTGAATTAGTAAAAAACGATGTCTTATGATACACTTCTGCACCTTGTATAACTCCAATTATGCAGCCAAGGGACTAGCTATGTACTATTCGTTGGCAAAGCATTGTCCGTCGTTTCATCTTTATCTCTTTGCTTTTGACGACCAGTTGGCGGTGGCTATGAAGGCGATGCAACTGGAGAATCTTACGGTTGTGACACTAAAAGAATTTGAGGATGAGGCACTGCTGGCCGTCAAGCCAACTAGGACGGCAGGGGAGTACTGTTGGACATGCTCTGGTTCTACCATTTTATATTGTTTGAAACATTATGATATAGACGCATGTACCTATATTGATGCCGATTTGTATTTTTATGCTGACCCTACCGTGTTGATTGACGAGATGGGAGATGATGATGTACTTATTACAGAACATCGGTATACAGCGACCAATGACCTAAGCAAGACATCGGGCAAATACTGTGTGCAATTTATGACATTTAAAAATACACAGAACGGATTACATGTTCTTAAATGGTGGCGCAATGCCTGTCTTGATTGGTGCTATAATAAAATGGAGGATGGTAAGTTTGGTGATCAGAAATATCTGGATGATTGGACAACACGTTTTAGTGGAATCCATGAATTACAGCATTTAGGTGGTGGGGTGGCTCCTTGGAATATGCAACAATATACTTTTCAACGTAAAGGACAGCAAATTATATGTACAGAGAAAGTGTCAAAAAAAGAGTTTCAACTTGTTTTTTTTCATTTTCATGCTTTGGACTGTTACAAAAAATGGTTTATCCGTGAATTTAAAATGATGGGTTTAGACCATGTTTTAACTATAGAAAACAGGAAATTGTTGTATGATGACTATCTGAAAGAATTGAAGTACTGTCATCAAGAGATGCGCAAGTATGACAAAAATATTGATGGTGTGGCAATTCGACCAGCCTACAAGACGACAATAGGAGGATGGATTTCTGCTATAGTCAAACACTATTGTCGCTCTAACAAACAATATTATAGTATTTGGTTTAAGAATTAATAGTCTATGAACAACGAACGAATAATAGAAGAGAGCAAGATAATTGAATTGCCGAAAATCGTTGACTTGCGAGGCAACCTTTCAGTTGTTGAACAATTTAAGCAGATTCCATTCGAGATAAGAAGGGTTCATTGGATTTACGATGTACCAGGAGGAGTAGAGCGCGGAGGCCATGCCTATAAAAATACGGAAGAGTTTATCGTTGCTCTTTCTGGAAGTTTCGATGTAGAAATAGATAATGGCAAGGTGAAGACCACCTATTCATTGAACAGGTCATACTATGGGTTGTATGTACCCAAAGGTATGTGGCGCACGATGATAAACTTCTCTACCAACTCGTTGGCCCTTGTTTTGTCCTCAACAGATTATGACGAGCAGGACTATATCATGAATTATGAGGAGTTCTGTCGTTGGCGTTGTGATTTGTCCGTAGAGCCAACTCCGTCGTTTGTGAAGACCTCTCATCAGGTGAATAATCCGATCAATCGTAAAATGTTGACTGAAGGCAAAAGCGTCTTTGATTGTTCGTTGTGCGAACTAAATAAGATGCACGATACTGAGGGTAATTTGACATTCATCTATCAGAATGTGCATGTACCCTTCCCTGTTAACCGTGTGTTCTATAGCTATGACATACCTGGTGGTGAGGATCGGGGAGCTCATGCACACAAGCATTGTCACCAGTTCATTATAGCGGCATCTGGTGCCTTTGAAGTTGTACTAGATGACGGAACTAATAAGCGTACTGTGACGCTGAACCGACCATTTTGGGGACTGCATGTACCTCCTGGGATATGGGCATCGGAGCAGGGATTTTCATCTGGTAGTATCTGTCTAGTACTGGCCAGCCACGGATATGACAAGGATGACTACATTCGCAACTACCAAGACTATCTTGATTATATAAAGGAACAAAGGAATGGTTAAATTGTTAGATCTTCAGAAGATAACAGCCATGCATCGCGATGAATATGATACGGCTATCCGTAGCGTGTTAGATGCAGGATGGTTCTTGCAAGGTAATGCGAACCAACAATTCGAGAGCGATTATGCTCACTATATTGGAACGAGACATTGCGTAGCTGTAGCCAATGGACTGGATGCCTTGAAACTGATTATTCGTGGTTATAAGGAACTGGGTGTTTTTCATGATGGTGATGAAATTATAGTACCTGCCAACACTTATATTGCTACTATACTAGCTATTACAGATAATAATCTTGTTCCCGTATTAGTCGAACCAACATGGGAACATCTGGAGATGGATATTGATAAGGTAGAAGAGGCTATAACGTCTAAGACTCGAGGCGTGATGACGGTACATCTTTATGGACGTATAGCGTATAATGATAAACTCGGTGCGATTTGCAGGAGTCATGGATTAAAACTGATGGAAGATTGTGCCCAGAGTCATGGCTGTGAATGGAATGGGAGAAAGACTGGCGCTTTGGGCGATGCTGCTGCTCATAGTTTTTATCCAGGCAAGAATCTTGGAGCATTTGGCGATGCAGGTGCTGTGACAACGGATGACGAAGAATTGGCTACTGTCATTCGCGCTTTAGCAAATTATGGTAGTCAGAAAAAGTATGTATTCCGCTATGTCGGCATGAACAGTCGCATGTCCGAGATAGACGCAGCTGTACTTGATGTAAAGCTCAAGTATCTGGACGAGGATAACAAGAAACGGCAACAGTTGGCAGTCTATTATTATACGCATATCAGCAATCCTTTAATTGCATTACCCAAGCGTATCGCTGATGATAATAATGTCTACCATCAGTTCCCTATTTTCTGTGAACGACGCGATGAGTTGCAAGCATACTTGACGGAGCATGGTATTCAAACGCTGATACACTATCCCATACCGCCACACAAGCAAGAGTGTTATCGTCAATGGAATAGTCGATTATATCCCATCACGGAAAAGATACATGCTCAGGAATTGTCAATTCCAATGAACCAATCTATCACAGAAGATGAAGCAACAGAGGTCGTTGAGAGACTTAATAGCTTTGTTTAATTTGCAAATATAAATAATTTCATTCTAGATGCTTTACGATTTTTACCATCCTTTTAGCAATCTTGCGTACAATTTCATAGCCTTTGTGGCTATGTTCGTTTAGGTAAACAGCATATTTGACTAAAGCAAGGTGATAAGCTCTGTTGTAGGAATGAATGAGTTTTGTCATGTGAGGTGGAAATAGTTCTTGACAGACTTGCTCCCGCTCATTCTCTCTTAACTCAATTTGTGTGAAACTGATGCCGTTCATATCGAAACACGAAACATTTAAATCGATAAAGGAATAGGTTTTGTTCTCTATGATGAGTGTTTCAAGCCAGAACTTCCAATCAGCAACGATTTTGTATTTTTCGTCAAAGGGGTGTTTCAGTAGCAGTTCTCTTCTTGTAAAAGAACTTTGATGGCTGATGTTGTCAGCAAAGAGCCGTTCAAAAAGATCTTCGTAGATAGGCTTAAGCCTTATCATTTTATCAGTTCTAATGGTATGACCCTCAATGACATCAGTCTTCATACCACTTTTATAAACGTTCTCAAGCACCTTCTTGTCGAACAGGAAATCACCCGCATTAATAAAGATGACATATTCACCTGTTGCATGAGTGACACCTTTATTCATGGCATTGTATATACCTTTGTCTGGTTCAGAACACCACCATGCAAGATATTGAGCGTATTGTTCGATAATTTCTTTAGTTCCATCAGTAGACCCTCCGTCAACCACAATCAACTCGTAGTCGGTAAAAGTTTGGTAGACAATGGAATCGAGTGTCTTCTTGATGTTTCCAACTTCATTGTAACAGACGGTTATGACGGAAAAAGTGTGCATAGATGTTTATATTATGATTATGTTGTCTTGAAAAGATGTTTTTTAGAATATGGACTCAAAGTAAATGCCTCTACCCATAAGATGTCCTACCTGTTTTGACAAGAACCGACGTATTCGATTACAGATAAAGAAAATGTAGCTTGTGTCGTTAATGGCACGTCGCCTTAATTCGTGTATTGCATGTTTTGCCTCACTATAATGGGTTTTGCACATGTTGTGTCGGATGAAATCATAAGAGTCGATAATTCTGTCACGTGCCAGATTAATGACTCTGTGCGAAAATCCTTGTTGTTTCAAGGTCTGGAGAATGACTAACGAACTTTCATAGTCATCGTAGATATTCGGATTAAAACTTTGGCGGGCTTTACCCATAACGCTTGAAAGTCGGCGGTGGTATTCGTACACTATCTGAGAGGTAAACACACACAAACCTTTCATAGCACAGATATATTCTATACAAAAAAGTCTGTCTTCGTTGAAATGGAATGATTCATTGAAACGAAGGTGATGCTGGTGGATAATACTTGCCTTAAAAAGTTTATTCCACAGATAACCTTGATAGCCATATTCATGAGTAAGGAATAACAGGCATGTACAATTAACGCGGTCTAATTGGAGTTCAAAGCTCTGTTTCTTTGATTTATTCTCTTGGTATTCATCAATTTCGGTATAACGCCCCATGGTAAGCTCAACAGAGTTGTTTTTAGATAGTTTCCATAAGGTAGAGAGTGAGTGTGCCGGCAAGGTGTCATCAGCATCTACAAAATAAAACCATTGGCCAGTTGCGTGTGCCAACCCAGTATTCCGGGCTTTGCTCACGCCACCATTTTCTTGACAGAAATAATGAAAGCGTGTGTCGAGACATTGGAATTCCTTACAGAGAGTGCTACTGCCATCAGTACTACCATCATCAATTAGTAAAGCCTCATAATCTTGAAAGTCTTGATTGATAATACTATCAAGACATTCTGCGAGATACAGTTCTGCGTTATATATAGGAATAATAATAGATATAGTAGGCATTAACTTATAATTCTTTTAAATGCTGTTTCAAGAAAAAACCCTCACGCAACTTTTCACCTATCTGATGTGCATTATTCACCATCTGCCGATAGTCTTCGTCTGAAACGTTAGCAATCTGTTCGTCAAGATGCTTAAGAGTAGACACTACTATACCGATTTTCTCGTCTTTCACCCATTTGGCCAACGATGAATTCTCCCATACGATGACTGGCAAGCCACATGTCAAATACAAAGAAAGTTTGTGAGATGAATTATAACGCAGATAATTGCCATAGTCACCAGTACAAGCATAGATATTATAGCCGTCCCAGACCAATCCCCAGCCTCCGCAAATGGTACTGGTGTCATTGGGAGTGAAGATGCCATTATAATCGATATTTGTTCGTCCCTCTAGATTGAGTTCTCCTTTGATACCATAAAGCTGGAATCGGGTGAGTTTATTAGTGTCATCATCAAATAAATCTTTCAGGAATTCACTCTTGGACAGATTGCCTGCGAAAACAACATCGTTCTTGTGACGAATAATTTCTTCTATGGTTGCCATGGTGGCTGATGAGTAGTAGTCGAAGAGCTGAATGATACGCATAGGAGTTTTGACTCCTAGTTCTGTCAACTTATCTTTCATTGCTTGAGTGTGAACTAATAGCAACGACGCATTGTTCAGTTGCTTCACTTCACTGGTATGCTTGTTAAATCGAATACACTGTACGTCATGAACCAAGAAGATGACTTTTGCGCCACGTTGCATACACGCAGTTGCTATATTCTGCATGTATCCAAGATAAAAGTCCTGAATGAAAATAATATCGCCAGCCTTAACTTGTCGTACGAATTTCTTGCCTTGCCTGTTAGCCAACCATTTAGACAAGTATGGATAATGATGGGGACGCAATCCTTCTTGGTAAACATATTTATGGTTGGTAATATTGTAAGTCTTAAATCCTAATTCTCTAACCGTGTGGAGTACATCTTCACGAGCCTTTCCCTGTGCATTAACTTGCTGCTGACTACTGAGTTTGACAACCTCATTGACAACATATCTGACAGGCTGCAAAGAACCACGTTGCCCTGTAAACCTAAAATACTTGTCAAGCACCATTAATGAAATCAAGTCCTCGCGTTTCTGGTTTTGAAACTGTGCCACCCACTCATGGGCATGTTGCACAATGGCCTTAGCTTCATCTGGATGGGCTTCGTAGTACTCAATCTTATCTATCAAGTCGTGGTAGTCGGAGGCTATTTCTATATAATGATAGTTGGGTTTCAGTTTTCCTTCCATATACCATGTCTCGCAGGTAGGACGGGGCATGACAGCAATAGAGTTACTTGACATGACCCATTTGAGATTTGATGCCACGTCGTTACCCTCAAGTGCCATAATATACCGATAGTAGAGATGGTCATATAGTGCCATCTTGCCGGTACTGACAAGATCGCAAAGGGGATGGTCTTTCCACATTTCGATAAAACGCTGACGATGCGGTTTACCTGTCGCATCACCACGGAATAGTATACGGCACTCTTTCTCTTCCCAAGAAAAGGGATCAGTAATCCATGTAAAATGACGTATTTTGTCGAGATTAAGGAGTATATTATTACGATTACCGTTGTCATCCGTCAGTGGGCGACTCTTGGTAATCTCCGGCACGGGAAACAAATAGTTTACATCGCCAGGATTGTAGGCCCAGCGTAGACTGTCAGGAAAGAAACGGGTATACTCGTAGGCATCAAAGAAGTAGGTACTATTCACATAGTCATGAACATAAGACTCCTTTTGACGATAGGCAAATTTGCTTAATGTTGGAGCATCCTCAGGCAGGAAAATCTCATCATTAAACTTACAATAATAATCAACTCGTTTCTGAATATATTCTTGTTCGCTACTATTTAATTTATAGAATGCTGCAAGTTTCCTTTGGAGTTGTAGACGACAAATGCTTTTGGGGATGCAATATCTGATAATGCTTCGTAAATAAAACAGCAAATGACTGTTCTTATGGATGCCATAAAAGCAAATATGCCAAAAGCGACGTAAAATATTGCAGCAAGACTTTCTCATAATTGTGATTAACGTAAAAAATAGAGAAGGCGTTTGTAAAAACGCTTATAGAACCATTTTAGCCGCTTTAATGGACGTGGACGAGTAGGTATCATAGTGGGCATTGAACCATCACAGCTACACTGACAAGCCAAACAAGGGTGACTCCAAAAATAGTGAAGTTTACCTTCATTCAATAATCTTGTGTGAAGCAAGTCACTCGTTGTGTCAGAGTGTTTGCTTGTCACGTATTCAAGAATAGCTTGGGCAGCCAAACGATTAATATAATAACATCCTGCATAGCGATCACGTTGGGCAGGATACAAAACAATACCTTTCCGACGCTGACTACGAGGAACGAAAAGAAGACTGCTTTCTTCAAAGTTGGCAATAAAGGGCATATCAGCATATTTGGAACTACACTCCTCTACGCTCTTTTCAAAAAAGTCCTTAAAATTATGATAGAATCTCAGGTCATCTTCCACTATCAGTGCACTTTCAAGATGATGCTCTATCATATACTGCATGGCTAATAAGTGTTTGTAGGCGCAACTGGTACGTGGATACTGCCCATACATATCACCGCTAAAATATTTATCGAGAATCTCGGGAGTTAGGTCTTCTATATTACCATCAAGTATGAAATGATAAGGCATATCCAATTTTTCAAGTTGCTTCTGGATATACGTCTCACGTTCTTTGTTGCCCTTCACATGAATGACAAGAATGGTAATCTTTGCCATAGCTAATCGTTTACAATCGCAAAAGTACAAAATAATTGCGTATTTGCCAAATAAATGGGGATAAAAACATAATTGATGCTATTTTTTATAAAAAAAGGAAAGATTTTTTTGAAATTAGCAATGTTATTACTAACTTTGTACATGAAAAAGATATTGCAATCAATATGATACCCAAAAAGATACATTATTGTTGGCTTAGCAACGAACCTTTCCCAAAGGTTATTCAACGTTGCATACAAACATGGCAACAGACGCATCCCGACTATGAAATAAAACATTGGAGCACTAAAAATTTTGATATAAATAGTGTGCCATATGTAAAAGAGGCTTTCGAGGCTCGGAAATGGGCCTTCGCTGCCGATTACATCCGCATGTATGCACTTTATACAGAGGGGGGGATCTATCTCGACACTGATGTTATATTACTGAAGAAGTTTGATGATTTTCTGAATCATTCTTTCTTCTCATGCATGGAATATCATCCGACACAGATAGAGAAAGCCGGAACAATGGCTCACCTGAACGCAGAAGGACATCGTATTGATGATGCGTTTATAGAAGGCATTCAGATACAGGCAGCTGTGATGGGGGCAGAGGCAGGAAGCCCGTTCGTAAAGAAAGTACTCGACTGGTATCAGGACAAACATTTTGTAAAGGAGGATGGTTCGCTCCGTACGGACGTTCTATCGCCTTACATTTATGCTCGAGTCGCTGAGGAAATAGGGTTTGTTTACAAGGACATTGATCAGGAGCTAGCAGGGAACGTACATATTTATCCATCGGAAACTTTCGCTGGTAATAAGCACGAAGCGACCAATAACAGTTATGCTATCCACTTGTGTGCTCATAGTTGGCATTTGTCACCATGGGAGAAGATACGGCGTTTTTTTGGTATGAGTAAGAAGTTTAAACAGACAGGAGAAAAATGAGCTATAATAAAGAAAGATACCATACGCTTAAGCAGATAGCTTATTATATACTTTTTGGGGTATGGTATGTGGTATCACTATTGCCTATGTGGTTTCTGCATGGTATATCATCGTTGATGTCAATTGTATTGTTCTATGTGATACGTTATAGACGCGAGGTCGTACATGAGAATATAAAGAGTTCGTTTCCAGAAATGTCTCCGAGGAAGTGTTGGATGGTTGAGCGACGTTTCTACACCCACTTCTGCGACTTGCTGATGGAAAGCGTAAAATACTTTTCCATGTCAGAAAAGACTTTGAAGAAACGTATGCGTTTCAAAGGAGTAGAATTGGTTGAGGAGTCGTGTCGCAAAGGACGGTCCTGTGGCGTTTTCTTAGGACATTACGGCAATTGGGAATGGATAAGTAGCATGCCCTTATGGGTAGACCCTAATTTATGCCAATGCATGCAGTTGTATCATTCTTTAGAAAATTACGTTACTGACCAATTGATACTTTATACGCGTAGCCGTTTCGGTGGCGTAAATATTACGATGGATAAGTCAATCAAGTATATTGTTAACTATCGTCGTCAGGGTAAACCGCTTATTGTTGGCTTCATATCTGATCAGGCTCCGTTCTGGGATAATATTTATTATTGGTCAGACTTCCTGCATCATGAGACTCCATGGTTTACAGGCGGTGAGCGCATCATGCAAAAGCTTGATATGGACGTATACTATCTTGATGTACGTAGAATCCGTCGTGGCTATTATGTAGCAGAGTATAAGCTGATTACTGATGAGCCACAGAAACAAGAGCAGTTCTGGATTACTCAGAAATATGGAGAAATGCTTGAGGCAACAATTCGGCGAGGACCGTCGTATTGGTTATGGAGTCATCGTCGCTGGAAGCGTACCAAGGAAGAGTGGTTGAAGATAACGCATGGCGGAATAAAACCAAAGAGCTGATGGGACGAATCAAAGTCTTCATATTAGTGTTCATCATTTGGACAGTCATTGGCTCCATCAGCAAAGTGCTTTTTCTGATGGTATACCATTCACTATATGCTGACGTATCGTTCACAGAATTAATAGCGGTGTTATGGTATGGCCTGCGTCTTGATTTGGCAATAGGTGGCTATCTGACGCTTCTGCCAGGATTGGTATTAATTATTACGTTGTGGTGGCAGGGCAGTTTGTTACATGGGCTTTGGCGGGGCTATTCCTTTGTTGCTGCTTTTCTTGCTTCTTTAGCATATATCGCCAATCTTGGCCTTTATGGATATTGGGGATTCCCGCTTGACAATACTCCTTTACTATATATCAAAACTTCACCTGCCGATGCGCTGGCAAGTCTGACATGGTGGCAACTCAGTTTGTCTGTTCTTGCTGTTATCATCGTAGCAATAGCAATATTTAAGGTACAACCACGTCTGCCGCATTTTAAGCAAAGTAATATCTTTTTCCCTCGACGTGTTTTGCTAACATTGGTGTTATTGTTGATGGAGGTAGCTTTGCTTTTGCCTATTCGCGGTGGAGTGGGAACAGGTACCAATCATACAGGTAGCGTGTATTTCTCTAGCAATATCCGACTGAACCATGCTGCCGTGAATCCCATATTTTGCTTTATTGAGTCTGTTGTTCATCAAGAGGAGATAGGAACAAAATATCGATTTATGAATGACAATGAAGCATCAGAGTTGTTTCAGGGAATGACTTATACACATCTACGCAAAGATACACTACAGCTAGCCTCAAAGCCTCATGTAATATTGATAGTACTGGAGAGTTTCTCTGATAGTCTTATACATATGAATGGAATAATCCCCAATATGCAGAGGCTTTCAAATGAGGGATTGTATTTTACAAATTTTTACGCTAATAGTTTTCGTACTGATAGGGCGTTAGTATCGATTCATAGCGGTTTGCCGGCACAACCGACCATGAGTGTGATGGATATACCCCGAAAGAGTACTTCTCTACCATCGATAGCTAGCGTGTTGGCAAAAAGCGGTTATCAAACAACGTTCTATTATGGAGGAGACATCAATTATAGTAATATGCGCTCGTACTTTATGGGCACAGGCTTTCAACAGATTGTTTCTGATGCAGACTTCCCTGCTAAACAGCGTACAGGTAAATGGGGCGTGGCCGATGGTGCAGTTTATGATAGGATGCTGTCCGATATCAAGGCTGATATGTCTGGCAAACCTTTCTTCCGTAGTATCATGACAGAAAGCAGCCATGAGCCTTTCGATGTACCAGATTATCAGAAGATAAAGAATAGTTCTGTGCTTAATGCTTTTTCGTATGCAGACGATTGTTTAGGGCGCTTTATAGATGGAGTTAAAGCATTGCCTTGTTGGAAGAATACGTTGATAGCGATAGTCCCGGATCATTTAGGAGCATATCCAGATAATCCTGACAATTATCAGTTGTGGCGATATAAGACTCCTTTTATCCTTCTTGGTGGCGTTATAGAAAAGGCTGCGACTTGTCATGTTATAGGTTCGCAAATAGATATCCCTGCCACGATATTAGGTTTAGTAGGTATCGATCATAGCGAATTTCTTTATTCTAAAGATTTGCTTGATGCTGGTGCTCCTCATTTTGCGTTCTTTACCTTTCCAGATATGATGGGTATGGTAACAGATAGCAGTAGTGTAATATATGATAACACCTTAGAGCGGGTATATTCCTCAGAAGGACCTGATGGTGATGGACTTGTGAGGAAAGCTCAGGCATATTTACAAAAGTTATATGATGACATTGACAAACGATAATAGAAGATGATATTTGCCAGAGATAAAAGTCAGATGTGCAACAATCTGTTGCAGTATGCTCATGTTTATGCTTGGGGTAGGGAACATGGTCGGAAGGTCTTGTCCATGCGCTTCAGCTATAAGTATCCATACTTTCATATTCAACATACCTCATTGACTAGCTTCCCTCTTTATGTAATAGCGAAGGCTTTAGCTGCCATAAAGTTGTTGCCAACTGCAAGTTTTAAGCATGCAGAATGTGACCGAGAGGCTTTGGAACTGAAAATGTTACGCTATCGACATATTGTGGTTAGTGGCTGGTATGTTCGTTATTACGACCTTTTCCTGAAATATCGTCAGGAAATCTGTGAATTATTTGCGATAGATGAGCAGTATACAATGCCTGTTAAACAGAAAATGCAAACAGCTGAAGGTACTGCTAGTCGTATAGTTAGATTGGGGGTGCATATACGTCGTGGTGATTATTCGGTTTGGAATAACGGAAAATATTATTATAATGATGACATCTATGCTCGACATATTAATAAATTTGCAGAGATGCATGACAAAAGTGTAGTACATGTTTATTTGTCATCAAACGACTCTTCTGTCACTGAAGGTCATTTTCAACAGTTGTGTCCTACTGCATGTGTACATAATCTGAACGGAAGCGCACCGGAAGATTTGTTTATGCTCTCTGAATGCGACTTTCTAATTGGTCCTCCTAGCACTTTTTCTTTAGTAGCGGCTATGTATCGTGATATTCCACTATATCGGATGGATACATCGAATGTGGAAGATATGACTGAAAGTGCTTTTCACTTGTTTGATTATTGGTTTAGAAAAATTATATAGTAGATATGTCACAATTGCGTAAAATCAGATACCGTTTATTTGCATGGAGATCATTTCCAAAGTTACAACCAGCAGAAGAGCCAATTGATGTAGTGATACCTATCATTGCGAAGGATCTAAAGATTCTTCCACTATGTCTTGAGGGTGTACGCATGTGCGTGGCACATCCCATCAAGCAAATATATATTGTGGCACCAGCACAACCGGAAATTATTCAGTTTTGCAATGACCATCAGCTTCAGTTTGTTGATGAGACGTCAGTGTTTGGTTTTGCCCCTAAAGACTTGCATCTGCAATTAGATTATGGTAATGGGCTAACAGGTGATCGTAGCGGTTGGTTGTTTCAGCAACTGGTGAAGCTTAGCGGAAAAGTGGGTACTTGCCGTTATTATCTTTGCATAGATGCAGATCATGTGCTGATACGTCCGCATGTGTTTCTCACAAATGATCATAAAACGGTATTTTATATGAGTTATGAAGAACACCGGCCTTACTATGACAACATCCATCAGCTATTGCCAGAACTAAAATTACATCATCTGTCTTATGTGGATCATAAGATGTTGTTTGATAAGGAACAATTGAAAAAGCTACATCAAGCTATCAGTAAACAATCAGGAGAGTCTTGGATAGATACCATACTGAATAGCTATAATAGGCATTGTCATGCTGGTTTCTCAGAGTTCGAGCTCTATGGCAATTTTGTGATGGAGAAAGTATGTCGCCCTTGGCTGCAGAAGCGATTGCCATATAAATGCTTGGCTGACTATGAGACACTGAGGCGTAAATGGAGTGGTTCACGTTGGTCTCTGACGTTTCCCGACTATATGCGTCAGAACATTACAGTGCAAGTCTGAACCCTACATGATTGAAGCGACGACGCTGGTCGTACATGAAGCGATTGGTTGAACGACAATAGCGAGGTGAGCAGTCGTATCCTCCTCCACGAATAACGTGGAAATTGCAGGAAGGCTTGCTTTGTGGCGTCTTTCTATACCAATCCTCACACCATTCCCATACATTTCCTGACATGTCATAAATCCCTAATTCGTTAGGCTTGAATTGGGCCACTGGTTTATGCAGGTATTCCCTGATATTGGATAATGTGTAGGCCACTTCGTCAATATTATTACTACCTGCATAAAGATAGCCTTTTGACTTCTTCCCACCACGAGCAGCATATTCCCATTCTGCTTCTGTCGGCAGGCGGAAATGTTTTCCTGTAAGAGCGCTGAGTTTGGCTATAAACTCTTTGCACATATCGTATGTTACATATTCTACAGGATATTGTGACGCCTTATGTTTCGACCTGTTTTTGGGCATAACAGCTTCCCAAAGTTCTTGAGTAACTTCGGTTTCACCAATATAGTAATTTTTCAATGTAACCTTATGACGGACTTCGTCGAAATCTGCTTCTTTGTCGTTAGGCAGTGCCCCCATGATAAAAGAACCCCCTTCAACATATACCATTTTAAAGGAAACACCTTTTACATTGAATGTCACATCCTTCTGTGCCTTTAGGGTCGCAGGCAGTATAACGGCTAACAAGACGACTATGGCCTTCTTTGGTATCATTGGCATCTTTTCTGGTCCGATAGCCCACCAGATGATACGTAACCAGCAGAAGAAATACGTATAGACATCTAACCAATAGGTTTGGTGGATGTAGTCGTGCAACCATGCAGGACAAAGAATATCTGTCGGAAGGATGCAGAAATTAATAACCAATGACCAGAACAATGTCCAATCTATCCAGTTGCGGTTTTTATGTAGCCAAAATGCCATAGCATAGAAGGGGAATGTGATAATATAAGTATGGGTTTCTGGGCAGTCACTAAACAAGATCATGAATCCTGTCAGTACGGCTAAGGCCTGAACCCGGAACTCCAACATTCTCCACCGTTTATAACGGGCAAAGAACGCAATGCCTAATAGCCCTAATACCGTTATTTGAACTAATCGGTAATTGGGCAATAAGAAGGGCTTGAGTCCTCGGGCAAAAAGAATCCCAATAAAGTCTGAATCACTATGATGACTGGCTATCATGTCGAACATCTCTTGATATAGTACAAACACGTTGTCAAAAGCAGTGTTTAGGGCTGGCAACAACAAGAACCCTGCTCCACATAGGGCAGCGTAACCTAAATTGCGCCATACTTTGGGATAGCAGAACAAAATGGCCAGTTCTGCTGCGCCATAGATCTTGGTTGTAGCTGACAGCATGATGAGGAATACTGCCCAGAACCCCTTGCCTCGTTCTAATAAGATAAATGCAAAGATGTATATATAGCTTACTATAATGTTGTGTTGATAGCAGAATACCGTTTGGAGTATCACTGATAGCAGAAATAGAAATATCCAATGCTTGTATCTGTCAAATTGTTGTGGCAGACTCTTGATGGCAAAAGCAAACAAGCTGTAGTTCCCTATATTCCATACGTATGGTCCAAGCCACCAAGGCAAGTAGAATATGGGGGCAAAGATAACGCTAAAGACGGGCGAATAAAGGAAATAGATGCTATGTGCTTGGGCATATTCCAAATTATAAGGACTCAACCCCTCCCAAAACATGCGGGTAGAATCCTGATAATCAAAATAGTTCGTGTTTCGTCCACGTACCACCTCTAAAGTGGTAGCCAGCAATACGATAGCCATTCCCAGACAAAAGACACATGTGGGATTGGAAAAGAACCATTTAATAGCATTGATTATTTTCTTCATGCCTTTTTCCTTTAGTATTTGAACTTAACCAGCAGCTTCACAATTTTGTCAATCTCGTCATCTGTTAACTCATAATACAGCGGGAGGCGCACTAGGGTGTCAGCATAACGATCACAATTGGAAAGTGCCCTACCGTCGTGTTTGTCTTGATAGTATTTGCTAGAATGTAATGGCAGATAATGGAAGGTGGCCTGAACACCGTGATTCTTTAGGTAGTTCATTAGTGTCGTACGAACCTCCAGTGACGGACATAGCAGATAATACATGTGGTAGTTGTTAGTGGCATATTCTGGCAATTCTGGCAGTTTGATGCCATTGCTCAGTTTTCCTCTCAACCCTTGGTCGTAACGCTCCCAGATATGACGACGTTTCCCCTGAATATCATCTAATTGCTCTAACTGAGCCCACAAGAAAGCCGCATTGAATTCAGAAGGCAGGAACGACGAGCCGATGTCACACCAGCCATATTTGTTAACCATACCGCGATAGAACTCAGCACGGTTGGTACCTTTCTCCCATAAAATCTCGGCTCTACTGATGAATCGTTCATCATTGACCACCAACATACCACCTTCACCGCAATTGATATTCTTAGTTTCATGGAAGGAGAAGGCAGCTAAATGGCCAATACCGCCTAGAGGTTTTCCTTTATAGAAGGAATCGATAGAGTGTGCTGCATCTTCAACAACCATTAGATGATGTTCCTCTGCCAAAGTCATGATACTGTCCATGTCACAAGCTACACCAGCATAGTGCACAACAACAATAACCTTGGTATGCTCGTTAATCAGTGGTTCTATTTGTTCCGCTGTTATGTTAGGATTTTCGGCGTTACTGTCAGCAAAACGTATGCAGGCCCCTTCGCGAAGAAATGCTATCGCAGACGACACAAAGGTGTACGATGGTACGATGACTTCATCGCCAGGCTTTAGCTGACAGAGCATGGCACACATTTCTAATGCGTCTGTTCCTGAGGTGCACAACAGACATTTCTTAAAACCGTAACGTTTTTCGAAGAACCCATGACAAAGCTTTGTAAACTGCCCATTACCAGACATGGTGGTAGAGTGACATACCTCTTGTATATAGCTGAGTTCGCGACCAGAGCAATATGGTTTGTTGAATGGAATCATTTCTTTGTCGATTTGATGTTAAATATTGATGGTATCGCTGACGATAAACACAGGACGACCTTTTACCTGATCGAAAATCTTTCCAATATAGAGCCCTAAGATTCCCATCATAAAGAGCAGTAGCCCCCCCACGAACCAAATAGAGAATATAGTGGAGGTATATCCCACCACTTCGTTGAGTCCATAGAACTTAGCAAAAATATTATAGATAGCCATCAGGAATGACAGGCATGACATAATTAAGCCTAACGTCACAGACAGATAAAGTGGTCTATTGCTGTTTGAGATGATAGAGTTATACGACAGTTTAAGCAATCTGGCAAGATTATATGAGCTTTTCCCTTCCAATCGATGGTCATGAAGTACATCTACCGTAGTCTTTTTGAAGCCAAGGGTATGTATCAACTCTACAAAGGAGCGTGAATATTCTGGGATGCTACAATATACTTTTACTATCTTCTGGCTATAGATGCCAAATTCAGCTACAGCCTTGTCTGTGTCGAAACCGCTCAGGAAGTCGTACACCTTATGGAAAACAGCTGATGACATACGTTTCAGGAAGGTGTCTTCTCTGACGACACGTCGTGCGCTCACCACGTCATACCCTTCAAGCGCTTTCTGATACATGGCTGGCAGGTCTTCTGGCTTATTTTGCAGGTCACAGTCTATCACCGCAATATAATTTCCTTTGGCGTATGTCAATCCTGCGGTTATGGCATAAGGCTGTCCGAAGTTCCTGCTTAGATTGATACCTTTGACTTTCTTGTCATGTGCACAAATCTCGGCAATCTTAGTCCATGAATCGTCAGGCGAGCAGTCGTTGACCAACACTATCTCGTAATCATCAGTCAGTGGCTTTATGGCATGATGTATGCGATTTACCAGCTCGTCTAACATCTTCTCGCCACGATAAACAGGTGACACAATTGATAAATCCATAAGATTTCTATTTATTATTTTGCATGCAAAGGTACAAAATATTTATGAACTATGTGCCATGAACGCTGATTTTTTCGTAACTTTGCGACCGAATATGAATATGAAGAGTGAAAAAATAGGAAAGTTATTGCATAGCACGAAGTTCTGGCAGTTTGTGCGCTTTGCGTTAAATGGAGGACTTTCGTCGGCTATACATTATGGAATTTATTACCTGCTATTGTATTTCACCATAGCCAATGTAGCTTATATTACAGGTTATGTCATCAGCTTTGTCAGCAACTTCTTTCTTACCAACTATTTTACCTTCCGCACAAAACCGACGTTCAAGCGTTTTATCGGTTTCTCTGGCAGTCATGCATTTAATTTTGGACTGCATATCGTGCTTTTCAACCTCTTCCTGTGGCTGGGTGTCCATGAACTCATTATTCCTTTGCTCGTTATGAGCATTGCTATGGTGACGCAATTTTTCATTTTACGTTTCGTGTTTGTCAGAAATCCACAGACAAGCCAGACGGAATCATAGTCGATAATATACTATAGTATGACGAATAATATCATCGGATTCGATGCTAAGCGCATTGTGAGAAACGGCACGGGACTGGGCAGCTATGGGCGAACGCTAGTTAACGATTTGGCACAAAGGCCAGACCTAGTGTTGCGTCTCTATGCGCCAGACCAGGGGCGTGACGACTTACGCTCACAGATTCTTGAGCGCCCTAACGTCAGTTTCTGTTATCCTCATGGTGGACGTTTGAGTAATTCTTGGTGGCGTATAAAGGGTGTCGTGGCCGACTTGCAACGCGATGGCGTGCAGTTGTATCATGGTTTGTCTGGTGAACTCCCTATAGGCATCCACAAATCAGGCATCCGTAGTGTGGTGACCATCCACGACTTGATATTCCTGCGTCATCCTGAGTTTTACAATTGGGTGGACACCAAGATTTACGCATGGAAGTTTCGTCAGACCTTAAAAGAAGCCGATCACGTCATCGCCATCAGCGAGTGTACCAAGCGCGATATCTTGTACTATGGTGATATTGACGAAGGTAAGATATCTATTGTCTATCAGAGTTTTGCCCCTCGTTTCAGTGCCGAGGTAACTGATGAGCAACGTTCTCAGGTACGCACTGCTTATCAATTGCCTGAGCGTTATATCCTCAATGTAGGTTCGATAGAGGCACGAAAAAACATCTTGCAGGCTGTACAGGCATTGCCCTTGTTGCCTGACGACGTGGCTTTGGTTATCGTCGGACGTCATACTTCCTATACTGACCGCGTGCTGCAATATGCCCATAAACATCATCTCGAACAGCGTGTTTCCGTACTGCATGGTGTGCCTGATGAACATCTGCCCGTACTCTATGCTATGGCTGAGGCTTTCGTCTATCCTTCCGTCTATGAGGGTTTTGGCATTCCCATCATCGAGGCCATCAGTTGTGGTTTGCCTATCGTAGCATGTACGGGTTCTTGTCTGGAGGAGGCAGGAGGCCCTGACAGCTATTACGTTCAGCCAGGCAATGTGGAAGCCATGGCTGATGCTATCCGTCATACACTAATAGGTGCGGAGGGTAGGGAACTCCGTATCGAAAACAGCAAAAAATACATCCGTCGTTTCGGCGGATGTAGTGTGGCCAGTCAGGTTGCTGATATTTATCAGCGCTTGCTGTAATTCTCAATTTTCAATTAGAATAATTCCGCTGGAATCAATTCTTTCGCACGCTCGAAGTCTTCTACCGTATCCAGCTCTATTGAGAAGAAATCCGTGGTGTCTACCACACGGAAGTGATGCCCTTGCGGTATGAGGCGTTCGAAGGCGCGTTCGTAGAAAATATCGATGAGTCCCTCGCGTTCTATCATCTGCTCCAATTCGTGGAACAAGGCCGTTGAATAGTCTGAGGCAATACGCTCCACACCTACAGATTCGCCAATGGCATCAGCAATGCTGCATGTTTTGCTCAACTCCACCACGCGCCCTTCGCTATCAGTAATGATCTTGATTTCCTCTTCGCCACACTCATGGCGGTTCAGTGCCAATGCTGTGCCTTCTTGTTCGACAATAGCCTTTACCAACTTCGGATCCAACAGGATGTCGCTGTCCATCAGCAGGAAGTCCTTGCCGTCGGTGTAGGGACGTGTCATCCACAGCGAGAAAATGTTGTTGTTGTGCTCGTAGTCGGCATTATGGATGAAATGGATGGTGAGAGTAGGATAGTGGTTCGTCAGGAAATCGCGAATCATCTCACCGCGATAGCCCGTCACAACCACCAACTCATTGATACCTGCAGCCAGCTGGGCATCAACGGTGCGCTCCAACAGCGTACGTTCACCAACCTTCAACAGACATTTGGGCTGCGTATCCGTCAGCGGGCGCAGGCGCTTGGCCATACCCGCTGCAAGAATTACTCCTATCATAATTGTTGACGTAGAAAATAAAATTACTCCGAAAGTATTTTTAATTACTCCGGAAGTATTTAGAAATTCTCCTGAATTTTAGCAGCAATTTCCTTGAACTCCTCTTCTGTCAGCTTCAGCTTCTCGCGACGGAAGTCGGCATCGGCCTCACTCTGCATGGGGATGAGGTGGATGTGTGCATGAGCAACCTCCAGACCCAGCACTATCTGAGCAACCTTCTTGCATGGGAAAGCCTTCTTGATGGCAATAGCCACGCGCTTAGCAAACTGCTGATAGCGAGCTAGCTCGTCGTCGTCCATATCAAAGAAATAGTCTACTTCGCGGCGAGGAATCACTAGCGTGTGCCCCTTTACCAACGGGTTGATGTCGAGGAAAGCATAGAACTCCTCGTTTTCTGCCACTTTATAGCTGGGAATCTCACCAGCAGCAATCTTTGCAAAAATATCCATATTACGCCTTTGCTAAATGATAAATGACAAATGATAATTTACGCTATCGAAATGTTCTCGATGCGCAGTTTGATGGTACCACGAGGGATGGTGATCTCCACCTCGTCGCCCACCTTCTTGCCCAGCAATCCTTGAGCGATTGGTGTCTTGATACTGATCTTACCAGCACGCAGGTCTGCCTCGTTCTCGCTCACAATGGTGTAACTCATCTTGGCGTTGGTAGTCAGATTGGTCATCTCCACCTTCGTCAAAATCTGAACGCTGTCCGTGCTCAGACGTGATGTATCCACAACCTTAGCCTCGCTGATGGTAGCCTTCAGTTTATTGATTTTATCCTCCAAATGAGCCTGTGCCTCTTTGGCAGCATCATACTCACTGTTCTCACTCAGGTCGCCCTTCTCACGAGCCTCTGCAATAGCTGCTGAAGCTTTCGGGCGCTCTATCGCCTCAAGGCGATGTAGTTCGGCTATCAGTTTGTCGTAGCCTTCTTGTGACATGTAAGCCATATTACTTTTATTTTTTACCTTTTTACTTTTTTACCTTTATTTGACGCAGAAAAAAGAAAGAATCCCGACCTTCGTTGTCAGAATCCTATTTTGTTATCTATGTCTCTTAGTCGTTTGCAAAGGTAGGCATTAATTTTGAAACGACCAAATATTTTTCTTCAATTTTAATCTTTTCGGTTGATTTATGTCAAGAAAGTGTTTTTATGACACCATCTTTTTATGGTTTAATATTTAATATTTGGTGTAAATGAGTACCTTTGCAGTGTGTTTTTCATAGTATTAGATTTAAGGTTAACAAAGGTCGGGGCTCAGCGGAGTCCCTTTTTTTGTCTGTAAATCTACCATTTCGTGTTAAAGATTTTGGGCGATATGACTAGCGAGAACCATCCCCATCTGGCGGTCTTGCTGCTATTGCCTTGTTTCAGACGGTCCATGGTCTCTGTGCCGAATAATACATGACTCCCGACACCACTTCCACCAACAATGCTGCAGCAATGATGTTGACTAGACCAATATTGGCCTTTATGAAACTTCTAAACCTTTGCCGGATGGTGTTTTCTTTTGTCATTGGTCACATGTTCTGCAAAAATTAACATTTTAGGCGGTGCCAGAGGGCTATGAGTGCGAAGTAGAAGAGGACTCCCGTCGCGAGTCCTGCTATGGCGTCGATGGCATAGTGGGCGTAGATATAGACGGTTGATAGACACATCAGAATGTAGAAGGGTAGGATGGTGAAGATGAGGCCCTTGCTACGTGTGCGCAAGGCCAACAACATCACGACCGTGGTGACTCCCACATGGCTGCTGGGGAAGGCGGCAGTGGGCCGCTCGCCGGCATCGTGGGTGATGTCGAGCAGGTGGTAGAAGAAACCATCGCTCCATCCTGGTGCCGCCATACGTTCGGAGTGCGTCAGAAACCAGTCGCCTAAGTTGGGGAAGATGCCTTCAGCAATCTTTTCCGTACCTACGGCGAGATAATAGAACTGTGGTCCAGTAACAGGCAGAAGGACGAAGACGACGTAATAGACGAAGAAGGAGGTGAGCATGACGAAGGCTGTCATCTGGAACTCCTTGTAGCGCTTCACGAAATAGTAAAGATAGGTAATCAGCATCAGCGGGAAGTAGCTGACGTACCCCAGACACATCAATTCAGAAAACCAGCCGTATGGCACCTTCTGCGAGAAAAGCAGCGATGGTTGACAGCCGAACAGCGATTGTTCCCATTGGGCAAAGATGTGGTCGAGGTTGGGTAGGGCACGGTTCAGTTCGTAGGTGTCAGGATACCACCAGCCGAGGAATGCCATCTGTGCTGCGATGCGTAGCAAGAGGGCCACTCGACAAGGCCAGAGACGGTAGATGCCCCACATGGCCAAAGTGACCAGCGTGAACTGGATGCGTCCTTTGATCATATCGCTGGGATTGGCAAGCTTGTCCCATAGGATAACCATCATCACCACCGTGAAAGCCAGATAGCCAAAGGCCACCCACTCGAAGGGCAGCAGTCCCGTCGTAGGTTTCTTCTCACGAATCAAATAGTCCCTTATCTTCATTTCTCACTTATCACTTATCACTTCTCACTTCTTTACAGCCATTTGTTATCTTTATACCATTGGATACTGCGACGTACGCCTTCCTCTAATTTTACTTTCGGTTCGTAGCCTAACTCCTTGCGAGCGGGCTCGATGTCGCAACGCCAGTTGCGCTGACGCATGATGTTGTATTTGTCGTTGTTCAGGGCCGTTACCTTGCCTGTCAGTCGTCCTACGTATTCGCCTATGAAGGTCACCACACGCAATACCCAGATGGGCACCGTGATACGAATCCACCAAGGATTTCCCAGTTCCTTGCGAATCAGGTTGCTGAAGGTTGACGACTGGTAGACCTCGCCGTCTGATAAGAAGTATTTACGACCACTCTGCCCTTTCTCCAAGGCCAGGAAGACAGCCTGTACCACATCCGTCACGTAGACGAAGGTGATGTCCTGCTGTTTGTAACCTACGGCAAAGTCGGTATGCGACTGGATGCTCTTGGCCATCATGAAGTAGTCGCGCTCACGAGGACCATAGACGCCAGTAGGACGGAGAATAACGTAAGGCAGGTCCTTGACGGTTGCCAGCCACTTTTCTGCCTCCAGCTTACTCTTTCCGTAGGCCGTATTCGGCTTTGCTACGTCGCTTTCCAAGATTTCTGTGTAGGGCTGCTGTTCACGGATGGCTCCCATGATGCTGAGACTGCTGATGTAGACAAAGCGTTTGATGCGCATCTGTAATGCCAGCAGCACGCGTACCAAGTGTTGTGTTCCCTCAGTATTGATACGATGGAAGTCTGCTTTGTCGAGACATTTGGTGACACCTGCAGCATGTACGATGTAGTCGAACTGCAGACCCGTCAGCTGTTCAGTCATCTGTGTCTCCGATGAGAAGTCCAGTTCGATGAAGTGGATGCGCTTGTCCTGCAAAAAAGCTCGTGAACTGCTCTTACGCACAGCTGCCCACGTCTCGAAGCCACGCCTTAGCGCTTCTTCCACAATAAAGGAGCCAATGAAGCCACTGGCTCCTGTAATTAATATCTTCACTTCTTCTTTCCTGTTATGTTATCCACAGCATCGCGGGCCTCATCGTTCAGGTTGATGTTGCGGTTTACCTTGGCATCGATGGTACCTGCACGCATGATGTCAGCCATATCGACACCTGTTGCTGACTTCAGTACGTCGAAAGCCTGCTTGATGGCCACGGGAACACCACCGCTCATGGCGGCTACGCCGGCACCAGTGTCCTGACCGCCACTGTAGACGTGGACGTCCTTGATGGCCGAGATGGGCTTAGCGACATTCTCAACGACCTGAGGCAGCACCTCAATCATCATCTGCATGACGGCAGCATTGTTATACTTCTTATAAGCCTCGGCCTTCTTGTCCATAGCCTGAGCCTCAGCCTCACCCTTCTTCTGAATGGCGTAAGCCTCGGCCTCACCCTTGGCCTTGATACCGGCAGCCTCCTGTTCCAGACGGTAGCGGACGGCATCCGACTCGGCATTCTGAGCCAGTGCACGCTGTTCAGCCTCATACTTCTGAGCCTCGGCCACACGCTTGCGCTGTTCCAGATCGGCGGCAGCATCGCGCTCTACCTTATATTTATCGGCATCGGCCTTCTTCTCTACTTCAGCAGCCAACTGGTTCTGACGAATCTCAATCTGCTCACGAGAGAGAATCTGTTCGCGCTTAGTCTTCTCGATTTCAGCCTCGACAGTCTTGATGTTGATGGTCTTCTGCTGTTCCTGTTGCTGGATGGCGTAGGCAGCATCGGCATCAGCCTGAGCCGTATCGGCCTGCTGTTTCAGGGCAGCACGCTTCAGAGCCAGTTCATTGTTCTTGATGGCAATAGCTGTATCGGCATCCACACGGGCATCGTTGGCATCCTTGTCGGCTTTCGACACCTCAATCTTCACGTCGCGCTCAGCAATGGCACGGTTGATGCTGGCATCCTTCTTGATTTTAGCGGTATTGTCGGCACCCAGGTCCTTGATGAGGCCTTCCTTATCGGTCACGTTCTGGATGTTACAAGAGATAATCTCGATACCCAACTTTGCCATATCGGGCTGGGCCTTGGTCATCACCTGGTCAGAGAATCCATCGCGGTCGGTATTCAGCGAGCGCAGGTCCAGTGTACCGATAATCTCACGCATGTTACCCTGCAACGAGTCCTGCAACTGTTCGGCAATGTCGCTCGGCATCATATTCAGGAAGTTCTTGGCAGCCAAGCGTGTTCCTTCGTTGGTGGGCATGACGCGAATTTTGGCCACTGCATCCACGTCAACATTGATGAAGTCGGTGGTAGGTACGCTCTCCTCTGTCTTGATGTCAACGGTAATCTGTCCCAAGTAAACGCGGTCCAGACGCTCGAAGAACGGAATGCGGAATCCGCCCGAGCCAATCAGTACACGTGGCTCCTTGCTCAGACCAGAGATGATGAAAGCTGACGAGGGGGGAGCCTTCACGTATGAAATAAAGAGGAAAAATACCAGCAGCAGAATGGCGCCGCCAATTAAAGCATACATTGTTAATGGATCCATAATCAAATTGGTTTTAACGGTTACTTTGCTGCAAAGGTAATATAAATCGAGTGAAATACACGATTTTAATTGTTAATCTAATTAAAAACGTCAGAATTGTGATGGTTTGATCTGTTTGGTGGTGTCTTGGACAAGATGGGCCGTGTCTTTGCGACAGCTAACAAGCTTTTGCCTGACATTTGTCGTGTTCCCCCCCTGTCGTTACTACCTCAGATAAAAACCTGCCAAAAGTTTGGAATGGGCCTCACAACGTCGTATCTTTGCAGCAGAAACGTATTACTAATTTAAAATAATAAGTTATGAAGTCAATTAAGAATTTTACCGTTTTCGTGCTCAGTTGCATGATGAATGCGCTTACAGCCGGCAACTACAAGCCAGGCAATGGCTTCACCTTCTTCCATTCCATTGGCGACGAGGTTGTGCCATTCTGCAACTTTGAGAGTGTGCGCAACACATGGGGAGTGAATAACATCGTAGCTCTCTCTTACCAGTCAAAAACTACGCTACACGTAGCTACCGGCACCTCTTTCTTCTTATTCTACTGTGGTGACCTGGTTGACGAGATTCTCAAAGGCAAGTGGGCACCCCGTGAAGATACCGTTGGTGGTGAAATTTGGTGAGACCAATTTTTCTTCACAAAAAATCATAAAAACTACTATCAAACGTCATATTGATACTTAAGCTGTTTATATTCAGCTGTTTATCATATGACGTTTGTCCTTTCGAAACGCCATACTAATGTCATAATGTCCCTATAAGTCGCCTTTTTGATAGGAGTATGTACGTCGTTCCCTTAATGGTTACACATCGTTCCCCTCGTGGGAACAGTCCGTTCCCTTCGTGGAAACAGTCCGTTCCCTTCGTGGGAACAGTCCGTTCCCTCCGTGGAAACGGTTCGTTCCCTCCGTTGGAACGACTCGCTAACTCGTAGCAAACTAGTGACTTACACGTATCTTGCGTGTCTTTTGAAGCCTTTTTCCAATTTTCGCCGTTAATTGGTATGACATTAGTATGACGTTTCAAAACACTAAACGTCATAGTCTAACCGGCTGATTAATAGGATTATAACCGCTATTATGACGTTTGATAGTAAAAATCAGCTTATTTTTTCTTTTTAAAATTTTAGCATAACAATCTCGCGAAATAGTTGTATCTAAATTGAATTAATATCCGCCGAGATATCGAGAGATGGGCTCGGCGGAATGTTTTGTGTCGATGAAATGGATGTTTCTCGATGAAATAGGCGATTTTTGAGTCTAAACCTAAGTATAATGCGAAACCGGCTGGACCGTGATGGTTCAGTCGTTTTTTTACTTGTGACTCAAAAAATATCAAGAATCATTTCTTTGTTCGCATATATATCTTCCTCATATTTTCTATGATACAGGAGAATACTGCCTTTTTAAACATGTACAATGTGTAAGTACTTATTCTATCGTCTTTCTTTCTAGCGATAAAATATGCATTGAAGTCTGGATTGGGCCTATTTTCACCTACAACATTGTCAAATATGAATGGTGTGATTTCCGAATAGACAAATGGTATAAGAACTTCAAACACATCTTTCTCTAATTCTTTGCAAAGTCCAAATCGGTCGCTTTGCATCTTCATTGGCAGGCAATCGCATTTGCCTATTTTAATAAGAAACAATTGCTTACTGAAATAGACATTATACGAATCAAGAATCGGTAATTCGTAACATACTTTTTCTAAATAGAATTTTGGCATTTCGATTAGATGTATAAATTCAATTCTTACACTCCCACGAAGTCCAGTGCATTCCGCTTGATGATAAGCGGATAGCGTTCGGGATGCTGGAGGCTCTCGATTTCGAGGTCCACGTCGAGGTCGGGCCACTCGATGGCCTCGGGGCCGGACATCTGGACGTTCAGCACGCTGCGGATGGGCGCGTCCTGCATCCACGGGATGCGGTTGTATGACAGGAAATAGTCGTGGCCCAGCACAGAGAGCATGATGCCCTGCGCGTTAATCATCAATACGCTTGCCGATGTGCTGGCGGAATTGTTCTTTGAAGCTGTCTGCATATTTCTCTACGATTTTCTTGATTTCACTCAGTTTGTGTTCGGGGATGCCCGTGTTCTTGGCCAGTTCCACGCGGGGCTCCAGCCAGTATTTGGCCTCGTGGCCGCCGCAGATGACGTGGATGTGCATCCGCTCCTCCTCGTTGGAGTATATCTTGAATGTATATTCGCTCTCGCGTCGGAATACTGGACTCATAATCATTTGTTATTTGGGTGCAAATTTACGAAAAATTTCCCAAATAATGGGTGTTTCAAAAGAAAATATTCAAAATCTATGAAAATCGTGCGTGAAATATGCAGAACTTCTGAGCCTATAATACTCTGCTTGCCGACTTCGGAGGCAATTCCTTTTGAGTTACTTGAATCGTTTCGAGTAACTCAAAAGACATCTTGCTATGATCATTTGAACATAAGTTTGTCATAGAGAGACAATGTTTCTTTTACTTATTGGTTATGCACGTAGTATGACAGATATAACGCTTAATCAATAAATCAACAAATCAGTCTGTCAGTAGTTCTATCAATCAAGCAATCATTAGATGGTACGTTGGATTATTAGAACGTTGGAACATTCCAATGTTAGAGCGTTCCAACGTACCATGTTTTGCAAGAACCGTCGTTTGATTAACTTGTCGTACCATTGATTGCTGTTAGTATCACCTCAAAGGGTTTGTGGTCTCGGCTGATTCGCTCAATAAGTTCCCTGCGGACTGCCCTTGCCTGATAAGAGTTAAGTCGGAAGGCAAGCAAAAGAACAACCTCCATATTATATACGGTGACATAAAGGTTGTCTCTCTTCTTGATGGTTTTCTCTGCCTCGTAGGGCTTAATGAGTTCCTCTTTGTAGATGGCTTTGATGGCGTTTCTCAACTTGGGGATGAACACTCCGAACAAGTCCACCATTTCGGACTCGCTCATCCAAATTTCTCCACTCGGTATAGTCAGTTCTGTGTACTCACTATGCTCACTCCACTTGATGATGTTTCTCTCTTCCATGTCTCTATGCTATTTTGATGTTGTTGAATGAATCGTTAATCTTGTTGCCAAACATTGTCAAGTCATTGTTCAGTTTCTCGGTTGTAATCTTTGCATATATCTGGGTCGTGACAATGTTCGTGTGTCCCAATACACGGCTTACGCTCTCTATCGGCATACCCTTCGATAAGGCGAGGGTTGCGTACCCATGGCGAGCACAATGGAATGAGATTGTTTTCTCAATGCCGCATTCCTTCATCACCGTTTTCAGTCTTTTGCAGACACTCCAGTAGTTCAATTTGCCGAATACCAGTTTGTCCTCCTGCAAATGCCTATAGCGGTCAATTATCTGCAAAGGTATATCCATCAGTTTCACTTGGAAGGGTACGCTAGTCTTGTGTCGCTTCGCCAGTATCCACTTGTCACCATTTACATCTACTAACTCGTCAGTAGTCAGTTCCTTGACATCCACGAAGGAAAGAGCCGTGAACGAGGCGAACACGAAGAGGTCACGCACAAAGGCGAGATTGGCATCCTCGAACTTGTGCGTTATCACAGCCTTCAGTTCATCCTCAGTCAGATACTCCCTTTCCTTGCAGTTGGGACTTACGTGGAACTGCGCGAACGGATTGCGGGGAATCTTGCCGTTCAGATGCGCCCTCATCACCACGCCTTTCAGCCACATGCACATCATCCAAATGGATGCGTTGTGCAGTCCTTTCTGTGTGCTGAGGTAGGCGACAAAGTCCTTGATGAAGTCAGGGGTGAGTTCCAACATCGACATATCCGTGCGACGATAGCGCCACTTGATGAATGCTGCCGTATGATTACGAGAACGTACCATTACCTTATAGGAACTCATGGAGCGGTCTTTGCCCACCCGTTTCAGGAAGTCGGCATTGTCCTTGTCGAAGGCTCCAAGCAGCGTCTCATACTCAGTACCTAAGCCCTGATAGGCATTGCGCACCATCTCAGCCGTGACGAATGCCTCACGGTCTGAAAGGTGCTGATAGTGCTTGATGATCTGTGCCTTGATATTGTCGAGGTCTCGGTTAAGGTCAAGTGCCTCCCTGCTTCTTCCCCTGGCACAGTTGCCCTTAGCGTCCCATAGCGATAGTGGTATGCTCCGCTTGCAACTGAACTGCGACTGCGTTCCATTAATTGTGACACGTCCCATGATGGGAACGATTCCGTTTTTCTCCTTGCTCCTGTTCGCGTAAAACAAGACTGCAAAAGTGCTTCTACTCATTCTTCTTTCTCCGTTTAAAAATTCAGGCTGCAAAAGTAATACCTTTCTGGGAATAAATCACTACGCAAATCATGTCAAATTTCGGAAGTTGGAACGGGAAGTGTTAAGGCGGTTTGAACTGCCGCGATATGTCATGAATTGCGCAGGTTGTTAAGAAAGTTTAACTTTCTCGGATAGTCCAATCTGGGTTACGAATAAGCAACCTAATTCGTTCCGCAATTCTCCACGATTTGCCTAATGCCCATTTTTGAAATTCCTCATTTTACCTCCAAATGCCTTTATTTAAGGGCGAATTGCGTTAATTCTCCAAAAATGGGCTGATAATTCAGCTATTTTTCGTATCTTTGCGCAAGAAACTAATAAATACGCAATACTATGAGTAAGAAAAAAGGTGGAAAACGATTGAACAAGCGTGCGTTGCAGGAGATGCTGCAGACGCTGTTCCAACAGAATCCGAACGAGACATTCTCGTTTAAACAAGTGTTCAAGGCCTTGAAGCTGGACACGCATCCTACAAAGATGATGGCTGTCGACTTGATGGAAGAAATGGCGTGGGACGACTTCCTGTCGAAGGTCAGCGACAACTCGTATCGTCTGAATCTGAAGACACAGGTGCAGGAGGGTACGTTTATCCGTAAGGCCAACGGTAAGAACTCGTTCCAGCCCGACGATGGCGGTACACCAGTCTTTGTGTCGGAGCGCAACTCGTTGTTTGCCATGAATGGCGACCGTGTTCGCGTGGCCTATATGGCACGTCGCGAAAAGCATATCAAGGAGGCGATGGTGGTCGAGATACTGAGTCATAAGCGCGACCAGGCTGTTGGTAAGCTGAAAGTTGAGAAGGACTATGCCTTCTTGGTGACGGAAGGAAACATCTTCGTACATGACGTGCTGATACCGAAAAAGAAACTGAAAGGTGGTAAGACAGGCGATAAGGCTGTCGTCAAGATTACGCAGTGGCCGTCGAAGGACTCTAAGAATATTGTGGGTGAGGTGGTCGACATTCTAGGTAAGGAAGGCGACAACAACGTCGAGATGCATGCTATCTTGGCACAATACGGACTGCCTTACAAGTATCCGAAGGCTGTAGAGGATGCTGCAGAGAAGATAGATCCGGGCATCACGCCGCAGGAAATCAGTCGCCGTGAGGACTTCCGCGATGTGTTTACCTGTACCATCGACCCCAAGGATGCCAAGGACTTCGATGATGCGTTGTCCATCCAAAAGAAAGGAAAGCTATGGGAGGTCGGCGTGCATATCGCTGACGTGTCACACTACGTCAAGGAGGGTTCTGTCATCGATAAAGAGGCGACGAAGCGAGCCACGAGCGTCTATCTGGTTGACCGTACCATCCCGATGTTGCCCGAACGTCTGTGTAACTTCATCTGTTCGCTACGTCCCGACGAGGAGAAACTATGCTATAGCGTCATCTTTACGCTCGATGAGGAAGCTAACGTGAAGGACTACCACATTGCCCATACCGTTATTAAGAGTAACAGAAGGTACGCGTACGAAGAAGTGCAGGATATCCTAGAATCTAGTAACTCTAGCAAACCTAGTAAGTCTAGTAAATCTGGCTCCGAAGATCCCTATGCCAACGAATTGCGTACGTTGGACAAATTGGCCAAGTGTCTGCGTGAGCGTCGTTTCAAAGGGGGTGCCGTGAAGTTCGACCGTGAAGAACTGCATTTCGATATCGACGAGAAGGGTAAGCCCATTCGCGCCTACTTCAAGAAGTCAAACGATGCAACACAGCTGATTGAGGAGTTCATGCTGCTAGCCAACCGCACCGTTGCCGAAAGTGTTGGTAGAGTGAAGAAAGGTGTCAAGGCCAAGACGCTGCCTTATCGTATTCACGACCAGCCAGATCCCACCAAGTTGGAAACATTGCGTGAGTTTGTGGTGAAGTTCGGTTATAAGATGAAGACCAGCGGTACGAAGGGGGCTATCTCTAAGAGTCTGAATACCCTGATGGACAGTTGTCAGGGCAAGAAGGAACAAAAACTCATCGAGACCGTTGCCCTGCGTGCGATGATGAAAGCGAAGTATTCGACGCATAACATCGGACACTATGGCTTGGCCTTCGAATACTATACGCATTTCACGTCGCCCATCCGTCGCTATCCCGATACGATGGTGCATCGTCTGTTAACCAAGTATCAGGATGGGGCCCGTTCAGCTAATCAACAGAAGTATGAGGAATTGTGCGAGCACTGTTCGGACATGGAACAGACAGCTCAGATGGCCGAGCGCGACAGCATCAAGTATAAGATGGTGGAGTTTATGGAGGATAAGATAGGCAACGAGTACGACGCGCATATCTCTGGCATTCAGTCGTATGGCATCTATTGTGAGATAGACGAGAACCACTGTGAAGGTATGGTGCCGATGCGCGACTTGGATGATGACTACTACGACTTCGACGAGCGCAACTACTGTCTCGTGGGTCGTCGTC
The DNA here is from genome assembly GCA_902762565.1 of uncultured Prevotellaceae bacterium. Classification (GTDB taxonomy): domain Bacteria; phylum Bacteroidota; class Bacteroidia; order Bacteroidales; family Bacteroidaceae; genus Prevotella. The sequence continues at coordinate 92,057 of CACWOS010000001.1, forward strand.
ACCACCATAAGTATCAGTTGGGCGACCCCGTGCGTATAAAAGTAGCGCGGGCCAATCTTGAGAAACGCCAACTCGATTTCATGCTGGCCGAATAGGATTTTTCTAGTGAAAAAGATATTTATTATAATTCTGTTGTGGTGGATGGCTGTGCCATACGCTTTAGGAGAAAGTACTGAACAGGATCGGTGTGTCGTTGACAGTCTCCGCGAGGCTATCCGCCTCAAGGATTCGCTTTATAGCAAGGCTTCGGTCGAAACGCTGGCCAAATATAATGCCGAGTTTGGCAACGACCAACTGCAGGAAGAAAACCACTTCGTGAGCCGTTCGCGTACCTATATTATAATATTGAACATCATGCTGTTGGCGGTGGCCGTCGTGCTGGTATTGCGCCAGCGCCGATTGATTGCTCTGCAGAAGGCGCGCCACCTGCTGGACACCACTCCCGACATGCCGATACTCGACGTAGCCAAAGGTTGCGGCTACGATGACCAGTCGTCGTTTACACGTGCCTTCAAGCGTTTCTTCGGCGTCACCCCAAGCGATTATCTGGCCAGAATCTTTCTCGTTCTCTTGCTCTTTACCGCCACTATGGGTGTCGAAGCCGAGCCTGTAGTGTCGGCGGGTAAACCGCCGACCACATCATCGACTGTCGTCAGCCGAAAGGAGGCCATGCGCCTCTATGAGGCCAGCGGTAGCTACTATGAAGAGCAGCTATATGATAGTGCTGTCATTGTGGGCGAACAGGCACTACCCATGCTTCGCCAACTGGGTATGACCGATGAGGTGACCGACGAACTGAGCATACTCGCCGTATGTACTTCACGACAGTCTGACTACCAGAAGGCCCTGCGCTATGCTAAAGAATGCAACGCCATGGACCGTGCCAGCGGCGACAAGGAGATGATCTCTTCGTCGCTCAACACCATCGGCGCCATTTATGTTGATGCCAAGCAGCCGCAGGAGGGATTGAAGTACATACTCGAGGCGCTCCAGCTGGCCGAAGAGATTAACCACCGTGCCCGTATCGCCATGTATTGTGGGGCGGCAGCCGAGACGGAGTTCACCATGAATCACTTCGACGCGGCTCAGCGCTATATCGAGCGAGCCATACAGCTGGAGCGTGAGGACGGGCGGCAGATGAAGTTGCGTGTGCGCCTGTCCCAAAAGGCTGCCATCCTGTTAGGCATGAAACAGTATCAGGAGGCATTGGCCATATTCGACACCATCATCCCTTACTTCCGCCGCGAGGGCAACCGCCAGTCGCTGGCTATATCGCTCAACAAGGTAGGTCACACGCTACTCTCCATGAGCCGCGAGGATGGATGTGGCGAGACCGAGAAGCATCGACTGGAGCGACAAGCCGTGCCCTATCTGCGCGAAGCTGTCAACTTGTGTCATGAGATGGGCAATCCCTACAACGAGATGCACGCCCGCGACGGACTCTATCAGGCTCTATGGACCATCAGTCCCGATAGTGCCCGACTGGAGCTTGAACGCTTTGACCTGCTGCGCGACTCACTCTACAACAATGATGCTGCCGACCTACTAGCCCGTTACATGCTATGGCACGAAGATGGGCGAGTTTAGCGATTACGTCAGTCCGCTGCTCATGGTTTATGTGGTCCACGGCACCATGCTGTCTCAGGAACAGGTGCCCAAGCTGAAGATACTGAAGCAGCAGGCTGACGAGAAGGCTGCCGCTGAGGCCAAAGCCCGTCAGGAGGCAGCGAAGAAAGCAGCAGCTGAGCGTAGCAGCAGAGGCCCTCAGTATAAGGTGCTTTACTACAATGGCAAGAAGTGCGAGATTGACTCGAACGGTAAGATTATTTCCGGTTATAACGGCATTGGCTGGTTAAGCGGAAACCGAATAACAAGGTTCTCTTCTGGTAATATCGTTGGCGAGATACGGTCAGATGGTACCATACGTACCTTAATCGGTAACACGATAGGTGAGGTTCGCAATGGTGAACTCTATCTTAACGGCAGCGATTTGTTCTAAGCAGGTTTCGACTGGGTCGAAGAATTTGAGCCGACTGTTTGGTTGGCTCAATTTTTATTTGTACCTTTGCAGCCAAAAATTAATAAGGTATGAATATTGAGACATTAATCAGCAAGGCTGCAGGCGAGGCCGTGAAGGCCCTCTATGGCATGGATGCCAACGAAAAGATGCTGCAGTTGCAGAAGACAAGAAGTGAGTTTGAGGGTAACCTGACGCTGGTCGTTTTTCCTTTCGTAAAAGCGGCTAAGAAGAGCCCTGAGCAGACGGCTCAGGAGATTGGCGAGTATCTGGTGCAGAACTGCGATGCCATTAGTAAGTTCAACGTCGTCAAGGGTTTCTTGAACTTGAGCGTCGGTGAGGGAGCATGGCTGCAGTTGCTGCAGGCCATCGACCAGGATGACCGCTTCGGCATGAAGCCTGTGCACGAGAGTTCACCCCTCGTGATGATCGAGTATAGCTCGCCCAACACCAACAAGCCTCTGCACCTGGGTCATGTGCGCAACAACCTGCTGGGTTGGTCGCTGGCTCAGATTATGGAGGCCAACGGCAACAAGGTGGTGAAGACAAATATCGTGAACGACCGCGGTATTCATATCTGTAAGTCTATGCTGGCTTGGCTGAAGTACGGCAATGGTGAGACTCCCGAGTCATCTGGCAAGAAGGGTGACCATCTGATAGGCGACTACTACGTGGCCTTCGACAAGCACTACCGCGAGGAGGTGAAAGAACTGACCGCCCAGCTTGTGGCCAGCGGTTTACCCGCTGAGCAAGCTGAAGAAAAGGCCAAGCAGGAGGCTCCGCTCATCAAGGAGGCTCACGAGATGCTGGTGAAATGGGAGAATAACGACCCCGAGGTGCGCGCCCTGTGGGAGAAGATGAACAACTGGGTGTATGCCGGTTTCGACGAGACCTATAAGAAGATGGGCGTTTCCTTCGACAAGATATATTACGAGAGTCAGACTTACCTGAAGGGTAAAGCCAAGGTGGAGGAAGGACTCGCTAAGGGTCTCTTCGAGCGCCACGAGGACAACTCCGTATGGGCAGATCTGACCAACGAGGGTCTGGACCAGAAGCTCTTGCTGCGTTCTGACGGCACCTCAGTCTATATGACACAGGACATCGGTACGGCCGAGATGCGTTTTCAGGATTACCCCATCGACAAGATGATCTATGTGGTGGGCAACGAGCAGAACTACCACTTCCAAGTGCTCTCTATCCTGCTGGACCGTCTGGGCTTCAAGTGGGGCAAGGAACTGGTTCACTTCTCTTATGGTATGGTGGAACTGCCCAACGGTAAGATGAAGAGCCGCGAGGGTACCGTTGTCGACGCTGACGACTTGATGCAATTGATGGTCGAGGATGCCTACAAGACCTCGATGGAACTGGGCAAATTTGACGACATGACCGAAGAAGAGCGCCGTGAAATTGCCCGCATCGTGGGTATGGGTGCCCTGAAGTACTTCATCCTGAAGGTGGACGCTCGCAAAAATATGCTGTTCAACCCCGAGGAAAGTATCGATTTCAACGGAAACACCGGTCCTTTCATCCAGTACACCTATGCCCGCATCCGTTCAATCCTCCGCAAGGCACCTAGTATGACTAGTTTAACTAGTGCTATTAGTCTGTCTAGCAAGGAGATCGAGCTCATCCAGAAGATGTCTGAGTTTGGTGCTGCCGTGGAGCAGGCCGGTAAGGACTACTCTCCCTCTGGCATTGCCAACTACTGCTATGAGCTGACGAAGGTGTTCAACCAGTTCTACCACGACTTCAGCATCCTTAACGAGCCCGATGAGCAGAAGAAGGCCGTCCGCCTGATGCTGGCCAAGAACGTCGCTAAGATCATCAAGAACGGCATGGGTCTCCTCGGCATCGAAGTGCCTGAAAGAATGTAATGATTAGCAGCGGACAACAGCGGACAAACACGGACAGTCCGAAAAAGTCTGTTGTCGCCCGCTGCAAAATATTATGATGCAGAATCCTCCCGATTATAGACACGACACGGTACTGCCCTTACCCATGGAAGTTAGGGCAGACGCGTGGGCTGTGGACGCAGCCTGCAGCGGCAATCCTGGCCCTATGGAGTATCAGGCCATTGACCTGCAGACCGGTGCGCAGGTGTTTCATTTCGGTCCGATGAAAGGGACGAACAATATCGGCGAGTTCCTGGCCATCGTCCATGCTTTGGCACTCTGTTGGCAGCAAGGACTACACGATAAGACCATCTACTCGGATTCGTATAACGCCATTTTATGGGTGAACAAGCGCCAATGTAAGACCAAATTAGAGCGAACTCCGGAGACGGAGCCGCTCTACCATATTATCCTGCGTGCTGAGAATTGGCTGCGCACCCATAACTTCCGCAATCCGATTATTAAGTGGGAGACGAGCAAATGGGGTGAGGTCCCCGCAGACTTTGGCAGGAAATGATTCCTGCCATTTTTTATGGTCAACAGTTTCTTAATTGCACCGGCGTCTGACCAAAATGGTCTTTGACATATTTCCCAAAGAAAGAAGGATTAGGAAAACCGAGACGGTCGCAAATCTGTTTGATGCTCATATCTGTCTGTTTCAGATAGTAGCGGATGTCCTCTAACACATGCTCCGTAATCCATTCATTAGCAGTCTTGCCTGAATTCTTTTTGCAGATGACAGTCAGATACTTGGGTGAGATGCAGAGGTCGTTGGCGTAGGCCTCAACGGGACGGTGCTTCACCTTGATGGTGTGCAGCAGGTCCAGGAACCGCTGGAAGTGAGCGTCTGTCGAACTGATGTCATGGTCCACTGCTGGCAACATCGTCTTCATGGCACCGCATAATCCCAGGATGACTGAACGCAGCAGAGCTTCAATCACATCTGTGTGATAGGGATTGTCCTTGCCGCGCTCGATGGCTAGCGTCAGCATGTCGTAGAAATGGGTATAGAACAATATCTCGTCTTCGTCCATCGATACTATGTGTTGGCGCTGTATGTACATCATGTCATTCCAGATGCTGATCTTCTCGCGCAGAAAACTACGTAGTATGCGATTGGTAAGAAACAGTCCCTTCAGGTCAAAGTCGGGACTTACCATCACGTCTGTCACCGTCACATTTTGCGGCACTACGGCCACTTGGTTCTGGTGCAACTCCATGTGTATGCCGTTCATCTGCGCCTGTACCTTACCTCTGGTACATATCACGATGGCATTCATCGTTACGTGAGCCGCGCTTATCTGCGTAAACTGCTGTATGCTATCCACGATGGCTATCTCGTTGTCAAGATAACCTAGCTGGATATCATCATTGTTGGCCAATGTCTGAAAAGTAATCTCTTCCTGCTGTTTCATGTTGCAAATGTAGTCAATAATCTGCAAAAATGATGTCTTATTTGGTATTATTTATGTTTTATTTTACTTATTAATGTCAAAATGATAATGTAATAGGTGAAATCAAACATCGATTATGTCTTGTTTTACACTACCTTTGCAAGAAATTTAACAGGTAGTTATGAGAAAGAGCATTTTGATGCTGCTGGGCGTGATGCTGATATGCAGCTGTACAAGTAAAAAGGAACAAGAAACCAAGGCTCCGACGAGAGTGAAAACACAGGTGGTATCACCTGGTATGGTGGATAATGCCCAGACGTACGTGGGTATCGTGGAAGAACGCGAGGCGACGGCAGTGAGCTTCACGGGCATGGGTGTGGTAAAACGCATGCTGGTAAATGAAGGTCAGACTGTCAGCAAGGGTCAGTTGATAGCCGAGATGGACGACACGCAGGCCCGCAATCTGCTGACTGGTGCTGAGGCGCAGATGACGCAGGCCAACGATGCACTGGCGCGCTATAAGATGTTGCACGACAACGGTTCGCTGCCAGAAGTGCAGTGGGTCGAGATACAGAGCAAAGTGGCTCAGGCCAAGTCGCAACTGGAGGTGTCGAAGAAGAATCTGGCCGACTGCCGGCTGACGGCTCCGGTCAGTGGTATTATCGGCAAGAAACTGATAGGAACAGGTGAGACAGCCCTGCCGTCACAGGCTGTTGTGAGTATCCTCGATATCTCAACAGTCAAGGTGAAGGTGGCTGTTCCTGAAGCAGAGATAGGTGGACTCAATGCTACTACACCAACAAATATTTCGGTAGAAGCCATCAATGGCAGTTTTCAAGGTGGCCGGATAGAGAAAGGTGTACAGGCCGACGCCCTCACGCACACGTACGATATAAGAATCAATGTGGCAAATGGCGATCGGAAACTGTTGCCGGGTATGGTGGCCAGTGTCCGTTTTGTCTCTGATGGATCACAAGCCATTGGCAGCAAGATGGTTCCTATAACGGCTGTACAGAAGAAGTCCGACGGCAGTCTGTTTGTGTGGACGGTGGACAAGGACAGCACGGCCCATCGCACAACTGTGACTATCGGTCAGACACAGGGCAATTATGTAAGCGTCATCGATGGTCTGAGCATTGGCGACCGTATTGCCACAGAGGGTTATCAGAAACTGAGTGAAGGAACTAAGGTGGTTTTCTAGTTCATAGTTTTATCATTTATCATTTTTCAATTATCATTTAGCGAATGCGTAATAATATGAACTGGCTCCGTTGGCCTTTGGAGCATTACTCGATATCATTGCTCATCGTAGGCATATTGTTTGTGATGGGCATCTACGGCATGTACATTATGCCGAAGGACGAATTTCCGCACGCCACCATCCGTCAGGGAGTGGTAGTGGCTGTATATCCTGGTGCTACCAGCGAGGAGGTGGAGCAGCAGGTGGCTCGTCCGCTGGAGCGCTACCTCTTTACCTTTGGCGAGGTGAACCGTGTGAAGACCACCACACAGTCGCAGAACGGCATGTGTATCGTGATGGTGAAGCTGAACGATGACGTGAACAACAAGGACGAAGTGTGGTCGAAGATCAAGCACGGTCTGAATGGTTTTAAGGCCCAGTTGCCCAGTGGTGTGCTGGCCATCGTGGTGAATGATGACTTTGGCAACACTTCGGCGCTGCTCATTGCCATCGAGAGCAGTCAGCGCAGCTATCGTGAACTGAAACAGTATAGCGACGACCTGAGCGATCGCTTGCGCCGTATCCCGTCGGTAGCGAATGTCAAGTTGTTCGGTGAACAGAAGGAGCAGATATCGCTCTATATCGATCGCCAACGCTTGCAGGCCTACGGTATTGGCCAGCAGATGCTTTTTTCACGCCTACAGGCTCAAGGCATCACCACCATGAGTGGCTCGATAAGCGACGACGACCAGCAGATACCTATCCACGTAGAGGCTCAAGAGAACAGCGAGGAGGAGATAGCCAACCAGATTATCTTCTCCGACCCTGCGACGGGTAAGGTGACGCGCGTGCGCGATGTGGCCCGTGTGGTGCGTGAATACGAACCCATGTCGAGTCGTATCGAACAGGACGGACATCCGTGTGTGCTCCTGTCGATGGAGATGACACCTGGCAATAACGTGGTGCAGTACGGGCAGGAGATAGAGCAAGTGCTCAGCAGTTTTGCTGCTGATGAACTCCCTGATGACGTACATGTCACCCGCATTGCCGACAAGCCTAAAGTGGTAGCTACGAGTGTGAGTGATTTCCTGCGCGACCTGCTCATCTCGATGCTGATTATTATCCTGGTGATGATGGTGCTGTTCCCCATCCGTTCGGCCATCGTGGCGGCTATCACCATCCCGTTGAGCACGTTTGTCAGCGTGACTATCATGTATATGATGGGCATCGAACTGAACATCGTGACCCTGGCGGCACTGATAGTGGTGCTGGGAATGATTGTCGACAACTCGATAGTGGTCATCGACGGCTATCTGGAATATTTGGGTAAAGGCTTTAAGCCCTTTGATGCCGCCATCGAGTCGGCGCGTCAGTACTTCATGCCGATGCTGCTGGCCACTATCTGTATCTGTGCCATCTTCTATCCGTTCCTGATCACGATGAAGGGCATGCTCCACGACTGTCTGGAGGACTTCCCCGTGACGATTACCATCAACCTGATGGTGTCGTTGGTGCTGGCGGTGACGGTAATTCCGTTCCTCGAAACACGCATCATCAAACCTGACAAGGTGAGTACGGACGGTAATAAGATTACCAAATGGGTGCAGAAGACATACGATAAGGTGCTCGACTGGACCTTTGCGCATCCTATGATGACCATCGGTGGTGGTTTCGCCGTCATTCTGCTGTCGACACTCATTGCCCCCACATTGAAGATTCGCCTGTTCCCCTATGCCGACCGCGACCAGTTTGCGGTGGAGATATTCCTACCAGAAGGTAAAGGAATGGCAGAGACACGTGTGGTGGCTGATTCTGTCCGCCACGTCCTCGAAAAGGACGACCGCATCACGAGTATCACAGGCTTCATTGGCTGTTCGTCACCTCGATTCATGGATGCCTACGCGCCTCAGATGGCTGGCAACAACTATGCCCAGTTCATCGTCAACACCCAGAGCGACAAGGCCACACTCGACCTCCTGACTCAGTATCAACCCCAGTTGAGTGAGGCATTCCCCAATGCCTACGTGAAGTTCAAGCGGTTGGACTATCTGGAGGTGAACGAACTGGAATATCGCTTCTATGGCGACAACCTTGACTCGCTGCATGTGGTGGCTGAGCGGTTGATGGAGCGCATGCGCCAGATGCCGGAACTGGAGTGGGTACATACCGACTATTTCCAGCCGTATCCCATCATCAACGTCGAACTCGATCCTGTGACATCGGCTCAATTAGGTATTACGCGTACCACCGCCCAGTTGGCGCTCAGTGCCACGTCGAGCGACTTGCGTGTGGGACAAATCTGGGAAGGCAACTACGAGCTGCCCATCGTGGTAAAGGACGATACCGATATGACCTTCTCGGATATTGCGAACCTGGGCATCGCATCGCCTGCGTCGATGGTATCGGGAGGTCTGCACAACACCAATTCTACTGTTCCTCTGCGGCAGATTGCCAAGGTGCAGCCTAAATGGAGCGAGAGTCGCATCATGCATCGTGGTGGCGAGCGCTGTATCACCGTGACGGCCCAGTTTGCACAGGGTGTATTCACGGCACCTGTCGAGAAAGAGATTGCCCGCATCATGAAGGAAGAGATTCAGTTGCCACAGGGCGTTCGTGCTGAGGTGGGCGGCGAGATAGAATACGGCGACGAGGCCATGCCTCAGATCTATGGCGGTATTACCATCGCTATGATTATCGTGTTCTTCTTCCTGCTGTTCAACTTCAAGAAGTATGGCATCACCACCATCTGTATGGCAGCTTTGGCTCTGATGACGCCCGGTGCACTGATTGGTCTCGGACTGATGAACCGTGCCTTGGGTCTGACCTCCATCTTCGGCCTTATCACACTGATGGGAATGATTATGCGTAACGAGATTCTTATCTTCGAGCATGCCATCGATTTGATTAAGAAGTTTGCGCCCGACGGTTTTCCCGTTGGAGCCTCCGACGAGTACCGCCGTCAGTATAATGCCGTTGTGAAGCAGGCTGCCTATGAGGCTGGCAAGCGTCGTATGGTACCCATCTTCCTCACTACGGCCACGACTGCCGTCGGTGTAGTGCCGATGATCATCGCCCAATCGTCATTCTGGATGCCCGTAGGTGTCACCATCTTCGCTGGTGGTATCGGCTCACTCATCATGGTAGTCACCATGCTACCAGTTATTTATTGGAAGGTAAGTTTGAAAAGTAAAAAGGTAAAAGAGTAAAAAGGTAAAAAATATGAGAAAGGATAATAACATCGAGATAAGAGAGAATGGTAAGGTATTGGGCGTTTTACTTTTTTACCTTTTTACCTTTTTACCTTTATCTGCTCAGCGTGTATTCACCCTCCAGCAGCTCAAGGACTCTGCCCTCCACAACAACATTGCTGTCCGCAATGCCCAGCACGGCATCGATGCCGCCAAAGAACAGCGCAAGGAGGCGTTTACCAAGTATTTCCCCAACGTCAGCGGCACAGGCCTGTGGTTTAATGCCAACAAGGGCATGGCGCAGACAACGATAACCCCCTCAGAGGTTGTTCCTTCAGATTTGGCCACAGCACTGGCTACCATGCTGCCTGCCGCCTCACTGGCTTCTCTGGCCAACCCCATCAGTGTGTCGATGATGAAGAATGGTACCATCGGAGCCTTGACAGCCGTACAGCCCGTCTTTGCCGGTGGTCAGATTATCAACGGCAACAAACTCGCTAAGGTGGGTGAGGACGTGAGTCGCTTGCAGTTACAACTGTCGGAGAACGAGGTCGAGAAGACTGCCGAGCAATACTTCTGGCAGTTGGCCTCGTTACAGGAGAAGATGAAGACCGTTGAGGCTGTCGATACACTGTTGGCTGGCATCCATAAAGATGTCGATGTAGCCGTGCGCGCTGGTTTGGCTATGCGCAACGACCTACTGCAGGTACAACTGCGCCAGAACGACATCCAGAGTCAGCGACTGAAGTTGCAAAACGGCATCTCCATCGTCCGTCTCTTGCTGTCGCAGTATTGCGGTCTGCGCGATACGTCGTTTGTCATCACTTACCAGTCAGATGTCCCATCGGCACTCCTTTCCCGTCAAGACCATAATCAGGCGCTTCTGGGAACAGCCGAGTATCAGTTGCTTGGCAAACAGGTTGAGGCTGCCAATTTGCAGAAGAAGCTGGCCGTCGGTCAGAATCTGCCGTCCGTTGCTGTGGGTGCAGGCTACAACTACCATAATCTGTTGGATAACAATCACACGTTCGGCATGGTGTTCGCTACCGTCAGCGTGCCCATCAGCGACTGGTGGGGCGGCTCGCACGCCATCAAGCGCCGCAAGATAGAATATCAGCAGGCTCAGGAACAGCTAGAGGACAATGCTGAACTGCTGAAAATCCGTATGCAGAACGCCTGGAATGGGGTAGAGGAGAGCTACCAGCAATTACAACTGGCTAAACGTAGCATCGAACAAGCTGAGGAAAATCTCCGTCTGAATCGCGACTACTACCGTGCCGGCACCTCGCGGATGAGCGACCTGCTTGAAGCGCAGTTACTCTACCAACAGACTCGCGACAAGCATACCGATGCTTACGCTGACTACCAGAACAAACTGTTGGAGTATAAACACGCTATTGGGCAATAGTCTACAACACTCATTGTGTGTTGGGGTCAACGTCTATGGTAAGTACACAGGATGTTGGCCCCATATTGTTGCTGGCTATTCAGCACAACATCTTGTGGCAACTGCGGGGCGCAGGTGCCGTCGCTGACGGTCATAGCACCTGTCTCTACACGAATCTCGTCCCACAGACCGGCGGCAATGAATGACTCATGGGTTTGAAGACCGCCCTCGACAATGAGTGACTGGATGCCGTGTTGGTAGAGATCGTCCATGAGTTGTGGCAACGGTCGGTTGTGTGTCAGTACGATGCGCTTGGGATCTGGACCATGCCAATGGCGGACGGTCAGCGCGGGTTGGTCACGATCGTAGGTGGTATGTCCTACGAGTATGGCATCTTCTTCGGCTCGCAACTGATGACTCAGCATCTGGGTCTGTTCGTTGCTGATAATTAACGGCTTGAAGTGGTCGTCAATATAGCCGTTGGCAGTCTGTGCCCACTTGAGGATGATATAGGGACGATGCTCGCGATGGTAGGTGAAGAAACGGCGGTTCAACCACTGACATTCCTTCTCCAGTACACCTACAGTGACCTCTATGCCTGCGTTTGTCAACTTCTTGATGCCTCGGCCCTGCACCTCGGCAAAAGGGTCGATGGTACCCACCACCACACGGCGGACACCTTTCTTGATGATTAGGTCGGCACAGGGTGGCGTCTTGCCGTAATGTGAGCATGGCTCTAACGAGACATACAGCGTGGCCTCGGGCAACAGATGCTCGTCCTCGGGTTGAACACTGGCAAAAGCATTGACCTCGGCATGGCCCTCACCACAGCGTACGTGATAGCCTTCGCCAATCACACGATCATTTGCCACAATTACTGCGCCAACCATCGGGTTGGGACGTGCGCCCTGAATGCCGTTCGCAGCCAACTGTATGCAGCGCTGCATGTATTTTTCGTCTTCACTCATAAAAATCGTAATTCGTAATTTGTAATTCGTATTTTTTTATTACCTTTGCACGATGACTTACAATGAATTGTGGCGCCAGTTGGCGCAAATCTACGACGAGGGCGAGGCTAAGGCCATTGCCCGAATGACGTATGAAGAGCGCTTTGGTTTCACGTTGTCAGACATTTACCTCGGCAAAGATACGCAATTATCTGCAGATAGCCAAACAGAATTGCAGGAAATCGCACAGAGACTCCTTCAAGGTACCCCCATCCAGTATGTTTTGGGCCATGCCGACTTTTGCGGACGCTCGTTTTTGGTCAATGAGCATGTGTTGATTCCGCGACCTGAGACGGAGGAACTCTGCCAGTGGATCATAGCAGCGGACAACCACGGACAACCACGGACAGTCCGTAAAAGTCTGCTGTCGTCCGCTGCCAAAATACTGGATATCGGTACGGGTTCGGGTTGTATCGCTATTACGCTGGCTGCCGAGATGCCTGAGGCTGAGGTGACGGCATGGGATATCTCTGCGGAAGCCTTGGAAGTGGCACGCGAAAACGCCAGACGACAAAACGTCCCTGTGTCGTTCGAGCAGGTCGACGCCTTACATCTTCCATCAGACATCTTCCACCAGACATCTGCCGTCTTCGACATCATCGTCAGCAATCCCCCCTATATATGTAATAAGGAGCGCGAGGCGATGGAGGCTAACGTCCTGGAACATGAACCGCATACGGCTTTGTTTGTGCCTGACGATGACCCGCTGCTATTCTACCGCGCCATCGCCCAATATGCACAGACAGCATTGAAACCCGACGGTTGGCTCTACTTCGAAATCAACCCCCTTTACGCTGAGGCCCTCCGCGACATGCTGAGTAAGATGTCGTTCTGTGACATCGAAATCAAGACCGACCAGTTCGGTAAACAACGAATGATAAAAGCAAAACGCTGTGCTAGTGAAAAGTGAATAGTGAAAAGTGAATAGTGATGAAGACTGAACAAGATGCTTACCTGACGCTGGCGGCCCTTTGTGCACAGGCCGAGCACTGCCAGTATGAGATGCTGGAGAAGATGCGTCGCTGGGAATTGTCCGAAGAGGCGCAGGCCCGCGTGATGGCCAAGCTGATAAAGGAACGCTATGTCGACGACGAACGCTATGCACATGCTTTCGTCAAGGATAAGATTCGTTACAACAAGTGGGGACGTCGCAAGGTGGAACAGGCCCTTTGGCAAAAACGTATCGACGAGGACATCCGAAAACGCGTGCTCGACGAGGTGGACGATGATGAATACCTCAGCGTCCTGCGCCCTTTGTTAAAACAAAAGCGCAAATCGACCAAAGCCAACAGCGACTACGAGCTAAACCAAAAGCTGATGCGCTTCGCCCTCGGTCGCGGCTTCACGTTCGACATCATCCGCCAGTGTCTAACTCTAGATAATCTAGAAGATCTAGACGATCAAGAATAGCCCTGCCCCTCATGAACTGGTGGTCACGTTTCCTTGATTTCATCTCGCCCCGTCTGTGCGTGGTCTGCGGACGACGGCTATCGCCCACGGAGCATAGCCTCTGTTCTGTCTGTCAACTTCATCTGCCCCGTACGACCTTCCAGTTTACGCCCGACGACAATCCGATGGCTCAGCTCTTCTGGCATCTGACCCCTGTTGAGCGTGCTGCGGCCTTCATCTATTATCAGCCTCATTCTGAGATGGCGCAGATGGTGTATCAGCTGAAGTACGGCAACAGTCCTGACATTGGTGAGGATTTGGGGCGACTGATGGCGACGGACATGGCGCTGGCCCACTATTTCGACGATGTCGACCTGTTAGTACCCGTGCCATTGACCATGAAGCGACAGCACCAGCGAGGCTACAATCAGAGCGAGATGCTGGCACGAGGCATCAGCAGTGTCACCCATCTGCCCATAGCCCCCAAGGCATTGAAACGTCAGGCGTTCCGAGAGAGTCAGACGCATCTCAGTCGTCACGAGCGGCAAGAGAATGTGAACGGTATCTTTGTGGCAGCCGATGCTGAGACGCTAAAGGGGCGTCACGTCCTACTGATAGATGATGTGTGTACTACAGGTGCCACGCTGACAGCCTGTGCTCAGGCTTTAGCTCCCATTGAGGGCATCCGTATCAGTGTCCTCACCCTCGGATTTACCAAGAGTTGATCACTTTGCAACCGAGTTGCAACAACTATTGCCTACCTTTGCACCCAGAAACGAATAAATGCAAAAGATATGGCACATCAACACGATCATTGCGAAAGTTGTTCACATGAACATCACGAGCACGAACATCACCACGAGCATTCGCTGAAGAAGCAGTTGTGGCTCATCGCCATCACCAGTGTTCTTCTTATTATCGCAGTCCTCATCGAGCATGGCTTAATTGCCAATTGTCAATTGTCAACTGTCAATTTATTACTGGTCTATCTGATACCTTATTTATTAATAGGCCACGAAACACTGCATGAAGCATGGGAAGGCATCACCGAGGGCGATGTGTTCAACGAGCATTTCCTCATGTCTGTTGCCACCATCGGCGCCCTCTGCATCGGCTTCCTGCCTGGCGCTGAAACGGAGTTCCCCGAGGCCGTCTTCGTCATGCTGTTCTTCCAGATTGGTGAACTCTTCGAGGGTTATGCCGAAGGTAAGAGCCGTGACAGCATTGCCCACCTCATGGATATCCGCCCAGACGTGGCACATGTAGATGTAAAAGGTCAGACGGAAGATGTAAGACCTGAAGATGTTCTGGTCGGTAGCATCATCGTCATCCGTCCAGGTGAAAAAGTGCCTTTGGATGGTGTCGTACTCGAGGGTTCGTCGGCCCTGAATACTGTAGCGCTGACGGGTGAGACGCTGCCTCGCGATGTGGCAGTGGACGACGAGGTCATCTCCGGATGCGTCAATCTGTCGGGTGTCCTACGCGTCCGTACCACCAAGGCTTTTGGCGAGAGTACCGTGTCGAAGATTATCCGTCTGGTAGAAAATGCCGGCGAGCATAAGTCACAGAGCGAGACGTTCATCACCCGCTTTGCCCGTATCTATACCCCCATCGTGGTCTTTGCCGCCATCGCCATTGCCATCGTGCCACCGTGTCTGTCATTGATCATTGATCATTTATCATTTAGCGAAGCGCTTTCAGCCTTCGCGCCTTGGCTCTATCGCGCCCTGATGTTCCTCGTCGTCAGTTGCCCTTGTGCCTTGGTCATCAGCGTGCCGTTGACGTTCTTCGGTGGCATTGGCGGTGCTTCGCGTCAGGGCATCCTGGTCAAGGGTGCCAACTATCTCGATGTGTTGGCGAAGGTCGATACCGTCGTGTTCGACAAGACGGGCACCCTGACACACGGTCAGTTTGCCGTTGAAGCCGTCCATCCCGATACCTGCGATGAACACCAGTTGCTGCATCTCGCCGCCCATGTCGAGCACTTCACGACGCATCCCATTGGTGCAGCCCTGCGCGATGCTTTCCCCGACGAGGCTACGGATGGCTGTGAGGTGACCGATGTCGAGGAGGTGGCTGGCGAAGGCATTCGTGCCCGTATTGGTGATCAGGTGGTCTGTGTGGGTAATACGAAGATGATGGATCGTATTGGTGCCCAATGGCATGACTGCCATCATGTGGGAACCATCATTCATGTCGCCATGCATAGAAGTGATAAGTGTGAAGTGATAAGTGATAAGTTTACTTATCTTGGCCATATCGTTATTAACGATCGCATCAAGGCGGATAGTGCTGAGACCATCGCCGCACTGAATGACTTAGGTGTCAGCCGGACGGTGATGCTGACAGGCGACCGCCAGGAAGTGGCCGACCATGTGGCCAAGGAGTTGGGTCTCTCTGAATACCATGCGGAGCTGTTGCCTGCCGACAAGGTGGCTCATGTCGAGCGCCTCCTTCAGCCATCAGCCGTCGGCCACCAACCTTCTTACCTCGCTTTCGTCGGTGACGGTATCAACGATGCACCTGTCTTGGCCCGTGCTGATGTGGGTATTGCGATGGGTGGATTGGGCAGTGATGCCGCCATCGAGGCTGCCGATGTGGTGCTGATGGACGACCAACCCTCCAAGATTGCCCTGGCCATGAGGATAGCCCGTCGCACGTTAGCGATAGCCCGCCAGAATGTCGTCTTCGCCATAGGCATTAAGGTGGCCGTGCTGGTGCTGGCTGCCATTGGTATTGCCACGATGTGGCTCGCTGTCTTTGCTGATGTGGGTGTAACGGTATTAGCGGTGCTCAACGCCATGCGTGCTTTAAAAGTATAAAGCCTGGCATGCTGAAGTGTGTACCCCTAACGCAACTTTTCTCGAACTCTTTCCTAAGAGACCTCGATAAGATTTGGGCACTGAGGGAGTACATTCCTGACCCAACAAAGCCAATATCTACATCAAGGGAGTAACACTTGCTATGGGGTATTCGTCTGCAAAGGTACAATTTTCTTATTAAACCACCAAGAAACCATCCTTTTTTATCGACAGCCACCGGCCGTAAGGGGCAAATTCTCCAATCTTCTTTATATAGGATGCATGACGTTGATAACCCATATACCTTATTATATATATTTGTATAGTAAGCAGAAATAGATTGTTTTTTAATCCTGCAATATACCCATGAAAAAAAAATCGTTACTATACTCACTTTTTTGAGGAAACCTAATATTTATATTAAAAAGAATAATATGGAAAGAATTTACAGAAACCTTGATGACGCAACCAAATTGCGAATCAGTCAAAAATTAAAAGGCCGCACTATGAGCGATAGCCATAAGCAGGCCATTAGTGACGCAATGAAAGCGTATTGGGCAACAATACCATATCGCCCATCTGAAAATAACGAGAGTAATAACCAAAGCCATGAAACGAGTATGCAGAAGACTAATTCAAATTGATGCACTTACAATGTGTTACGAGGTATTAAACACCTATTACTATGAGCAATTACGCCAATTAAATTTAGACGAAAGCATTGACCTTAATGAGTTCCAGCTTACAAGAACAACAGGACGTTATTACGACAACGTTTACAATATCCAGGCGTGGAACGGCGAAAAGACAATTTTGTTCGGGCAAATGAAATTCAGCCTTGCAAATGGCAACGAGGAAAGTAACACTCACAAGAACGGACTGCGTAAAATATGGCTCAGCCTCAACAATGAAACGCTATATACCCAAGACTTTCACTTTCTGACTTATATAGAACAGAAGTTAGGGCTTGTATTTCACAACGTGACAAGTCTCGACCTCTGCCTCGATACCCCATTTAGCGTTAGTCCGCTGATTAAGGCATACCTTCACAACAAGGATATAACTACTATTCTGAACGGCAAACGCATTATAGACCGAGATGAGGATAGGACAGAAATTTCATATACTTTTAGTGGTAGCCTCAACAAACAAGACAAGTATAAGACGGTAAACATCAAGCAGCGCAACGCCATTCGGGACAAGAGCAAGGGCATAACGGTACTGACATACGACAAGGTGGCAGAAATTGGCAACGCCTCTGACAAGCAGTACATACTCGACCACTACGGCAATCCCCCAAGGCTATACAGAACAGAGGTGCATCTGAACGCAGAGGACATCAAGAATTATGTCGAGCGTATAGGCATCCAATACACGCCTCTCATTCTATTCGATGAGGCAGTTCTCGAAAGTATGTTCTTCCATTTCCTTGGGAGTGTTATACGCTTTCAAAGCCGAAAGTATGATGTGAGTTGGGAACACCTATTAGGTCGTTCATAGGTATATAACAACCACCCCTATCAGATATAACCAAACGGTTATATTCCTTTTATATATAAGGGATAATGTATCATTTTAAAATTGTATCAATGAAATCTATATAATGAAATCATTGATACATTCTTTTTGTATTATTCTAACTTAAAAAATTATATTGATTTTTTCAATTTGCTAATAAAAATAAAAAATTCTCGGTAGAATTTGCAAATACTAATTATTTTCATTATTTTTGCAAAAGAATTTTAAAATAGTACGCCTATGAGATAAAAAGTATAATAGACATTAGATAAAAAGCGTTTGCTTAAATTCTTGTTCTTGTAAAATCGCCAAATTTGAAGAGCAGCAGGAGTTGTAGTTGAACGCTCACGCCAATGGCGTGGGCTTTTTACTCGGATATGCTGCAACGGTGTTTGGCGATACCTTCAAGAACGTAGACGAAGCAATTAGTCCACGTTTTTTATTTGTCTGCCCTCAGCCTCTTTTGGACTTCAAAGTTTGTATTTTAGTAAAAGAGAAATAAATGAAAACAGATTATTGGGCATATATCGGAATTTCAGTTTTGTTTCTTCTGTTTCTTGCGACTTGTGATGGTTGCGACGATACTGATGAAGAAGAGTATATCGAGACAGAACAAACGGATGGTGGTTCAGACAATTCTGTTCCATCGTGGATACAGGGAACATGGACTTGTGTAACTCCTTATGGCAATATGCAAGTGGAAATTGTCGGTGACCATATTAGAGAAATCCCAGGCGATGGGAGTTCATATTATGGTACATATCATGTTGATGGTGACTATATCATTCCAAACAGCGGAAGTGGTATGCATTATGAAATAGACAAATCTTCACGGAGATTGTCGGCAGGCCAAGGATATTATTTTCAAAAACAATAGCCTATTATGGAAAAGTGGTTAATTGAAATCGGAAACAAATATCTTAATAACCAAAGAGTATCTTTTGCATGTAAAGCCCTCATCATTCTGCAAGTGATAGTGCTGTTCTCTAACTTAGATAATATAGGAGCGGGCGCATCGATGGCAGAAATGTCAAGAGGTTTATATAGTGCCGTTGGTATTTTCCTACAGCCATTGCAAGATATATGCATGACCATTTTGTTCCTTGGCCTAATGACGATTCTTTACAAGAAAGGATACACCATTCCTATTTCTGCCTATGTTGTAGTTATAGTATTCGCAAATGCCATTCTGACATTTCTAACAAAGTTCAGCGGAACAAGTCACGGACTCTTATTAGGTTTAATTTCTTTGGCATATTATGTCTTAGTTTGTCTATTAGGAATTAAACTAAGATTCACTCCGTATGCAACGTTGGGTAATGTACTCATTCTTTATTCAGCATTTGACTTAGTAGACGGTGTGATTCTTCAAGGTAAAATACCTTTAACTATTGTTGTAACAATAGGCTTATTGATATATTTAGCAATAACATTTAATAAGATTCTATCGCCAGAATTCGAAAAATTTAAAAACGAGCAATCGTAAAGATATTATTAATTAAATTATTTAAATTATGAAATGTAATCATTGTAATGCAGACATTGAATCAGGTGCTCAATTCTGCCCGAGTTGTGGAAACAAAGTTGGTAACACAAATGTAGACATGGAGAAGCTATCATTTGGTATGAAAATTCTATCTTTCCTCATTCCAATTGTTGGCCTCATTTATTATTTTATGAAGAAATCTGAAGCACCTCAGAAAGCAAAAGAGGCTCTGCAATATGCACTTGCAGGTATTGTTCTAACTATTATTCTTTGGTTAGGATTATAGCAGAACAACTAGCCTATTCTTATGTGGGTCTCATTGTGCCATACAATGAGACTCATATCCTTTTACTTTTGTTTAATATCATTTCCAATTCTTTACGGCTGTTGAACTGATGTATTTTCCCGCCGATTTTGATAAAGCCCTCCACGATATCTACAGGTTCTAAAAGACTACTTGCAGAAACGCCCAACGCAAAGGCAATTTTCTCAATAGTATCAAGTCGTGCATTACCATAAATTGCTCTCGTAAGTGATGCAGGGTCTACCCCCATTTCTCCGGCAAGGTCTTTCATTTGTTTGCCTTGTGTCTTGCATATTCGCTTAACATTCTCCGCCAGAATCTTCTCCATATTTCAATTTTTGGACAAAGGTAGTAATAATTGTTATAAAGTACAAATTTTTTAAGAATATTTGAGAAAAATATCAATTTAAATTTTGCCAGTTCTTGACTTTTTTGTACCTTTGCATCGTGAATGATTAACGTATATATCAAATATGGATAGAATTTGCATCTTTGCCAGAGTGAGTACCAACGTTCAAGACTATGAGCGTCAAGTGAATGAACTTACTACCCTCGCCCAGCGTAATAGTTGGAGCGTTGAGGCTGTTTTCTGCGAAAAGATAAGCGGAGCCAAAAAGAACACCGAGCGTAAGGAACTGAGCCGTATGGTCGAGTACGTGCAAGCCCATCATATTAATAAGGTGGCAGTGACAGAACTTTCACGCCTTGGAAGAGACACCTTACAAGTGTTGGAAGTGATAGAGCAGTTCAACAAGTTAGGCATCAGCCTCTACATTCAGAACTACGGCATCGAGACACTGACCGAGAGTGGAGAGGTGAACCCAATGAGTCAATTCCTCATAACCATCTTAGCCGAGGTAGCACGTATGGAACGCAAGACCATCCGTGAACGTGTCGAGAGCGGTTACAAGAACTTCCGTGCCAATGGTGGCAAGGTCGGACGTAAGGAGGGCTACAAGAAGTCAGACGAGGCAATGCGGGAGCAATATGCCGAGGAAATACGCCTACTGCGCAAGGGTATCAGTCTCCGCAATATTAGTAAAATCACAGGTACGAGCATCAACACTATTCGTAAGTGCCAAAGCTTCATTTGAATATAATTTCTCTAACATTTCCCTTTTTAACATTTTTTATGTATATTTGCTCTGAATCCAAATCGATGAGGCCAAAATAAGTGCCAAGCGAGGCACAGCATAAGAAAGAAACAGATGATAGCATTAGAGAATTGTAAGAAAATTTTAAACAAAGGAGAAAGGAAGTATAAAGATGAAGAGGTAAAGATAATTCGGGAGTACCTTTATTATATTGGAGGTCTCCAACTTGAAATTGAAAATAATGATTTAAAAAATTAGAAAAGATGAATGTAATTTTGTATTGCAGAGTAAGCACAGACGAGCAGGCAGATGGATGCTCATTGGATATGCAGGAGAGGTATTTAAGAGCCTATTGCGACAACCACCATTATAATATAATAGGTGATGAACAACCTTACAGGGAGGACTACTCAGCTAAACATTATGACCTTAGAAGACCCAGGTTGAAACAACTCTATGACTATTGCAGGAGACATAGGCATGAGGTTGACAAGGTGCTGTTCCTACGTTGGGATAGGTTCACGCGTAACCAAGAGTTCGCATTTACTTACAAGCGTAAATTCTACGATGAGTTAGGCATTGAGATTAATGCTATAGAATCACCTATCGACTTCAAAGGTACAGAGTGGTCAATGCTGTTAGGCATGTACTGCGGTGCTGCACACTCCGAAGATGAGAAAATTTCTCGCAGAACCAAGGACGGCATACATGGTACACTTCTCAAAGGTAAGTGTTCTAACAAAGCTCCACGAGGCTATGTTAACAAGAGAGATGAGAAGGGAGAACCGTATGTTGACATTGATGAGGCACAAGCAGGAATCATATGCAAAGCGTTCCAAGAGGTTGCTAAAGGTGTTGAGGCTCCAAACTGCATTAGACGCAGGCTTTGTCCTTACATTCACAAAGATGCGTTCTATAGGATGTTGCATAACATCTTTTATATAGGTCAAATTAGAGTACCGGCATATAAGGATGACCCGGAGCAGATAGTTAAAGGACAACATCAGGCCATCATCGACACCGAAACATTCGATAAAGTACAGGACATACTCTGTGGTAAGCGTAAGAACGAACCCAAACTGAGTAAGGCAATTGACCCGGACTTATATCTTCGGAAATTCATAATCTGTCCTATCTGTGGCTATGCTATTACCGGGGCAACAAGTACAGGTGTAGGAGGTAAATACAAATATTATAACTGTTGTCACAACGGGAAACACTTACGTAAACGAGCCGATTATGCAAACGACAAGTTTGCTGATTGGGTAGGAGGGTTAAGACCTAACAAAGAGGTTTTGGACCTCTATACTGAGGTTCTTCAAGACCTTCGAGGTGAACACAAACAGGACATTCATAAAGAGGTTGAGACTCTACACAAGGATATTGAAAAAGTTGAGGCACTACTTAATAGTGCAGATGACAAATTCTGTGAAGGCCTTCTTGACCAGGAGGCTTATGCTCGTATGACGAAACGATACGGAGACCAAATCAAAACACTCCAAGAGCGTATAACTTTACTCCAAACTGACACCAAGGATTTAAAAGACAAAATCGATTACTCAGTGAACATCATAGCAAATTTAAGAAATTTTATGATGGATGCGCCTGTTAAGGTGAAGTGTAAGTTGCTGAGTTCGATGTTTCCGGGGAAAATCGAATTTGACGGAGAAAAATATCGAACTCAATCCTATAACCAAGTGCTCGACCTCATCTTTCAAGAAACCAACAAGTTACGAGGGTACGGAGAAAAAGAAAGTGAGAAATCCGAGGCGGTTTCTCACTCAGTACCCCGACCGCGAATCGAACGCGGAACTAAGTCTTAGGAGGACCTTGTTATATCCATTTAACTATCAGGGCGACCTTTTTCGGCTGCAAAGTTACGAATAAGTGAGCGAAAAGCAAAAGAAAAATCATTTTTTCTTTTACTTTTCCGAACGAAAGTAACTTGACCAAGGGTCAAAGTTACAAATAAGTGAGCGAAAAGCTAAATAAAATCTGGATTTATTTTAGGTTTCGTCCTTTTTTGTAGTTTATTCTCGTCACCCAAACAGGGAAATTAGAACCCTACTTCTATGTTGCAAACCAAATAATTGGTTCATTTTTAGCATTGTTTAATTGTTAATTCTCGTTTTTTACCTTTATATACTCTTTTTCAGTCAAGAAATCCCCTTCCAGACACTTCTTCGTAGCATCTGGTAAATTGCATAAGCAACAAGTAGCCGGATCA
>CACWOS010000002.1 GCA_902762565.1 uncultured Prevotellaceae bacterium
CGAAATGAGCATTTTACCATTACTTTGACCGCCGTTCGCTATGCGCGGTTGACAGTATTCATCAATTATGAATTGAGATAAGATGCAGGAAAACAATCTGTAGGGAATTCCCTATCAAATAGTAGGAAAAATCTATTGGAATGATGATGCATTTTGCTTAATTTTGCAGCATAATTGATGGCGAAAGTCACAATTTTGAACAGATTTTGCTTTAAAAAGGCTGAAAAAGTTCATTTTCCTTGGTAAGTCGACATAAAATGTCTAATTTTGCCTCGGAATTTGCCTCAAAGAGGTGTGTTCTATAACATCGTGGGTGATAAATAGAAGCGTTATGCTCGTCTGATCGTTGTAAAGCCTGAGAAACTTGACAATATATAGCACAGATGACTGCATGATAGCTTCCACGTACAGCGTGGACTGCTATTATTGTGTCTTGTGCTATTGGGAATTCTCAGGCCCCATCAACGAAGACACGAAACAGTTCACGCTTCTTTTGTGCCCCTATAGTATTTACTTAAAACAAAAGAAAATATGGTTTTGATTATCGTTGGATTGATAGGCATAGCGTTGGTGGTATTGCTGGTGAAAGGATTTGTGCAGCTATCAAAAGAAAGTGATATCAAGTCAAAAGAACTTGATGAACAATATGGTGAGCTTACCAAGGAATTTGATATTGGATGGTTTGGTATAGATGATACAATTCGAATATATGCCGACTCCAAAAAGATTTGGTTAATGGGAAAAGTTTATGACTTTAAGGATATCCGTTCTGTAAGTCTTGAAACAGAAACAAAAGCGGGACGCCGTAAAGTTATAGCAACCAGTAGTACAGACACATTAGGGACTATTGGTCGTTCTATTGCCGGAGCTGTTGTAGGTGGTAGTACAGGTGCATTAATTGGAGCAGGAACAGCTAAACATAAAACTGTTATAGAACAGGAAGGCGAAAATGACACTATCGTCTATATTGTTGACATTAAAACAACAGACATGCAGAAACCCGTCGTAACAGTACGATTAGAAGCCCAGCGTGACAAGGCTATAGAGCTATATTCAACTTTTGAATTGATTTTAGAACAAACTAAATAGAGAAAGTACTATGAGACAAAAATTATTAATGACGCAGATACTTTTGCTGCTGAGTGTATGTTGCTTACCTTTAAGCGCACAACGGACGGTTAATAGACATCGTTCTGTGGTGCAATCGAAACATCTTCAGTTTGAGGGTATGGACATCAATGGGACCAGCAAGATTTTCTTTAACAAACTAAAGAAACGAGGGTATAAAATCGGCCAAAAGGAAGATCATATGCAATACTTCACCTATGCTATCGGTTCTTTTGCTGGAGAGAATGGGTGGGAAATAAATGCAGAGGTCGGAGAGGAAAACGATTCCATATATTGCATTATGCTATATTTGCCTATCCTTAGATATAGTGAGCAATATGAAATATATAACAACGTAAAGAAATATATTGAGGAAAAATACAAATACACCCTGAAAGAGTGTTATATAAACGATGATGCTTATATGAAATCCGAAGATTCTGAGGTAGTTTATTCTATAGGAGATTTTGGGGTTATATCTGTAGCATGTGGAAATGATGGTTATCAGTCATACGTAGGTTTACGTTTTACTGATAAAATGAATAGTCGTTTATATGGGATTAATTTTGATAAGAAAAACTTCGAAATTAGTAATGTTTCCAGTCAATACAAATGTTGTATTATTCAAACATCTGAATTTGAAGGAGTTTTCTCAGTTTTTTCAAATGAGAATATATATAAATTTGTAGTGCGACAAGATGATGCTCAACAAATTTATTATTTGCTGAACTCAAAATATGATAATACAATGAAAATATATCTGCTCAATAATTATATTCTGAGACAGTTAAACAAATGCAAGAATAATAAAAAGATGATGCCTATTATTACTGGCGATTTTAAGAGTATGTCGCAGTCATACCTTGCAAAAGTCCAGGAAAAAAAGAGAAAAGAGGCTGAGCTGAAAGCAAATCCAAAAATGTTATTGCTTGAAATTCTCCGTTGTACTATTTTCTCCCGTGAAGATCGAGATGCATTAGATAGCGTAATCCCTCCAGAAGCACAAAGACAAATGATGGGCGGTATGTTAAGAGTGGTAACAGCTGATACATCTACACAGTGGGATATGCTAAATGGAGCCCAAAAGGCTGTTATCCACGAATCGCATAATGGTAGATAAGATCTATCACATGTAAAACAAGAAAGTAAATATGGGAAACGATTATAATTCTAACGAGTTAACTACTAATTAAACAGGTAAAATTATGAAAAAGAATGTATTCAAAATGATGATGCTGGCTTTCGTAGTCATGTCTTCGATTTCATTTGCGGCTTGTGGAGGTGACGATGATGAAAATGGAGGTAAGCCGGATAACAATCCTTCATGGACGCTCTATGAGCCGTTTACAACTCTTGACGCCTCTCCGGAAGAAGTAAAGGCTTATATGACAGAAAAACTTCCTGACTTCAAGATGACTGAGCCTTTCGGAAATAGCAACGGTTATTCACTGATATATACCAACGAAAAAGAAGACGTATCTATATATTATAGCATTGTCCTAAATAAGCTGTCAAGCGTTATCTGTCAATATGAGAATTATTCCAAGGCCAAGTACGAGTTCTTCTGGTCTGAACTGAAGAAACGTTATGCTCTGGAAGTAATGGCAGAGCAAGGAGAGGCCAAAATGTGTAAAGGTATTATCAACGGCAAGCAGTATCTGATAAGTATCGCCACCTCGGAAGATGGAGGACAGTCGAAGTTTATTAGAATCGGATATAATACTTTACCCATGGACTAAATACAATTAGCGTTCAAGAGCATGAGCAATGCTCACCACCATAGTATATTTAGGGTTGCTATATGTTGGTTCGCGCGATTCGGTTCGTGTTCTGCGTCTCAACTATAGCAGCTTTATTTTTTTATTTATATAAGCAAGTTGCATTTTTTATTAATAAATTAAGACAATGGAAACATTACAGAATATAACGAAGGACACTCCCATAGCTATGATGACCCTTGGCCAGCTGGAGGAACATCTGGCGGAATACTTGACAGCGCACATGAAGACCGCCTTGTTTCCGCAACCTCTCCTTGACCTTCTTGGTAAGTATGTCCAAATTGAGGAACAGAAATCAAAGCGCTATGAGCACGGGGTCGTTGGCATCAAGAGAATATTCAACTGTTCGTACCCTACCGCCCATAAACTTATGAACACAGTCATAAAACCTGCTGTTTTCCGACAGGGGCGTGTTATAGTGACGGATGTTGACCTCGCTTTAAAATTGTTCCAGGAAAGTAAGCAGATAAAAAGTATTAAGGACATGTGATATGAGGCTCATTATAGCATTGCTACAAACAATTCTGAGAGGTACACATAAGATATCTACAGAAAAATTTGGTTATGTCACAAGAAATGCCTACCTTTGCATTGTCATTACTAATTTATGACTCGACGCGATCAAAAAACTCAGTGACAAACCAATAGAAGCACTGGTTTCCACGCATAAAGAGGGTATCTGGGCTACAAGCCCTCACCTTCCGCCAAGAAAGAGTGCTCAATTGAAGCACTCTTTTTTATATTTGATTATGGAGAATAACAGCATATTACAGAAACTCGACGGACTGGAGGCTCGCTTTGAAGAGGTGTCGACACTGATTACCGACCCCGAAGTGATTGCCGACCAGAACCGTTTCGTAAAACTCACTAAGGAGTATAAGGATTTGGGCGACATCATGGATGCCCGCAAGCGCTACATCGCCTGTCTGAACAGCATCAAGGAAGCGAAGGACATTCTGGCCAACGAGAGCGACCCTGAGATGAAAGAGATGGCTCGTGAGGAACTGTCGGAAAATGAGGCCCTGCAGCCTAAGCTGGAGGAGGAAATCAAGATTGCCCTGATTCCGAAGGACCCCGAGGACGCCAAGAACGTTCAGATGGAAATTCGTGCCGGAACGGGTGGCGATGAGGCTGCGCTCTTTGCCGGCGACCTGTTCAAGATGTACAAGAGCTTCTGCGACGCAAAAGGTTGGCAGCTCTCCATCACCAGCGTCTCTGAAGGTGCCGTTGGTGGTTTCAAGGAGATTGACTTCGCCGTCAGTGGTGCCGACGTCTATGGCACGCTAAAGTATGAGTCGGGCGTTCATCGTGTTCAGCGCGTGCCCGCTACCGAGACGCAGGGCCGCATGCACACCTCTGCCGCTACCGTTGCCGTACTACCCGAGGCCGACAAGTTCGAGGTACACGTCAACGAGGGCGAAATCAAGTGGGACACCTTCCGTTCCAGTGGCGCTGGTGGTCAGAACGTGAACAAGGTGGAGTCGGGCGTTCGTCTGCGCTACATGTGGAAGAACCCCAACACGGGTGAGACCGAAGAAATCCTTATCGAGTGTACCGAAACGCGCGACCAGCCCAAGAACAAGGAGCGTGCCCTCTCGCGCCTGTATACCTTTATCTACGACAAAGAGCACCAGAAGTATATGGACGATATCGCCAGCCGTCGTAAGAGCCTCGTGTCTACGGGCGACCGCTCGGCCAAGATTCGTACCTACAACTTCCCACAGGGTCGCGTCACCGACCACCGCATCGGCTATACCACCCACGACCTGCAGGGTTTCCTCGGTGGCGACATTCAACCGATGATTGATGCCCTGACTGTGGCCGAAAACGCAGAACGCATGAAAGAAACAGAACTGTAGCGCTTCGCTAGTGAAGAGTGAATAGTGAAAAGTGAAGAATTATGAACAGACAAGAGTTAATTAAGCAGATTCGCGAGAAGCAGAGCTTTCTCTGCGTAGGACTGGATACCGACCTCGACAAGATTCCAGCCGCCATCAAGAAGCGTGTCAAGAAGGAGTACGAGGAAGAAGAACTGACGTTCGGAGAAATCCTTGAGTTCAACACCGCCATCATCGATGCCACAGCACCCTACTGCGTAGCCTACAAGCCCAATCTAGCTTTCTACGAGGCTTACGGTATGGAGGGCATTGCCGCCTTCGAGGGTACGGTAGAGTATCTGAAAGAGAACTACCCCCACCACTTCATCATCGCCGATGCCAAGCGCGGCGACATCGGCAACACTTCGAAGATGTATGCCAAGACCTTCTTCGAGAGCTATGACGTCGATGCACTGACCGTAGCCCCCTACATGGGCGAAGACTCAGTGACACCCTTCCTCGGCTACAAGGACAAGTGGGTCATCCTGTTGGCACTGACCTCGAACAAGGGTTCGCACGACTTCCAGCTCACAGAAGACAAAGACGGTATGCGCCTGTTCGAGAAGGTGTTAAAAGTTTCCCAGCAATGGGGTAACGACGAGAACATGATGTACGTCGTCGGGGCCACACAGGGTCAGATGTTCCAAGACATTCGCAAGTATGCCCCTAACCACTTCCTCCTCGTGCCCGGCGTCGGTGCTCAGGGTGGTTCGCTGCAGGAAGTTTGCCAATACGGCATGACCAAGGATTGCGGTCTGCTAGTCAACTCCTCGCGCGGCATTATCTATGCCTCCGCTGGCGACGACTTTGCCGAGGTGGCAGCACAGAAGGCCAAGGAACTGCAACAGGAAATGGCTGCTGAACTGGCCAAGCTGTAACCTGTCACAATTTCCCCCTCGTTAATCAGAACAACTTGCACAAAAAAATCCCGCTCATTTCAGCATGTCTGCAACGAGCGGGAAAGTTTTTTCATGGGGTTATTTGCCCTGCGGTTTCAGTCTAACCTCTGCCAGACGGATGACTCTCTGGTATTTTGAGTTTTGATTAACCAGAATGTTCGTTTGGATTTTCAGACTGACTAAGTTGGTGACGGGGTCAGCCAATGCGAGGCGGCTGAGCTCGGTGGCAGCAATCTCATAATTACTTTCTCCCAACGTTCCCGTAGTCCCGTCATTGTAGTTTCCTTTAATCTGCAGTTTCGTGGGCTTCGTGTTTTCTTCGCTCGTATCGGGTGCAAAGACAATTTCCAGCATATAGGGCATGCCGGGCACCACCTCGCTGGCATCTAACGTGAACGTCGGATTAACGGTTGCTGTTGAGGAAGTAAATTTGATATAGCTATTGCCGGGCACCTGCCACTTCTCGTCGACATTGTTAATAACTTCCCACGTACAACGGGCATAATCAAGTATCTGCGTTGTATCGTTGATGACCACCTCGCGCGAAGTAATCCATCGGTAGAACGCATCGGGGACGACACTGACCAGATGCAGTACGCCATCGTCGAACGTCAAATCCTGACTGATGGTGACCTCCGACTGGTGGTCGGCTATCCACAACGTCCATAACTTGCCCAGCGAGGTGAGCTTGTCGGTGGCAACGCCGGGGAAGTACTGCTTGTAGAACGCTGACCACGCGGCGGTGTCTGGATAGACTACATCCTTGCCGCACTGTTCTAGTGGCAACAGGCCGCTTTCCGTCATCAGCAAGGGAATGCGGAAAGAGTACGCCTGTTTATCGTAGACAATGGCCTCCTTGCTTTGACCTCCCTGAAGGTATGGTACGCGCATGACGGGACGCCAATAGTAGGTCTGGCCTTTCTTCAACGGATAATCGACGACAGGCAGTGGCCTATACATTTTAAACCAACTGGACTTATTCAGCATTTCAGCTGCACCAAGCTGGAAATAGAGTCTGTCGTCGATTTCCAAATCCGTAGCAGGCACCTCAAAATCGCACGACTCCAAGGTCAGATTGTCCGTCGTGCCCACACAAATGGTCAGCGTTGAATTGTCCGTAGGAGAAGTATAACCTTTATCAAAGGAGAGCAGCGCACAATAATCGCCGTCGACATTTTCCATCTGAATATAGTTGTTGTACACAGACGATATGGTCATTTCCCCGGTGTTTCGCCACAGGCGTATGTTGGTCACATTGTGACGTCCGTTCTCGAACGACATAGACGAGCCATCCTTCATGTGGATGGTGGTCATGTCCTGTGCTGTGGCCTGCATGAAGCTGAAGCAGGCCAGCAACAATATGAATATATTATGTTTCATTGTTTTCATCATTTTCTTCATTGTATAACTGGCACAAATTCCAAATAGTCAAGAGGTAAATAGCTTGAATCGTCATTTGAAACAACTTCAATCGTCAGATAGTTATCCTGTTCGCCATTGGCATAGAAATTGCCGACAACAACACGATGATTATTAACCAAATTAGACAGCGTATTTTCTGGTGAACCACCCTGACAATAGTCGTCCGGACCACGGAACAGATTCGGGTCGGCGTCGACGTCTTCAAACGTCTTGAATGCGCGCAAATCAATATTTGTGAATTGTGGCACGCCATTGATGTACGTATTGATTACGGGACGCTCGGCATTGCTAGTGTAGCCAAAACGCACCTGCCAATTGGCCTGAGGCAGGGGTGGCAGCTTCACGGTGAGACGACTCATGTTAGGACAGTACACGGCATCGCCCTCGTACGTGTTCCACCAAAAATGGTGGGAAGATATGGCCACCAGTTCAGCATCGGTCTCGAAATTGTCGACAAAGGCGCTGGGAAGGCCATACAATATTTCATCACCATAGCGGAACCCGATATTCAATAAGTCTGGCGACAGGGTCTTGAAGTCTACACGCCACAAGTCGTAAAGCACTTGCTCTTGTGTCGTCTTGTCGTAAGCCAACAGATTGTCGATGTAGAAATAGCAACCATTGTCGGTCCAGTGGTCGTATCCGCCTTCGTCCTTCATGATGTGAATGCCACGCACGGTGCAATCGTTCCTCAGGCCGCGACGGTTCAGGTAGATACCGTCGGGGTTGACATCGCGTGGGTACGAGCACTTCAACGAGGCGTAGGGCATCAACGTTTCGTAGTAAGTCGTGACGTCACGTGTCGTACCTGGCCACCAAGAAGCCATCGTGGTATTGAAGTCGTTGGTCGGGGTCAGCGACGTATAGCCTGCAGCATGGCGCAAGATATGGTAGGACACGAATCGGTTCAGTGAGTTGCGGCGGTCGGTGGGGTTGCTGACGGAGGCATCCTGTGGATACACTTCGTCGTACGTCTTCTTGGCCCACGCCTTCAGGTCATCGATATTGTTGATGCCTGCCGCACGGAACACGGAATCGGTCTCGACAAACATCGTAAAGCGGCGAGGTCTGGACGTCTGATAATAGCCCCTTTCGTAACCTTCGGCTTTGGTATGTGCAGTGAACATCTGCCCCGAAAGGTTGGTAGGATAATTCTCGTCCTCGTACACCAGCAGCGAGTCGGCCATTCCCGTCAGTTGCAGTGCCTGACTGAACAGCGTTGTCTTGGGGTCGACAGCCAGCATTTCGCCCGTCAGCAGATAAGGGGTCTCAGGGTCGGCAGCATAGCTGATGTGGTCAATATCGTGGATGTCAATGGCCACATTGTCATTCACAATCAGCAGTTGCTGTGCCTGTAGCGTGGGCACGGCAGCTATGGCTACGAATAAAGAAAGGAAGAGTCTTCTCATGGCTTCATGTATTTAAAGGTGAAACGTTTGTTGACACTGATGACATAGATGCCGCGCGTACGACTGGAGAGGTCAACGACAGCCTGTCCGCCCTCTGCGGCACGGGCATTCATCACGCTACGTCCGTCTATGCCTACAACCTGCACTTCGTCGCCTGCACTAAGGCCGTTGACGGCTATCGTGCCAGGCTGCAGCAGACGGAAGGTGACAGCATTCCCAGCGACAGCGGGTGTATGGATGGCCGTTCCCTTTTCCTCGAAATAGATGTTCTTCAGCTGGTCACGCTCTATTGTCAGCGTGGTTGTTTCACCGTCAGCTACATTATAACAATACACATTCACAACGCCCTTGGCGAACTTCATTGTAGGATCTTTGGCCGGAATATCGAAGCGATACTCCGTGCCGTCCGTCAGACTAAGCACGAGGGTCGTTGTCTCTTCAGTCGACCGTGCGGACACGTTCAGTGCCGTGACACACACAAAGAGTAATAGTAATAGTTTCTTCATATTGTTTTTTGTTAATTACTTGGTTCGAAGCATTTTATATACTCTGCAAAGATACAAAATAAAAATGAAAGTACCAAATATTTCATGCACTTTTTTTCCCGAACAGTCTTTCCACTTTGAGTGTTGCAGTTGTTGCAGTGTTGCAGTTCCAAAATAGGTTATGAGAAAGTCAAAAATTAACTCTATATTTATATATATAAATATAGAAGTATTTTTATGGTATGGGAATAGCCTTTAGGGAACTGCAACACTGCAACAACTGCAACAGCGAGAGCAAAGTGATGCTTGCATCAACTATGCCGAGCGCCAGTAGTTGTCGATGAAATCAACAACTGCAACAGTTTTTTGTCAACTTATTCAGGAAAGACAAATAATATCGCAGTAAAATGAATAATTTCTTGCGAAGTATTCGTGAACCGCAATGGCGATGTATTAATTTTGTAGCAGAAACGTCAAGAGTGACGCGCACGGCGCTCGCAGGCCACGTACACGTAGCGGAAGGGCCCTCCGCACGGAGCAGACGGGGTGCGAGCCAGGAGCGAAGAAATTTGAAATATTGAAACAACGAAAGGTGAAAAGAGAAAAAGAGCGAACCCGCATAGATCCGCTCTCTTTGATTTGTATTTCGCCACTGAGTGCTTAATTGTTGACGCTACCGCCCACAATATCAAGCAGTTCTGAGGTGATGGCCTGCTGACGCGACTTGTTGTACTGCAGGTTCAGCTGGCGTAGCAGTTCGTCGGCATTGTCCGTAGCGGTCTGCATGGCCACCATACGGGCGGCATGCTCGGAAGCCACGCTGTCGAGCAGGGCTGTATAGAGCATGAGGTGGGCCATCTTGGGCAGCAGTTGCGTAAGCACGGAGTTCATGTCGGGCTCGACGATGAAGTTGTCGTTCAAGGGTACAGCCTCGCCTTCCTTCACCTCCTTCTTGCGACGACGATTCTTCTTCAGGTAGTCCTGAGCCTTCTTCGTGGCAATGTTCGACGTCAGGTCGCGTTCGTGGTCACGTTCCAACTCACTCTCGATGTCGATAGGCAGGAACTGTTTGTTGGTCAGCACCTGCGAGCCAGCGCTCTTGAAGTGATGGTAGATGATTTCCACGCGGTCTATTTCGCCCTTGGCAAACTTCTCACCCAGCTCCATAGCAATGTCAATGCAGGGCTGCACATGAGGATGGTCGACCAGTGAGGCATACTCGCCAAAGCAGGTGTAGCCCAGCTTGCGCGCCTTCTCGGCCACCTTGCGGCCAACGGGATAGACCTCGACACTACCCTCGCCTAACTCTTTGGTGTAGGCTTCAACCGTGCGCTGCATCAGCTTGATGACGTTGGCATTAAAGCCACCACAAAGTGACGAATTACTGCTGAACACCACCAAGGCGACACGCTTCACAGGGCGCTCCTGATCGTAGATAGTCTGTGCCTCGGCTTCGGCCGCCAAGAACGACTTGAGGATGTGCTCCAGCATGGTCTCGTAGGGCAACATGTTCTGAATGGCCACCTGAGCATGGTGCAGCTTCGACGAAGCCACCATCTTCATGGCACTCGTAATCTTGCGCGTCGAGTTGACTGAAGCAATACGTCCTTTAATCTCTTTTAATGACGGCATAGGCTATCATGCTTTATAGGTTCCTGCGATGTCGGCCATCACAGCCTCAATCTTCTGAGTGGTAGCATCGTCAATCTTACCAGCGGCCAGCGTTTCGATGACCTCAGGAGCCGATGAACGCAACTTGTCGAGGAACTGGTTCTGACATTCACGCACCTTGTCGATGGGCACTTCACGCATCAGTCCGTGCACACCGCAATACAGGATAGCCACCTGCTCGCCTACGGGCATGGGGCTGTACTGTGGCTGAATGAGCAGCTGGTTGTTCTTACGACCACGGTCCAGCGTCATAGCCGTCACAGCATCCATATCGCTTGAGAACTTCGAGAAGGCCTCGAGTTCACGATACTGAGCCTGGTCAATCTTCAAGGTACCGGCCACCTTCTTCATGGACTTGATCTGTGCCGAACCACCCACACGGGATACGGAAATACCAACGTTGATGGCAGGACGGAAGCCCTGGTTGAAGAGGTCGCTCTCCAAGAATATCTGACCGTCGGTGATGGAGATCACGTTCGTGGGGATGTATGCCGACACGTCGCCTGCCTGAGTCTCGATGATGGGCAGAGCGGTGAGCGAGCCACCACCCTTCACGTGACCCTTCATGCATGCGGGCAGGTCGTTCATCTGCTCGGCCACCTCCTGCTGTTCGTTAATCTTGGCCGCACGCTCCAACAGACGAGAGTGCAGGTAAAACACGTCACCGGGATAAGCCTCACGTCCGGAAGGACGACGCAGAATCAGCGACACCTCACGGTAAGCCACAGCCTGCTTTGACAGGTCGTCGTAAACGACCAGTGCAGGGAAGCCGCGGTCACGGAAATACTCGCCGATGGCAGCACCTGCGAACGGTGCATAGTACTGCATCGCGGCAGGATCGGCAGCGGTGGCAGCCACCACGATGGTGTAAGGCATAGCACCGTGCTCCTTCAACGTCTGAACGAGCGTTGCAACGGTACTGGCCTTCTGACCGATGGCTACATAGATACAATAGACGGGCTTGCCAGCCTCATAGAAACTCTTCTGGTTGATGATGGTGTCAACAGCAATAGCGGTCTTACCCGTCTGACGGTCACCGATAATCAATTCACGCTGACCACGACCAATGGGAATCATCGAGTCGACAGCCTTCAAACCCGTCTGCAGGGGTTCCTTCACGGGCTGACGATAGATAACGCCAGGAGCCTTACGGTCAAGTGGCATTTCGAAAGCATTATTCAGGTCAATATCGCCCATGCCGTCGACAGCCTGTCCCAATGGGTTGATGACGCGGCCCAGCATATTGTCGTTGACACGGATAGAGGCAATACGCTTGGTGCGCTTCACCACCATACCCTCCTTAATGCCTGATGTAGTACCCAGAAGCACGCAACCGACGTTGTCCTCCTCCAAGTTCATCACAATAGCCATCGTGCCGTTCTCAAACTCGAGCAACTCGTTGGCCTCGGCATTGCGGAGTCCGTAGATACGAGCCACACCATCGCTGACGGTGAGCACGGTACCGACCTCGTCGAACTGTTCGGCATTCTGAATGCCTTTCAGCTGTTCGAGCAGCACTTGGGATACTTCGCTTGGTTTAATCTTATCTGACATTTGTTTTCTTATTTTACCTTTTTACTTTTTTACCTTTTCAAGGTGTTTAGAATGTTGTTGAGTTTGGACTTGACACTGGCGTCCATGCGATAGGTGTCGTATTCGAGAATGAAGCCACCGATGATGTCGGGGTTCACCTCGGTCTCAAACTCAACAGTACCATTAGTCTTGCTGGCCACCATCTGGCGCATCTTCTGCTCGGTTTCCACAGAGACACGGGCAGCGGTGGTGAGCTTGCCACGAATGACGTTCTTCTGCTTGCGGTAAAGCGTGATGTACGAGTTAGCCATGAATTGCATCACGTTCTCACGATCTTCCTTCAAGACAAGGGCGATGAATGCTTTAGTCAGCTGACAAGGTTTCTCACCAGCAGCAACAATGAGCAACGTCTCTTTCTTGTCCTTCGAAAGCATGGGATTGTCTATCGTATGGCGTAATGCGGGTACGTCCAAATAGCTTTGGGCCACCGTCATCATCTCCTGATATACGGCGTCTTCCAGCTTCTGGTCCGTAGCACTCTTCAAGAGCGCTCTCGCATATCTCATCGATATTACTCCTATATCCATACGCTTAATTCAATTGGTAATTGAAAATTGACAATTGAAAATTAGTTTGCAGAAACATCATCCAGCATACGGTCAATCAAATCCATCTGCGCCTTGTCGTCCTTCAGGTTCTTCTTCAGAACCTTCTCGGCAATCTGAACGCTCAGCGTGGCCACCTGCTGACGGATGTCGGCAATGGCGGCCTTCTTCTCCTGTTCGATGGCGGCTTTCGCCTCGTCCAAGAGTCGAGCACCCTCACTGCGGGCCTTCGTCTGAGCCTGTTCCACGATGGCGTCACGCGTCTCAGCAGCCTCCTTCAGTATCTGAGCCTGCTTCTCGCGTGCTTCCTGCAGAATGGATTCACCTTCCTTTTGAATGTTGGCCAGTCGTTCGTTAGCCTCATGAGCCTTCTTCAGCGACTCGTCAATGAAAGCCTGACGCTCCTTCACCATCCCAGTGATGACGGGGAAGCCAAACTTCCAAAGGAGGAAGAATACCACGAGGAACGTGATAGACATCCAGAACAACAGACCAGTACTCGGAATTAACAAATCCATAAGCTGTGACTTAACTTTTCACTTATCACTTATCACTTCTCACTCCTCACTGCTTAGATGCAGAGGAATGCGATAACGGCAGCAAACAGAGCAACACCCTCAATCAGAGCGGCTGCAACAATCATGTTTGTGAACAGCTTGTTCATGACCTCCGGCTGACGAGCCATAGCGTCCATAGCCTGACCGCCAATCTTACCGATACCAATACCTGCGCCAATAGCTGCGAGACCTGCGCCAACTGCGGCGCCCAACTTTGCAACACCTTCTGCTGCTAATAATGCTGTAATCATAATGTTTTAATTTTTTAAGTTATTAATGTTTTAATTTCACTATTCAATATTAACTTATCACTTCTTACTCATGTGCCGGTTCCACGCGTGCCAGTCCGATGAACACAGCTGACAGCATGGTAAACACCATAGCCTGGATGAAGCATACCAAGCACTCCAGACACATCATGAAGACACTCATGATGACCGACAGAGCCGACATTGACAGCTGTACGGCTACGGCCTGACTGGCAACGAGGAAGATGATACACGTAATAGCCACCGCAATGGCGTGACCAGCCATCATGTTGGCAAAAAGACGGATCATCAGTGCAAAGGGCTTGGTGAAGATTCCCACAAACTCAATCACAGGAATGATGGGGATGGGCGCCTTCAGCCATGTGGGCACCTCTGGCCAGAAGATATCCTTCCAATAGTGCTTGTTGCCCGAGAACTGCACGATGATGAACGTGCAGAGCGCCAGGAAGAACGTCACGGCGATGTTGCCCGTCACGTTACCTGAGCCCGGTGGAAACGGGATAAGACCCATCACGTTGCAGGTGAAGATGAAGAAGAAGCACGTCAGCAGGTAAGGGACGTATTTCTCGTATCCCTTTCCTACACCCGGCTTGATAATATCATCCACCACATACATCACCAGCATCTCGACGAAGCCCACGAAACCGCCTGGTGCCGGGTCGGAAGCCTGACGCTTCTTATACCAGCGGGCACTGCCCAAGATGCAGCACAGCAGGATAGCGACGTTGATGAACATCACGGCCACCGTCTTCGTGATTGACAGGTCGAGAACGGGTTCACCATTCTCCATGATTTTGCCTGCATTCTCTCCTTCTGTAGCAATGGCCAAGCTCTGAATGTCCTGTGGAGCATCGGCTTTCACACGGCGCAGTCCCTGGGCATCAGCATGGTGTTCGAACTGAGAAGAGCAGAACACGTGCCAACCCGTAGAACTCTTGACGATGACAGGCAGCGGAATGACAAGCGACTTCCCCTCACCGAGGTCGGTGACGTGCCATTCGTGCGAGTCCTTGATATGCTCAAGCACCACCTCCTTGGCCGAGAAGTCTTCTGCCCTCATCGCAGGCGTCATTGCCAACAGCAAGAGTGCCATGCAAAGCAGTCGTTTCATATAAATCATAATTCTTAATTCTTCATTGTTACTCGGCAAAACCGATAACTCTTAACTCTTAATTCTTAACTCTTAACTCCCTTAGTGTCTCATTGAGAGTGTAACGACCATCATCACTGCGTACATCACCATATAGATGGCTACAAACAGGATGACGTCTTGCCTGTCTTCGGCAAGTAGTGCGTAGATGCCTGCCAGCGAGAGCACCAGTATCATGCGAATGACCGTCATGATGAGGTAGAACCTCGGAAGTGCCTCGGGTTGATTGGCTTTCACCACGTCGTATAGCTTGACGTAAGCTACACCCAACAGCGTCAGCAGGCATACTGCAGCAATGTAGATCATTCAGCCTTTTCGACGCAGAGTGACACTACGTTCTTCTGCACCTCAACGAATCCACCCTGTATCGGGAGCTCGTTGCCATCGTACACCACCGTGCCTTTCTGCAGCGTTGAGATGATGGGCGCATGGTTGGTGAGTATCTCGAACTGGCCTTGCGTGCCTGGAACTACCACCTGCTCCACCTCTCCGTCATACTCGACTCTTTCTGGTGTTACTATCTTGAGTTTCAACATACCTATTATATATATAATAATGTATATGCTTTATCCCTTGGCAGCTTCGAGCAACTTCTTAGCCTTCTCCTTGGCGTCCTCGATAGTACCCACGTTGAGGAATGCCTGCTCGGGCAGGTCGTCCACTTCACCGTCAAGAATGGCATTGAAGCCCTTGATAGTATCCTCGATAGGAACCATCACACCAGGCAGACCGGTGAACTGTTCGGCCACTGAGAACGGCTGGCTCAAGAAACGCTGTACACGACGGGCGCGGTTCACGGTGAGCTTGTCCTCGTCAGAGAGCTCGTCCATACCTAGAATGGCGATGATGTCCTGCAACTCCTTGTAGCGCTGCAGAATCTCCTTCACACGCTGGGCACAGTCGTAGTGAGCCTTACCTACAACCAATGGGTCGAGAATACGAGAGGTACTTCCCAGCGGGTCAACGGCGGGATAGATACCGAGCTCGGCAATCTTACGATCCAACACCGTCGTAGCATCCAAGTGGGTGAACGTCGTAGCAGGTGCAGGGTCAGTCAAGTCATCGGCTGGCACATAAACTGCTTGTACTGAGGTAATTGAGCCCGATTTGGTAGAGGTAATACGCTCTTGCATCGTACCCATCTCAGAAGCCAGCGTGGGCTGATAACCTACGGCTGACGGCATACGGCCCAGCAGAGCGGATACCTCAGAACCAGCCTGCGTGAAACGGAAGATGTTGTCGATGAAGAACAGAATATCGGCAGCACCGCCGTCCTTACCGCCACCATCGCGGAAACCCTCGGCAACCGTCAGACCAGACAAAGCTACAGAAGCACGTGCACCGGGGGGCTCGTTCATCTGACCATAGACCAAGGTGGCCTGCGACTTCTTCAGCTCTTCGGGGTCAACGAGACTCAGGTCCCACTTACCCTCGGCCATAGCCTCCTTGAACTTCTCACCATAGCGGATAACGCCCGACTCTATCATCTCACGGATGAGGTCGTTACCTTCACGGGTGCGCTCTCCTACTCCAGCGAATACGGAGAAACCGTTGTGGCCCTTGGCGATGTTGTTGATGAGCTCCATGATGAGCACCGTCTTACCCACACCGGCACCACCGAAGAGTCCAATCTTACCACCCTTCAGATAAGGCTCCAACAGGTCGATGACCTTGATACCGGTTGCCAGCACCTCTTTGGTGGTTGACAGTTCCTCAAACTTCGGGGCCTCACGATGGATGGGGTAAGCACCCTCCATATTGAGCTGTTTCATACCGTCGATAGGCTGACCAATCACGTTCAGCATACGACCTTTAATTTGTTCGCCAGCAGGCATCACGATAGGTGTGCCCAATGGCTTGGCCTCCAGTCCACGCTGCAGTCCGTCGGTATTGTCCATAGCCACACAGCGCACCGTATCTTCGCCGATGTGCTGCTGCACCTCGACAATGAGCTGGTCGCCATTAGGACGCTGGATTGACAATGCTTCGTGAATCTTAGGCAACACTTTTTCCGCATCCAGTCCCTTGGTATCGAAATACACGTCGATGACAGGACCGATGATCTGGGAAATGTGTCCATTAATTTGTGACATAAGCAGTTATTGTTTTAGAATTGTTGTTATTTTCGTATAGTGATTGCAAAGATACGAAAATATTTTTATTCTAAAAAACATTTTCCTGTTTTTTTACGCAAAAAGTTAATAGAGTGTATTTTTAACGACAGAAAGGACACTTTGTTCAATCCCTATCGTCAAGAACGCGGAATTTTTCGCGTCTGCGCTGCAGTTCGTCCATTCGAATGTCGCACATCAGTGCCTGAGGCACACCAAGTCGGCATTGTGCTAAGGTATGTCCTGTGACGTCTATCACAGCGCTGGCACCGATATAATGGCATTTCTGGTCGTCGCCGACACGGTTTACACCAATCATATAACATTGGTTCTCAATGGCACGTGCACGCAAAAGCAGTTGCCAGGCCGACTGTCTGGACGAAGGCCAGTTGGCCACACAAATAATGGCATCGTATTCACGTCCGTCAGCATAGCGGCTCCAACAGGGAAAGCGCAAATCATAGCAGGTTTGCAATAACAAACGGAATCCCATATAATTTACTATGGTATGCTGTTGTCCTGACGTGTAGAACTGATTCTCGCCGCCATAAGAAAAAAGGTGATGTTTGTCATAGTAGTAGGTCTCTCCTGCCCTGCCGTTCACAAAATAGTGGCGGTTGCGATAGCTTCCGTCGTCAGCCCTTATAGCCAGGCTACCACTAATGGCGCATTGCCGCATCTGTGCGGTCTGCTGCATCCATCTCAATGCATCATTGTCAGATTCCGGACAAGCAATGCCATCAGGTTGGGTGGCAAAACCCGTGCTCCACATTTCAGGCAATACATAGAGGTCGCCATCCGGTGCATCGGCCATGAGTTGTTGGGCGTGACGTACATTTTCGTCGGACTTAGCCCAGCAAATGTCCGTTTGCAGCATGACAACCTTCATACAATCCTATTATTTATTCTGATAATCTGAATTGTATATCCCCTTGTTCGCTAATGATATTATCCACCAGATAACAACTGGCGCCATTGGGCAAACATAACGATGCTGTAAAATGGAAACCTTGTGCATCAACCTGTTTGAAGTTCATGTCGTTCAGAATAGCTTTTTCCAGAAAAGCACTCTTGACCTGCTTTGCATAGTCTTGTTTATGCAGGTCACGTTTGAAAATCTGGTCAGAGCCCTTAAAGATACTGATGTTCACAATATTATCGTAAAAGACCTCGTCAACACTCAGTCCATCTTCATTCACTGTTTGGTATACAACCTTATAATGTGTAGGA
This sequence comes from uncultured Prevotellaceae bacterium, assembly GCA_902762565.1. GTDB lineage: Bacteria > Bacteroidota > Bacteroidia > Bacteroidales > Bacteroidaceae > Prevotella. The sequence goes on from CACWOS010000002.1 coordinate 18,104, forward strand.
TTGATAGCTATGTAGCAATGGTAACGCTGACCGTCCTTTATGACTACCGTATCGCGCTTCAGCACTTCCGTCAAAGTCTGTATCGTCGTTGGTGCCTGTTGTGCTTCCACTGTTTCAGGCAGGTCATTTTCATCAACCTTTTCCAACTTAATCAATTCGCCGTTCTGGTTCTTAAACCACAGCAAGTGGTCGGTCTGCTTTTCAATATAATAGCCGGCATTCGTTCCAATATACAAGGTGTCACCAACAACCTTAAAATATGCAGGCATCGATGTCGAGTCTGCATAATAAACAGTATCACCCTTCATTCGGAACAGCAGGTCTTCTGTTTCATGGTCCATCCACGTACCTTGCAACAAAGCCTTAGCCTCACGACTTTCCTTCTGAGGCTTATCGCTACTGCCGCAACCCCAAAGAGTTCCTGCCAGCACAACAACAATAATTAAAATCTGTAATTTATTCATCTTCATTGATTATTCAAACACCTGAGCATCACGTAACAGTGGTTGTTTCAAGTCTTTCTCGCTGGTCAGCACGACGCTCGGGTCTATCGGCCATTCGATACCTAACTCCGGGTCATTCCACCGTATGCCAGCCTCAGCTTGAGGTGCATAAGGGTTGTCAACCTTGTAGGTAAATATCGCCTCTTCCGACAGCACCAGGAAACCGTGAGCGAAACCTCTAGGAATAAAGAACTGACGCTTGTTCTCGTCGCTCAGTTCCACCATCACGTGCTTGCCAAACGTAGGACTGCTTTTTCGAATATCCACCGCTACATCAAGCACTCTGCCCTTAATAACCCTCACAAGCTTAGCCTGCGAGAAGTCACCTTTTTGATAGTGAAGACCACGTAACACACCATACGACGATTTCGATTCATTGTCCTGAATGAACTCCACATCGCCTATATGGTCCTTAAACTCATCGCGTTTCCAAGCTTCAAAAAAATAGCCTCTGGCATCGTTAAACACGCGTGGCTCAATCACATACACACCTTCTATCTCAGTTTCCTTGAATATCATAAAATACCTGTATTATCAATTTTTTTGCAAAGATAATATAAAAAACTGAGACGGCCAAAGAATACATCATTATTTTTTAGTACCTTTGCACCATCAATAAATTTAGAGATGAGTGATTATATCGAGATAAAAGGCGCGAGGGTTAACAATCTGAAGAATGTTAGCGTAAAGATTCCCCGGGATAAACTTGTTGTAATAGCCGGTGTGAGTGGCAGTGGAAAGTCAAGCTTGGCATTCGACACGCTATATGCCGAAGGACAGCGCCGCTACGTAGAGAGCCTGTCGAGCTATGCGCGTCAGTTCCTGGGACGTATGAACAAGCCCGAATGCGACTTTATTAAAGGTTTGCCACCAGCCATTGCCATCGAACAGAAAGTAATATCGCGCAATCCACGATCGACTGTAGGTACAACGACAGAAATCTACGAATACCTACGACTGTTGTTTGCCCGCATCGGACGAACCTATTCACCCATCAGTGGTCAAGAGGTCAAGAAGCACTCAACGGAGGATATCATAGCTTGTACCCGACAATATCAACCAGGTACACGCTTTGTGGTCATGGCGCCAATCCGTCCTGTAGAAGGTCGTACACTTGAACGCCAGTTGCAGATGTATGTACAGAACGGTTATGCGCGCATGTCGGTGGGCAACGACATCACGAGAATAGACGACTATCTAGAAAATCTAGAACATCTAGAAAATCTAGAACCAAAAGACCTCTATCTCGTCATCGACCGCTTAACAGTTGACGATGCTAAAGATGCCATATCCCGACTGGTAGACTCTGCCGAAACAGCCTTTTACGAAGGACACGGTGAGCTACGTCTGATGTTCCAACCTTCTGGCATCTGCTATGACTTCTCGATGCACTTTGAAGCCGATGGTATGACTTTCGAGGAACCTTCCGACCAAATGTTCTCGTTTAACTCACCTGCGGGTGCTTGTCCAGAATGTCAGGGATTTGGTAAAATTATCGGCATTGACGAGCATTTGGTAATACCGAATACGACGTTGTCAGTTTACGACGGTTGTGTGGTGTGCTGGCATGGTGAAAAGATGGGCATGTGGAAGGACGAGTTCTGCCGACGGGCTGCCCTCGATGATTTCCCAATCTTCGAACCTTATATGTCGTTGACACAACGCCAGAAAGATATGTTATGGCACGGATTGCCCAGCGACAAGAAGCGTCCCAAGGAAGAACGGGTATCTATTGACGCCTTCTTCGAAATGTTGAGGGAGAACCAGTATAAGATTCAATATCGTGTGATGTTGGCACGCTATCGTGGTAAAACCACCTGTCCGAAGTGTCACGGCACTCGCCTAAAGCCCGAAGCCGATTACGTTAAGATTGGTGGGCGCTCGATTACTGACCTCGTACAGATGCCTATTAGTCGGTTGAAGGAATGGTTCGACCTTTTAGAATTGACTGAACAGGAACAACAGATAGGGCGTCGGTTGTTAACGGAAATCAACTCACGCCTGCAGTTCTTGCTCAATGTGGGGCTGGGCTACTTAACGCTTAACCGCATGTCGAACTCACTGTCGGGCGGCGAGAGTCAACGTATCAATCTGACCACCGCTCTCGGTTCGTCACTGGTGGGCTCTCTATATATCTTGGACGAACCAAGCATTGGCTTACATTCACGTGATACCGACCGACTCATCAAAGTACTGAAAGAGTTACGCGACATTGGCAATACGGTAGTCATCGTCGAACACGATGAGGATATTATCCGTGCTGCCGACCACCTCATCGACGTAGGTCCCGATGCAGGCAGATTAGGAGGCGAAATTGTATATGAAGGATCTGCCACAGTGCCTAATGGTTTCCCATGTGGTAAAAGCTATACTCTCCGCTTCTTAAACCATCAGGACGAGATACCCGTGCCCCTGTCACGCCGTCCTTGGAATCGTAAGATGACCATCAAGGGCGCTCGAATGAATAATTTGAAAGGCATCGACGTCGATATCCCACTTAATGTGATGACAGTAGTAACTGGCGTATCGGGCTCTGGTAAGTCCAGTCTTGTTAAAGGTATTCTCTATCCGGCACTCAAACGTCATCTAGGCGAGGTTTGCGATGCACCAGGGGAATATATGGGACTTGCGGGCGATTATCTGGCTCTGAAACACATAGAGATGGTAGACCAAAATCCTATCGGGAAATCGACGCGATCCAATCCTGCCACCTACGTGAAAGCTTACGATGCCATTCGCGACCTTTTTGCTGACCAGCCTTTATCGAAACAGATGGGATTTACAAGCCAATATTTCTCGTTTAATGCCGACGGAGGCCGTTGCGATGAGTGTAAGGGTGCTGGCGTGATTACGGTAGAGATGCAGTTTATGGCTGACTTAGTATTGGAGTGCGAGGCCTGTCACGGTCACCGCTTCAAGCACGACATCCTAGATGTACGCTACAACGGTAAAAACATTGACGATGTACTGAATATGACAATTACTGAGGCCATTCTGTTTTTTAGCACCGACAAGAAAGCACAAACAATTGTAAAACGACTGAAAACATTGGAAGACGTTGGTCTCGGTTATATCAAGCTAGGCCAGAATTCAAGTACGCTGTCGGGCGGTGAGAACCAGCGCGTGAAACTGGCATACTACATCGGACAAGAGAAACAAGAGCCTACGCTATTCATCTTTGATGAGCCTACCACAGGACTGCACTTCCATGATATAGAACGCCTGCTACAAGCCTTCAATGCGCTGATAGAACGCGGACATACTATCCTCATCATCGAGCATAATATGGAAATTATCAAGATGGCCGACTACATTATCGACATTGGACCAGACGGAGGTGACCGTGGTGGTGAACTCGTAGCATGCGGAACGCCCGAGGAAATCGTGAAGAATGAGTGTAGCATTACAGGAAAATACCTAAAATCGAAACTTTAAGGCAAAAATATTTTGTGGTTTCGGATTTTTTATGTACCTTTGCACTCGCTTTTCAAAAAAAGAGAAGCAAAGTGATCTGTGAAATGTTGCCGATATGGCTCAGTTGGTAGAGCAACGCATTCGTAATGCGTGGGTCGCCGGTTCGAGTCCGGCTATCGGCTCTCTGATAGATTTTTTCGTTTGAGCTAGGTATTCGTGAGAACACCTGGCTCTATTTTTTAAAATTGCGGAATTAGCTCAGTTGGTAGAGCATTGGCTTCCCAAGCCGAGGGTCGCGGGTTCGAGTCCCGTATTCCGCTCAAAATTCCCCAACAAACACAATAAAAATACCTCGAGAAGCGTTATTAGTAACGATGACGTTTAGAAAAATTATATCATTATTGTTACTGTTGACTGCCATTCAGGTGTCAGCCCAGCAGTTTACTCTCAGCGGTCGTATCGTTGACGAAAACGGCAAGGCAATAGAGTTGGCTACGGTGTCATGTTTGGAACAGGGTGCCGTAACAATGGCCAACCTGCAGGGTGATTACTCGCTGAAACTGCAATCGGCCGACTCGGTAGTGGTAAAGTTCTCGATGGTAGGATACCAGACGCGTCAGCGCGTGCTTCGCAAGCCTAAAGGCAACCAGCGACTGGTAGTTACACTCTACCCCATGAAGGCTCTAGACGAATTGGTGGTAACTGAACGTCGCAGACAAGTGACAGCAACGGAGCAACTGGATACCAAGAACTTGCGGCAGATACCCTCGACAACAGGTAATGCCGTTGAGGAACTCGTACAACAGCAGGCGGGTGTATCGACTCACAACGAATTGTCTTCGCAATATAATGTTCGTGGTGGTTCATTCGACGAGAACTCTGTATATATAAATAATGTAGAAGTATATCGCCCGTTACTCATCCGTAGCGGACAACAAGAAGGTCTATCCATTATCAATTCGGATATGGTAGAGAAAATTGGATTCTCTAGTGGTGGCTTTGAGGCTAAATACGGCGACAAGATGTCGTCTGCCCTCGATATTCAATACCGAAAGCCCCCCCATCTGGAGGCTAACTTGCAGGCATCACTCTTAGGTGGTAGTGCTTATATTGGCTATGCCAGCAAGAAGAAGTTGGCCGCTAATGGACAACAACCTACAGCCATATTCACCATGAGTCACGGCATTCGCTATAAAACTAATCGTTACTTGCTAGGTTCGCTTGAGACCAAAGGTGAATACCGTCCAAACTTCCTTGACTATCAGACGTACATTACATGGCAGCCCAACGAGCGCTGGAGTATGAACATGATTGGTAACATATCAGAGAACCACTACAACTTCAAGCCCACTGACCGAGAGACATCGTTTGGCACGATGCAGAACGTGAAGAACTTTAAGGTCTACTTTGACGGACAGGAGCGTGATGTATTTCGTACACTATTTGGCACCATATCCATTACCCGTCACTTGAAGCCCACTACCAGCATCAAGCTGTTAGCATCAGCCTTCCACACCAAGGAACAGGAGACCTTCGATATCATGGGACAGTATTGGCTCGACGACACACAGACTCAGGAACAGCTGGGCGTAGGCAGTTATATGGAGCACGCCCGCAACTATCTGACTGCCGACGTACAAAGCGTAAAACTGATGACGAACCACAGGGCTGGTCATCACGACGTAGAGGCAGGCGCCACCTTTAAATGGGAACGTATCAAAGAGAACTCGCGTGAATACGAGATGCGCGACTCAAGTGGCTATAACATCCCCCACTCGGCTAATCGTTTGGATCTGATTTACTCACTGGTATCACAAAATGAACTGAAGTCAAAGCGCATCGAGGCATACATCCAAGACACCTACCGATTCCAGCTGGGCAAGCATACTGATGAACAAGGACATGAACGTGCTTGGCACATGACTCTAAACTACGGTGTACGCCTGTCAAACTGGAGCTACAACCGCGAAACGGTGGTGTCGCCACGAGTCTCGTTGGCTGCCATCCCTTCGTGGAATGAGAATCTGACGCTACGCCTGAGCACAGGTCTGTACTATCAGACGCCATTTTACAAGGAACTGCGCGACACGTCGACCGTGAGCGGTCAGACTGTCGTCACGCTGAACCAGAAAATACGCAGCCAACGCTCCCTACACGTCGTGGGTGCCTTGGATTATCGCTTCAACATGGCCGAGCGTCCCTTCCGGTTTACTGCCGAAGCCTACTATAAAGCAATGGATAACCTAGTACCTTATAACGTGCAGAATATGAAGGTAATATATTATGGCAAGAACTGTGCAAGTGGGTATGCTGCAGGGCTCGATTTAAAGCTGTATGGTGAGTTCGTGCCTGGCACCGACTCATGGCTCACCTTCTCGCTGATGTCCACACGTCAGCGCATCAACGGCCAAAATGTCCCAATGCCTACCGACCAACGCTGGGGCATCAATTTCCACTTTACCGACTACTTTCCAGGCACCGAACGATGGAAGATGACACTTAAACTAGCCTATGCCGACGGACTGCCTTTTGGCGCTCCACACCGCGGACTAGAGTATCAGCAATTCCGTGCCCCTGCCTACAAGCGTGCCGACATTGGCATGAGCTATCTATTAGTAGGCGAACCCAAGCAACAGCCCACTTTCCGGCACCCTCGTGTATGGTTGGGGATTGACGGACTAAACATCTTTGGCATATCGAATGTCAATTCATATTATTGGGTAACCGATGTTACCAACCACCAGTATGCCGTTCCAAATTATCTGACAGGACGACAAATCAATGGCAAGGTCATCGTAGAATTCTAAAAAACACATGAAGAAACTTTTTACGCTATTTTTTTGTATGATGGGAGCCCTCGTAACAATGAGCGCCCAAGGCAAGTTGACTCCTAACGAGCAGCAGGCACGACGTTTATTCAATGAGGCCTACAATATGGTATATGATCCAAAAGGCTCACAACTCACCTATTCAGTCAATATTATCGGTATATATAAGACAAAAGGCACTATCTGGACAATGGGTAAGATGAGTAAGTTTGCCGATGAGAAATACATTGCATGGAACGACAACGTAACTTACTATCGTTTTGAACGCAAAAAGAATACGGTGACTATCTATGATGCCCACGATGATGAACGCGACAAATACGCTACAAAATTCAAATTCTATCCTGAAAACTACCGTTACAGTATCAAAGACGACAAAAAAGGCTATCTCATCACTTTGAAACTGAAAGACGGGGCAAAAGGCATTAAAGAAATACGCGCTTTACTTGACAAACGCACCCATTACCCTATAAGCGTACGCATCAAGTTTGGCATCTTCCATGTCACCATAAAAATCAGTAATTTTAAGACTGGTAGCATTTCCGAAGAAATCTTCAAATTCCCTCGAGAGAAATACAAAGACTGCATTTTCATCGACAAACGCTAGAAATTAACAAAAAGATACATAAAATTAGTCCTTTCTTAAAGTAAAACAAGCATTGTGCTCCCACACAGCATTTTTTTTCAGAAAAAGTTGCTCAAATGTTTGCACAGAACGAAAAAAAGTTGTACCTTTGCCAATGTTATCCTGAAAACAATCTTTTTACCTTAAAAAGGACTAATACCTATTGAAGATATAGAGTGGTTGCCTGTGAGGGTCACCACTTTATTATTTTTTGTTTAATGCTGTAAAAATATAGTTTGAAGTATATGATTATGCAATCCTTAATTGTTAATCTTTTATAATTCATGTCATAAATATCAAATAATAAACTTCTACCTTCAAAAAAATTCGTACCTTTGCGCCCGATTTAGTCCGTGGTGGCTCAAGAAAGTCGCAGCACGAGGTTGCGCGCCATGCGGAAAAACCCGTTAAACAATTAATAATAAACAATGTACGCAATTGTAGAAATCAACGGTCAGCAGTTCAAGGCTGAGGAGGGCAAGAAGCTCTTCGTTAACCACATGAAAGATGTGGAGGCTGGTAAAACTGTTGAATTCGACAAGGTACTGCTTGTCGACAATGACGGTTCAGTACAGGTAGGTGCACCCACCGTAAGTGGTGCCAAGGTAGTATGTGAGGTTATCAACCCACTGGTAAAGGGTGAGAAGGTTATCGTGTTCAAGATGAAGCGTCGTAAGGACTCTCGCAAGAAGAACGGTCACCGTCAGCAGTACACCCAGGTAGAAGTTAAATCAGTAATCGCTTAAAACAAAAGGAGAACAACATTATGGCACATAAGAAAGGTGTAGGTAGTTCTAAGAACGGCCGCGAGAGTGCAGCTCAGCGACTCGGCATTAAGATTTTTGGCGGTCAGAAAGTAGTGGCAGGCAACATCATCGTTCGTCAGCGTGGTTCTAAGCACAACGCAGGCAACAACGTTGCTATGGGTAAGGATGACACTCTGTATGCACTTGTTGACGGAACTGTAGAGTTCCACAAGGGCAAGCGTGACAAGAGTTATGTTTCAGTAATTCCTGAGCCCCAGGCCTAAGAGAACAAACAAAAACACTTATTCCAAACAAACAAGGAAAGGGAATCACCACACGGCGATTCCCTTTTCCCTGTTTTATTCTTCACTATTCACTTCAATTGTTCTCCTCAAACAACATCATGCGCTCTTCCAATTGCGCATACTGATGATCTTCAATGAACGAGGTGCAGACACGAAGTCCTTCCTGATGCGAGCCCGTCGTAATCAGACAGATGGCCGAGACACCGTAATACATCAGTTCACGAGCAAGTTCACCACTGGTCATCTGCTTGTAGCCAATTGTGAAATAGAAACCATCAGCAACCGGTTCGTCAAGATCCTTGTCGTAGACGATATGGAAACCGTGACGGCAGAATATCTCCTTCAGCTTATGAGCTCGCTCGCCATAGACACTGACCTCCTTACGGAAATCATACTCACCATCAGAAGCTGCCTTCAGCATAGCAGCCATAGCATACTGGGCTGAATGGCTCGTGCCAGACGACAGCGCATACAGCATACGCGTCGAGAAGACCAAGCCGAATGGCAGTCCCTCGTAGCGCTGGGCAAGATCCGTATAATGGCGGTGGAACAACTTGTTTGATATGCAGGTTACACCGATACGCTCACCGGCATAGCTAAACGCCTTCGAACCAGAGATGAGTAGCATAAAGTTATCCGTATAGCGTCCTACCGAAGGCTGATAAGGTGCCTCAAAGGGTACGCTTAGGTTCTTACGGAAGTCCATTGCGAAATAAGCTAGATCCTCCATCACGATGACATCATACTTGGTAGCCAGTTCGCCAATGCTTTTCAGCTCATCTTCATTCAGGCAAACCCACGATGGATTATTCGGATTCGAATAGACAATGGCACAGATGTTGCCCTTCTCCAAATAACTCTCCAACTTGGGAGCCAGCTTCACGCCACGATAGTCATAGACGTCAAATGTCTCGTACTTCACGCCCATCACCTGCAACTGCATCTTTTGCACAGGGAAACCTGGATCGATGAACAGCACGGTATCCTTGCCCTTCTGCGCCTGCGAACAAGTCAGGAAAGAAGCAAACGTGCCCTGCATTGAACCACACACGGGAACGCAGCCCACAGGGTCGACGTCCAAGCCAATGAATGCTTTGACAAAGCGCGATGCCTCCTGCTTCAGTGCGGGCAAGCCTTGAATATCTGGATATGAGTGGGCAATGCCATCCTGCAACGCCTTAATCTGAGCATTAACACCCACCTGAGCAGCAGGTAGTCCGGGGATACCCATCTCCATCTTGATAAACTCTACCCCACTCTCTTTCTCGGCACGGGCAGCCACCTGTTTCACTTCACGGATGGTAGCCTTCGCAAAGTCCTTGATGCCCAATTCGGCTATCAATCCATCCACTATTTCTTTCTTAATCGGAGTTTCTTTCATTTTTTCATTTTCATTTGATCAATTTGCTTGCAAAATTAAATAAAAAGTCTGAATTTCGCAAATTATTCTATAATAATATATTAGGAAACAAGGAATGACCGTGTAGATGTCTGCTACGTACTAGGCACCATGTCCGAAGCTATCGGGACCGGCGTGCGATACGTAGCACAGCCCTCGCACGAAGGAATCGGACGGGGGCTGCGGTGCTTTCGGGCGGCACAGATGGTCGGAAGAGACGGAGATTTCGTTAAAATGGGTGGAGGAGGTGGAGGTGTTTTCATGGTTTTATAAAAAATAAATGCATAAATCACTTTATAAAAATAAAATTGGATTTAGCATTTATTTTTCGCGCTATATAGAAATCACCTCCACCTCCTCCACCCATTTTTGTGATTTTAAATAAGACGACGGGCTCATATAGGCTTTAGCTAACCCTTTTTTACGCCATTTTTAAGGATACAATAACGGCAGGATTCTCATTCGGAAGCCTGCCGTTGCATTTTAGTTACTGAATACCATCTTCACGTAATTTCTGCTGCCACTTCCAGGCAGACTTCAGAACTTCGTCGGTAGGCGTTTCGGCCTTCCAGCCCAGGACTTTGTTTGCTTTGTCGACATTGCCCCAAACTTGCTCGATATCGCCCTCGCGACGCGGTGCGTAGGTCCAGTTAACTTTAACACCAGTAGCTCTTTCGAAACCTTCGACAACCTCAAGAGTGGAAAGTCCACGACCTGTGCCGATATTAAACACCTCAACGGCATCTGTTTCAGGCTTGTCGAGCACGCGCTCCATAGCCTTGACATGAGCCTTGGCCAGATCGACCACGTAGATGTAGTCGCGGATGCAGGTTTTGTCGGGCGTATTGTAGTCGTGACCAAAGATCTTCAGCTGCTCACGAATACCCATAGCGGTCTGGGTAACGAAGGGAATGAGGTTCATGGGCACGCCGTTAGGAAGTTCGCCAATGAGAGCCGTGGGATGTGCGCCAATGGGGTTGAAGTAGCGCAGGATAATAGACTTGATGGGAGCACCTGAGTGGATGTAGTCTTGAATAATCTCCTCGTTAATCTGTTTGGTGTTGCCATAAGGCGACATGGCTTTTTGGATGGGAGCATTCTCAGTTACAGGAAGATTCTCTTGTGAAGGCTGACCGTAAACGGTGCAGGAACTGGAGAAGATGATGCCTTTGACATCGTAACGAGGCATAAGCTCCAAAAGGTTGACGAGCGACATCAAATTGTTGCGATAGTACATCAGAGGCTTCTCGACACTCTCACCAACGGCCTTAGAGGCTGCGAAATGGATGATACCCTCAATCTTAGGGTACTTCTTAAACACGTTCTCCAATGCAGGCATATCACAGCAGTCCACCTGCTCGAAGGCAGGACGGATGCCTGTAATCTTCTCAATACCATCCAAGACATTGATATTCGAATTAGAGAGATTGTCGATGATGACGACCTCATAGCCAGCCTGTTGTAGCTCAACGGTAGTATGGCTTCCAATAAAGCCTGTGCCACCTGTAACAAGAATAGTTTGCTTCATTTTATTATTCGATTGAAAGATTATTTTCCCAAATGTCATGCAAAAGTACAAAAAAGGAGAGAGAAATAAAAATAAATAAAGATTTATTTGCAAAAAAAATCCGCAACACCTTTAAAAAGTCTTGCGGAAGCGGTGCGTACGAGACTCGAACTCGTGACCTCCTGCGTGACAGGCAGGCATTCTAACCAACTGAACTAACGCACCAAAATACTAACAAATCTAAAAAATGATTTTCAATACGTCATCACGACGAAAAAAGGGAAGCGGTGCGTACGAGACTCGAACTCGTGACCTCCTGCGTGACAGGCAGGCATTCTAACCAACTGAACTAACGCACCAATCCAAGAAATTTACTTATATAACGACTCTCTTGCCGATTTGCGGGTGCAAAGGTACATAGAATTTTCGAATTCTCAAAACTTTTTCGCAGAAATTTTATAAAATTCTTTGCATTAGCACAGCATCTGTGTAATTATGACCGTCAAAAAGCCAGTCGCGTAGCTGAGTCTCGTGTTCAAAACCCGCATGACGAAACAGACATAGCGCTGCTTCATTATCAGATGCAATTACTGCATATAGTTGATGCAGGTGCAGGATGTTGAGAGCATAATAAGCCAACTGACGAAGAGCAGCCTTAGCATATCCTTGTTGGCGGTAAGGGTTCATGATAACGATGCCTGCCTCAGCTCGCAAATGTTGGGGATCGAAACGCACAATGTCACAGATGCCAACTGTTTCATGTTCGGCATTCTCAATAATCAATCGCACCTGACGGTCAGCATAAATATCATCACTTGAGGTGGCAATATAGTCATGAAGCGTATAACGGGAATAAGGCACATTGGTAGCACCTACATGCCATAATTGCTGGTCGTTCTCAATCTGATAAAGCAGGTCGAGGTCTTCGGGTTCAATGGCACGTAACGTGACGTTGACGGATGATTCTGCTTTCATGCTTTGATATCGTTTTGAGGATGGAGGAAATTACTTAGCCGCTGTGTCATCATCTGCATTAGTGCCACGAAGGCACGAAAATAGATAGCTGTCTTGATAGGCAATGAGAGCAACACGCTGAGATGACCATAATGCTTGCGGAAGAATATGAGCATGGCTTGATAGAACACATGAACATAACGGAAACTGGTTTTCTCGGTTGATTCACCCTTATAGTGGATAATATCGAAAGGCAGATACCAATTCTGCCAGCCTCCCTTCAGCAACCGAAACGAGAGGTCGATGTCCTCGCCATACATAAAGAAGTCTTCGTCTAGCAGTCCTACCTGATCGAGAGCCTTCCTGCGCAACATGCAGTAAGCTCCGCTGACCACCTCAATCTTTCCAGGCTTGTCCCAGGGCAGATTGCTCATATAATAGCGATGCGTGAAGCCCAGCATCTTAAGCATCGATACCCAAGGCGTCGGGATGGCTCTGCGCGACTCAGGAGCCGGATTTCCCTCACGATTCAACATGCGCACACCTGCCCCACCCACTTCGGAATGAGCCTCCATGAAGTCAAGACAACCCTTGATAGTTGGTTCGTAGACCACCGTGTCGGGATTGAGCAACAAAACGTATTCCGATGACGACTTGCGAATGGCCTGATTATTGGCACGAGCAAAACCAACGTTCTGATGATTGGCAATGAAGTGAACATGCGGATGCTTGGAGCGTAAGGTATCCACCGTATTATCAGTCGACTTATTATCAACCACCCAAATATCGCCCTCGATACCCTCGAGAGCCCGCTCTACACTCTGCAAACATTCGTCAAGCAACTGGCAGACGTTATAGCTAACGATGACTACACTGATTTTCTGGGCCATACAAAGGGGATGCAGAGTAACAAGATAACACCTAGATAGAAGAAATGGGTGGTACGATAGACGGCATAGAACACGCCATTGGCCAACAGCGGCACGATGATGAGTGCAAGACGGAGCTTCCAATCCTGCTTGACAAGGCGCAAACCTAGGTAGGCGCAAGCTAGCGTCAGCAGCACCATCATGTAGGTCACTATAAATTGTATTGTCTCTGGATTCATATCTTATCTATTATATATTCTCATTTTGGCACGTTTGTACCACTAAACGGCGTGCGGTTCAGAATCGAGCGTCCCAGCGTTACCTCGTCAGTATACTCTAATTCATCGCCCACGCTGATGCCGCGTGCAATTATGCTAATCTTAACATCATTGAAGGGAGCCAGCTTGCGGAAAATATAAAAGCCCGTAGTATCACCTTCCATCGTAGAACTAAGAGCTAGAATCACCTCTTTAATATCACCCTCGCGCACGCGAGCTACCAGAGATTCAATTTCGAGGTCGCTGGGACCAATACCGTCCATAGGTGATATGACACCACCCAAAACATGATAAAGGCCCGTAAACTGCTGCGTATTCTCTACAGCCATCACATCCTGAATATTTTCGACCACGCAAACTGTCGATGCGTCACGATGTGGATCACTGCAGATAGGACATGTCTCGCTGTCGCTAATATTATGGCAGACACTACAACGCTTCACCTCGTGTTTCATTTGTAGAATGGCTTGTGTCAGTTTTTCTACGTCTTCAGCATCCTGGCGCAACAGATGTAAAACCAGTCGCAGGGCAGTCTTACGTCCTACGCCAGGCAACTTAGCAAACTCTTGCACGGCTCGTTCCAATAATTGTGATGGATATTGTGTCTGTATCATTCAACTTTCAATTTTCAACATCTGACAGTTCCAGCCAACGCATCGATTTCTCATCAAGCTCATCATTCAATATGGGCAGTCGCTTGCTCATAGCCGTAATCTCGTCAACAGAGGTAGTACCTCCACAAAGAGCATCTTCAATATGTTTTTTCTCATCCTCAAGGGCTGCAATGTCCTTCTCCAATTGTTCCAATTCTCGTTTCTCCTTGTACGAAAGGCGACGACGGTCGTCGTGGCGGTAACTGGACTTTGAAGGAGGAGTAGCTTGACTATTCGAGCTAGGCTGACAAGGCTTATTACCCTCCATTGCAGCCCATTCCCGATACTGAGTATAGTTGCCTGGGAAATCCTTGATCTCGCCATGACCTTTGAACACCAATAGATGGTCGACTACCTTATCCATAAAGTAACGGTCGTGAGATACAACAATGACACAACCAGGAAAGTCCTGCAAGTATTCTTCAAGTATTTGCAGTGTCACGATGTCAAGATCGTTAGTTGGCTCGTCGAGCACGAGGAAGTTGGGATTCTGCATCAACACGGTACAGAGATATAGCTTACGCCGCTCACCGCCAGAAAGTTTATAAACGTAATTGTATTGCTGTTCCGGTGTAAACAGGAAATATTGCAGTAATTGAGAGGCACTGAGCTTGCGTCCACCGCCCATATCTACATAGTCTGCAATAGCCGTTATAATGTCTATAACTTTTTGATTCTCATCAAATTGCAAGCCTTCTTGCGAGAAATAGCCGAACTTCACAGTTTCACCAATTACGATTCGTCCGTCATCAACTGGCACCCGCCCAAGGAGCATCTTTATGAAAGTTGACTTCCCCGTTCCGTTATTGCCCACAATACCCATTTTCTCAAAACGCGAGAAGTTATAGTAGAAATCTTTGAGTATGACAATATCATCGAATTTCTTCGAGATATACTGACACTCAAAAATCTTTGAGCCAATATAAACGTTGGATGCCTTGAGACGAAGCTGTCGTTCTTCTAGGCGTTGCTTGGCCACCTTTTCAAGTTCATAAAAGGCCTCTTCACGATAGCGTGCCTTATGACCACGTGCCTGAGGCATTCGCCGCATCCACTCCAACTCTGTACGATAGAGGTTGTTGGCACGGGCCACCTCAGCCCGGCGATTATCTATACGTTCTTGGCGTTTCTCTAAATAATAGGCGTAATTACCACGATAGGTATAAATGGTCTGATCGTCCAATTCAAGGATGACAGTACATACGCGATCTAGAAAGAAACGGTCATGCGTTACCATCAGCAACGTTTTATTGCCACGAGCTAAATAGCCTTCCAACCATTCTATCATTTCCAAATCTAGATGGTTCGTTGGCTCATCAAGTATCAATAGGTCGGGCTCTGTCAAAAGCACGTTAGCTAACGCTACACGCTTCTGCTGACCACCGCTTAGCTCACCCATACGCTGATTCAAGTCGCGTATTTTCAATTGAGTCAGCACCTGTTTGGCCTTTAACACTTTCTCATCCTCGCCCTGATGATTGAAACAGGCGTCGAGAACAGACTCATCAGGATCGAACGCGGGTGACTGCTCTAGCATACCGACCTTCAAGTCTCTGCGAAAAACAATGCTGCCAGAGTCATAACCCTCTTTACCCGAAAGTATGGAAAGAAGCGTTGACTTGCCTGTACCATTCTTCGCTATCAGGCCAACTTTCTGGCCTTCAGCTATAGAAAAACAGAGGTCGCGAAAAAGAACCAAAGCACCAAACGACTTTGTCAGATTCTGAACGTCTAGATATGGATTCTCTTTAGCCATTAGCAAGCTCCTTGTTTATCTGCTCGATATAGTTGAGCACATCATCACGGCCTTCTTTCTTTTCTGCTGAAGTGAGAAACATAGGGGGCAATTCCTCCCATGTCTCAGAAAGCTTCTTCTTGTAGGCCTCCGTGGCCTGACGGGCCTTGTTGGGTGTCAGTTTATCGGCCTTGGTAAACACGATGGCAAAAGGAACCGAGGACACACCTAACCATTCGATAAAATCAAGGTCAATCTTCTGAGGTTCCAGTCGGATATCAACCAAAACAAAAACATTTACCAGTTGTTCACGTTGCAAGATATAGCCACGAATCATTTGATCCAACTTCTCCACTTCCTTCTTCGAACGCTTGGCATAGCCATAACCAGGCAAGTCGACGAGGTACCACTCGCGATTGATGATGAAATGGTTGATGAGCAGCGTCTTGCCAGGTGTTGCTGAGGTTTTGGCCAGACGCTTGTTATTAGTAAGCATATTGATAAGGCTCGACTTTCCCACGTTTGAGCGACCTATAAAGGCATACTCAGGCTTGGTATCCTTAGGACACATACTGACCACTGGAGCTGAAAGCGAGAATTCTGCTTGTTTGATATCCATCTCTTCGTAATTTTTGTGCAAAGATACGAAAAAGTTTAGAGTTTAGCATTGAATATATAGAGAAATTTCGTATCTTTGCAAAAAATAAGTAACGGCGATGAAGAAATTTGTGATTACAGCTATTATGATGATGGGAGTCCTGAGTGTTATGGGCACTCCCAAAGGCAACAAGACTGTTAAGTTAAAGGTAATAGAGACAAGTGATGTACATGGTTACTTCTTTCCTTGGGACTTTACTGAGGGTAAGCCTCTAAAAGGTTCGCTGGTACGTGCCAACACATATATAAATAAGGAACGTAAAAAATATGGTCAAAACCTATTATTGATAGACAATGGCGATATTCTGCAAGGACAACCTTGTGCTTATTGGAGTAATTTTGTAATGCCTGAGGACGAGAATTTAGCAGCCAGTGTCATCAACTACATGAAATATGATGCAGAGACCGTTGGCAATCATGACATCGAGCCTGGTCATCAGGTGTACGACAAATGGATTCGCGAGGTACGTTGTCCACTACTAGGTGCCAACATTGTGAAAGAAGGTTTCAAGAATGGCGAAGCAACGCCTTCGCACATCTACGATGGACTGAAGCCCTACTCCGTCCACATGAAGGATGGCGTAAAAATATGTGTAATTGGCATGCTGACCCCAGCCATTCCCTGTTGGCTGAACCAGCAGATTTGGAAAGGTATGGAGTTCGAGGAGATGACAGCCTGTGCCCGAAAATGGGTAAAATACATCAAGGAACACGAGAAGCCCGACCTGATTTTTGGACTGTTCCACTCTGGACTGAATGGCGGCATCAAGACCGACGAATATGACGAGGATGCCACAGAGGCTGTAGCCAAGGAGGTACCGGGTTTCGACATTATCTTCTTCGGACACGACCATCAAGTACACAACGAATGGATTACCAATTGCGAAGGTCAACAAGTGTTGTGCATCGACCCCAGTTGCTTTGTTAAGAATGTAGCAGAAGCAGAAATTACGTTGACCTATAAAAAAGGAAAACTTACTAAGAAAGAGATTAAGGGGAATATTGTGAGTGTACTCGACGAAGAGATAGACCAGCAGATGATGCAACACTTTGACAAGGATATCCAAAAGATTAAAAATTATGTAGCTCAGAGGGTTGGCGAGTTCAAGAATGCCGTCTACACCAGTGAGAGTTTCTTTGGCAATTCGGCTTTTACAGACCTAATTCACGCGTTGCAACTTCAGATATCGAAAGCTGAAATCTCGTTTACAGCCCCATTGGCCTTCAATACGACAATCAAGGCTGGCGAAGTTAAGATGGCCGATATGTTCAAACTCTACCGTTTTGAAAACCTCATGTTTGTACTCCGTATGACGGGAGAGGAAATACGCCGCCATTTGGAGTTCAGCTACGACATGTGGACTAACACGATGAAGTCACCAAAAGACCACGCTTTACTCCTTAACGATAATGCAAAAGACGACCAACAGCGCACAGGATTCAAATACTACACTTTCAATTTCGACTCTGCAATGGGTATCGACTACGAGGTAGATCTAACCAAGCCAGAAGGACAGAAGGTGCACATTCTCCGTATGTCGAACGGAGAGCCCTTTAACGAGAGTAAGTGGTATAAGGTAGTCATGAACAGCTACCGGGCCAATGGTGGCGGTGAACTACTAACTAAGGGGGCTGGTATTCCCAAGGACTCACTTGAGAGTCGCGTAGTGTTCCATACTCCACTTGACTTGCGCCACTATCTAACGGAGGAAATTCGACATCAGGGTATTATTGATCCTCAGCCTGCCAACAACTGGCGCTTCGTACCTGAAGCATGGGCAAAACCAGCACTAGAACGTGATAGAATTCAATTGTTTGGGAAATAAAGAATACGAATTACACTAATTTGATGAAAAGGTATTATTTTGTTTTTTGTAAAGAAGACCTACTGTTGGAGAAATTGCCAGACGGAACTTATACCATTCCATTGCAAGAAGAAGCACCTACGGAATTGAAGCCATGGACCAACGTCATGAACATAACCCCACTCGATGGCGTGGAAGTAAAAACTTATCGCATAGATGCCCCCATCACCGAATCATCAAACTATGAAATGTGTGGACTGCGCCAAAGTTGGGCACGACTACCTAAAAATCTTTACCTAAAGGCAGGTAAGTGCCAAGAACTACTCTACTGGGACATGAACACACATTTTTGTGGTGTCTGCGGTGCCCCTATGCGCATGGACACGGACATCTCAAAAAAATGTACAGAGTGTGGTAAGGAAATATGGCCACAACTAGCCACTGCCGTCATCGTCTTGATTCACCGCGGCGACGAGGTCTTGTTAGTGAGAGCCAAGAACTTTAAACGCGACTATTATGGACTGGTGGCAGGTTTCGTAGAAACCGGAGAAACACTGGAGGAAGCCGTAGCTCGCGAAGCTTTTGAAGAGACGGGGGTTACCATTACCAACATTTGCTATTTCGGTTCACAACCTTGGCCCTACCCTTGTGGTCTGATGGTTGGCTTTAATGCCGATTACGTTTCTGGTGAAATTCATTTACAACAGAGTGAAATTGCCAAAGGCGGATGGTTCCGTAAGGACAACCTCCCCAATATTCCTGAGAAATTAAGCATTGCCCGTATGTTGCTTGATGCATGGACTGGAGAAACTGAAAAGTGAAAAGAAAAGCCAACATAGCGACCATAGCTGACATCATCGTGATTATCGCAGTGACTCTGCTTAATCCGATGCAGTTTCCGCAGATGCCTCCACCTTCTATACCCGATAAGGTGGTAAGGTATTATGAGCCTCATATGACAGCCGACTCCATACAAAATGCTGTTACTTTAACTGAAAAGGAAATTGACGAGATGAGCTACTATCTGCGATTACACAATGTGATGGATGACGGCTATCATCTCGTGGCACAATACAACACGACTCTGCAACGACGTCTACAACAACTGAAAAGCAGACAAAATACACTTTCCTCGAGGACTATACAGAGAAAACGTATCGCTGCCCAAAACAGGCCCATGACAGCTATCAAAATGCAGTACGGTTACTGGAAGGCTGGACGCTACTACATTGGTCCACTTCAGGGCGAGGGTATAACTCGTGACGAAAAGGGGCGAATCGTTTGTGCCTTATGGGATGCAGATACTATTGTTAAGGCACGACGTATTGACTCTTTAGGAGTATACTGCGGACAGATGAATTATTTTATGGAAGCATCTGGCGAAGGTACATTCGACGCTCGAGATGGTTCACACTACGAAGGTCTTTGGGTAGCTGAAAAACGTCATGGCTTTGGTTTCGAATCTTCACCTAATCATCAAGTGCGTGTGGGGCAATGGAAGAAAGACCGATTCCTGGGCGAGAAGATACGTTACACCTCCGAGCGTATCTATGGCATTGACATTTCACGTCACCAGCATGAGATAGGTCGCAAGCGTTTCAGTATCAACTGGCATCAATTACGCATTACGTCGTTAGGCAGAAAGCATAATACCGAAGGACTAACCTACCCTGTATCCTTCGTATATATTAAATCGACAGAGGGTACTACCATACGAAACCGTTACTTTCTAAAAGATTATATGGATGCACATAAGCAGGGCATTCACGTCGGAGCTTACCACTTTTTTAGCCTGAAGTCATCGGCTTTTGATCAAGCCAACTATTTTGTCAATCACACACTGATTAGGGATTCAGATTTTCCACCAGTACTTGATGTTGAACCCTCAGACGCACAAATCAATCAGATTGGTGGCGGCGAAGAGCTTTTGAAGCGTGTACGACAATGGTTGGAATTAGTAGAGCGTCGTACACATAAACGCCCCATCTTATATATCAACCAGATGTTTATCAATAAATATATGGGCCATGCCGACGACATTAAGCAACGCTACAACGTATGGATAGCCCGTTATGGCGAATACAAGCCAGACGTTAAATTGGTGTATTGGCAATTAACACCTGAAGGGCGTGTGGATGGAATTACCGGACCAGTAGACATCAATGTATTCAATGGCTTTCAGGGGCAATTCGACGAATTTTGCCGAACGGGATTTCATAAGTAGAAATCACGCGTCAGCAATTCATATTGTTCATCACCTATCACTAATGCAGTTTGTTCGCATCGACATGGATGCTTCTTATATGCCAACAAATAACGACGCACAGGCTTTTGGGGAGTGGTTCTCACGGCACAAACACGGCTAGGGAATAGTCCTTGAAAAACGGCCTCATCATCCATACGATGACGATAGTCAAAGGGAACGATGACACTCAGTTCACCAGTATCATTGAGCAATTTCCTTGCAGCCTTCATCAAATCTGCATACGTCAGTGTCTCTGCATGACGGGCAATGGTACGTTGATGGTCTGGAGCCTGAAGTGAGTCAATAAAGAAAGGAGGATTACTGACCACTGCATCAAAAAGACCCGCAAACGACGCATCCATGTCCTGAACCATTATTTGGGATACATTGATGCGACTAACATAAGGTGAAGCTGCAACGTTATCCTTTGCCTGATGAACAGATCCTTCATCTATATCAATCGCCAAAATATCAGCCTCCGCATAGCGTTGAGCCATCATTATGGCTATAATACCAGTTCCCGTACCAACATCTAAAACCCTTGAACCACCCATGGCCCAAGCACCTAAAAGAACGCCATCAGTGCCAACCTTCATAGCGCACTCGTCTTGGTTTATAATGAACTGTTTGAACTGAAACATGCTGCAAAGATATTAAAATATCTTATCAATCAAGCATTATTTCGAAAAAAAATAGTAACTTTGCAGCCAAAATGCGCAAAAATGAAAGATAATATAGCAATGTACATGGATAACAAGAACAGGTCGTTCTCAATGATTGCTGATGTTGAAGGCGATTACAGCGACCTGACAAATATGAAACTACCCGATGAGATGCCTATTCTGGCTGTGAGGAATCTGGTACTGTTTCCCGGAGTAGTATCTCCCATTTTGATTGGCCGTGAAACAAGCATGTCGCTTATTCGCAAAGCTGAGAAGTCGGGAGAAATAATTGGCGTAGTCAGTCAGCGCGAAGCTGAGGTGGAATCACCTATTCGTGGCGACTTATACGATATGGGCGTATCAGCCAAGGTTTTGAAGACACTGACGCTTCCCAATGGCAACATTACCGCCATCGTACAGGGCATGTCTCGTTTCCGGCTATTGGATTTAACCAAATATAAGCCCTACTTGATGGGACATGTGATGGACGCTCCTGAGGATGAGCCCGACAAGCGCGACATGGAATTCAAAACGGCAATCGAAGACCTACGTCAGCAAACGTCTGAATATATTCAGATGAGTGATGATATACCTGAAGAAGCTGCTTTTGCCATCAAAAATGTGAGCAACAATATCATGGCACTGAACTTTATCTGTTCAAATATGCCATTCAGCATGAAAGAGAAGATTGCCCTGCTTAGTTTTGACTCACTGAAAGAACGTCTGTTCAGCGTATTGCGAATTATTAATCGTGAAATCAACCTACAAACGCTTAAACTTGACATCCGTAACAAGACGCGCGACGATATTGACGAACAACAACGCAACTACTTCTTACAGCAGCAGATTAAAAATCTACAGGCTGAAATGGGCAACGAGAGTACTCCTGAAAAGAAAGACTTGTTAGAGAAAGCTCGTAAGAAGCACTGGCCTGAGGATATAGAGAAATATTTCTACAAAGAAGTGGAGAAATTGGATCAAGTAAATCAGAACTCGCCCGATTTCAATGTACAACTCACATACCTGCAGACATTGGTCAATTTGCCATGGAATGAGTATACCAAGGATGACATGGACTTGAAACGTGCCCAAAAGATTCTAGACCGTGATCACTATGGAATGGAGAAGGTAAAGGAGCGTATACTGGAGTACATTGCCGTACTATCCCTGCGTGGCGACTTAAAGTCACCCATTCTCTGTCTGTATGGTCCTCCTGGTGTCGGTAAGACATCGTTGGGCAAGTCTATTGCCGATGCGTTGAAACGCAAATATGTGCGTGTGTCGCTAGGTGGCCTGCACGATGAGGCAGAAATCCGCGGACACCGCCGCACTTATGTTGGTGCTATGCCTGGCCGTATCATCAAGAATATCCAAAAGGCTGGTTCGTCAAATCCTGTCTTTATTCTCGATGAGATTGACAAGGTGACCCAGAACACGAACAATGGAGACCCTGCATCGGCATTACTCGAAGTGCTAGACCCCGAACAGAACGGTGCCTTCCACGATAATTATCTAGATGTAGACTACGATTTATCGAAAGTAATGTTCATTGCAACGGCCAACAATCTGGGAACAATTCCTCGTCCTCTGCTCGACCGCATGGAAATTATCGAGGTTAGTGGCTATATAACTGAAGAGAAGTATGAGATTGCCAAACGCCATCTTATTCCTAAAGAGAAAGATAATACAGGTCTAAATGACAAGAAGCTAACTTTCAACAAGGCTGCTATTGAGAAGATTATCGAACAATACACCCGTGAGAGCGGTGTGCGACAACTAGAAAAACAGATAAACAAAGCTCTTCGCAAGCTAGCTTTCAAAAAGGCAGAAGCAGGCGAACTTCCCTATGAAAAAATCACACCTACAGAGATAGAAGATTTGTTAGGGAAACCACCTTTCTATCGCGACATATACCAAGGCAACAGTTATGCTGGCGTGGTAACAGGTTTAGCATGGACAAGTGTTGGTGGTGAGATTCTGTTTATTGAAACTTCGTTGTCGAAAGGTAAAGGCTCAAAACTCACACTTACAGGTAATCTTGGAGATGTGATGAAGGAATCTGCTGTGATTGCTTTGGAATATGTTAAGGCACATGTTGATGTACTAGGTATCGACTATCGTATCTTTGACAACTGGAACATTCACATTCACGTTCCTGAGGGAGCGACACCAAAAGACGGCCCATCAGCAGGTATTACTATCGCTACTTCAATAGCATCGGCTTTGACCCAACGCAAGGTA
Source organism: uncultured Prevotellaceae bacterium (assembly GCA_902762565.1). GTDB lineage: Bacteria > Bacteroidota > Bacteroidia > Bacteroidales > Bacteroidaceae > Prevotella. The sequence goes on from CACWOS010000002.1 coordinate 41,530, forward strand.
CGTAAGAATACCGCTATGACTGGTGAGATTACATTACGTGGCAAAGTGCTACCCGTAGGCGGAATCAAAGAGAAAATTCTGGCTGCAAAACGTGCAGGCATCACCGACATCGTGATGTGTCAAGAGAACGAGAAGGACATCAACGAAATTCCTGAGATTTACTTAAAAGGGGTAAACTTCCACTATGTTGAGAATGTTCAGGATGTATGGGAGTTTGCACTGACTGACGAAATTGTCGAAAATCCACTAGACTTTACTATTACGGAAGAAGACGTGAAGAAAAAAGATTAAATGAAGTTCGAAGTACAACATAACGATCCATCAAGCAACGCTCGTGCTGGTTTGATTACAACCGATCACGGACAGATTAAGACGCCAATCTTTATGCCTGTAGGAACTGTGGGTAGTGTGAAAGGTGTTCACTTTTCCGAGTTACGTGAGCAAATAAAAGCTCAGATTATTCTTGGTAATACCTATCATCTTTATTTGCGCCCTGGACTTGACATTCTGCACAAAGCAGGTGGATTGCATAAGTTTAATACGTGGGACCGTCCTATTTTGACTGACTCGGGTGGTTTTCAAGTCTTTTCCCTTACAGGCATTCGCAAATTACGAGAGGAGGGGTGCGAGTTCCGTAGCCACATTGATGGTTCGAAACATATCTTCACACCAGAGAACGTCATGGATACGCAACGGATTATTGGTGCTGACATTATGATGGCCTTCGACGAATGTCCTCCTGGACAAAGTGACTATCAGTATGCCGAAAAGAGCCTACGTCTAACACAGCGTTGGCTAGAACGATGTGTTAAGCGTTTCAATGAGACTGAGCCGTTATATGGCTACAATCAAACGCTATTTCCAATTGTTCAAGGCTGTACCTATAAAGACCTGCGACAAGATGCAGCAAAGCATGTCTGCGAAGTATTAAGTAAACTGAATGATGGTGGAGGTGCATCTATCGGTGGACTTGCAGTAGGCGAACCTACCGAGGTAATGTACGATATGATTGAGGTTGTAAACGATATACTTCCCAAAGATCGCCCGCGTTATTTAATGGGTGTGGGTACACCTCAGAATATTCTGGAAGGCATTGAACGAGGTGTCGATATGTTCGACTGCGTTATGCCTACACGTAATGGTCGAAATGCAATGCTCTTCACTTACGAAGGTACAATGAATATGCGCAACCAGAAGTGGCAAGATGACTTTTCACCTATCGACCCAGACGGATGTGACATTGATAGGATACACACTAAGGCATATTTGCATCATCTGTTTAAAGCGCAGGAATTATTGGCCATGCAGATAGCTTCGATACATAATCTAGCATTCTATCTTCGATTGGTAACAGATGCACGCATGCATATAGAACAGGGTGACTTTACACATTGGAAGCGCTCAGTGATAGATAATTTAGGACGCAGAAGATGATCAAAAGGCATATCAAACATATTGTATGGACAATACGCCGACAGTGGCGACATATGATGACATGTATAATACCATTCATCATGTGGTTGCAGCAACTGCCGTGGCATCGACTGGCTCCACTGAAGAAGTTGAATCCACTACGCTATGTGAAGCGAATGGATAGATATATTATTTACAAGTTCATTGGAACCTACTTTTATTCAATTCTGCTAATCATCAGTATCTCCATTGTATTCGATGTTAATGAGAACTTAGCAAAATTCACCAACTATCATGCACCATTACGTGCTATCGTGTTCGACTACTATGCAAATTTTGTGCCTTATTTCGCAAACCTGTTCTCACCGCTATTCGTCTTTATAGCCGTCATTTTCTTCACATCGAAACTGGCGGGTAATTCAGAAATCATAGCGATGCTAGCTTGTGGCATGAGTTTCAAACGTCTGTTACGTCCTTACATCATTTCTGCCGCTCTTATCGCTCTACTAAACTTCTATCTTGGCTCATATATCATCCCAAAAGGAACGGTAATTCGTCACGATTTTGAGTCTCTATATAAGAACAACACCAAGAATACCTCTGCATCGAATATCCAGTTAATGGTTGACAAAGGTGTTGTAGCTTATTTATCGCAATATGATGACATTAAAAAAACTGGCTATGGCTTTGCACTTTATAAATTTGAAAATAAGAAAATGGTTAGCCAGATGAATGCCAGTGTTGTACAATATGACACTATAGCTGAAGAGCGCTATCACTGGAAAGCACGCAACTATAAGATCAGAACTCTAAAAGGTATGCGTGAGCAAATCACTTCTGGTAGTGAAATCGATACGCTGATACAAATGGAACCCATGGACTTAGTGTTCTCTAAAGGCCAACAGGAGACATTTACCTCACCAGAACTGTTACGTTATATATCTAAACAACAACAGCGTGGCTCGTCAAATGTTGTACAATATGAAGTGGAATACCACAAACGAATAGCATCAAGTTTCGCCTCGTTTATCCTAACCATTATCGGTGTGTCGCTATCATCAAGGAAGCGTAAAGGTGGTATGGGATTATATCTTGGTATTGGACTAGCATTATCGTTTACATACATCTTGTTACAAACGATTAGCGCCACATTTGCTATCAACGCAGGAACGCCACCCATGTTAGCAGCATGGATCCCGAACATTTTGTATGCATGCATCGCATATTTCTGCTATAGACAAGCACCAAATTAACATAATCAAGGTAAAAAGATAAAGGATAAAAAAGTGACTTTTGAAGAAACATATTTGAATGATAATATCCTCGATGCTCTCTATGACATGCACTTTGAGGAGATGACACCAATACAAGAGAAATGCATTCCTGAGATCTTAGACGGACAAGATCTTATTGGTGTGGCCCAGACTGGTACAGGTAAGACAGCTGCCTATCTATTGCCGATATTGTCCATGCTTGATGATGGCGGTTATCCCAATGATGCCGTCAATTGTATTATAATGTCACCGACACGAGAGCTAGCACAACAGATAGACCAAGCCATGCAAGGTTTTGGATATTATTTAGACGGTATATCATCTGTAGCCGTTTATGGCGGCAACGACGGAAACCGTTTTGATATTGAAACCAAGGGACTAAAGATGGGAGCCGATGTGATTATCGCCACCCCCGGACGACTACTCTCGCATATCCGCATGGGGCATGTAGACTTGGGGCATCTGTCTTTTTTCGTTCTAGACGAGGCCGACCGTATGCTCGATATGGGATTTTCCGATGATATCCTACAAATTGCCAAGATGTTACCTGTTTGTCATCAAACCATCATGTTCTCAGCCACCATGCCTCAGAAGATACAACAACTCGCGCGAACATTATTAGATAATCCTATAGAGGTTAAGATTGCTGTATCGAAACCTGCAGATAAGATTCAACAGTCGGCCTACCTCTGCTACGAACCACAGAAGCTGGGTATTATTCGCTCACTATTCAAGGCTGGCGAATTGGAACGTGTCATTATTTTTTCTGGTAAGAAAGACAAAGTGAAGGACATAACGCGTGAACTGAAGCACATGAAAATAAACTGTGCATCCATGCACTCTGACCTCTCACAGGCAGAACGTGACGATGTTATGTATAGATTCAAAACTGGCCAAGTATCTGTTTTGGTGGCAACAGACATTGTTGCCCGTGGTATTGATATCGATGATATCCTAATGGTCATCAATTATGATGTGCCCCACGATGCAGAAGACTACGTCCATCGTATTGGTCGTACGGCACGTGCCCAACGAGATGGTGTGGCTATCACATTTGTCTCAGATAAAGACATGCGCAGTTTTTCTGGCATAGAACGATTTCTGGAACGCGACATTCAGAAGAATCCATTGCCAGATGGTTTGGGCGAAGCACCTGTATACCAGAAATCAGCTCCTCATAAGAGCAGTCGCGGACGTGGTGGGCGCCACCGTGGAGGGAAACCTCAAAAAAGAAATAAAGCAAAGAATTCAAAGGAGAAAATGAACAATTAATATTTTTTAATACAAAAATAACGTATTTGCAAGAACAACGAGCCGATATTTTTCGTAACTTTGCACCGCTTTTATAGGTGTTAATGATACATAGGCTTGAATTTCAAGCAGTTAGAGACAATTGAAAATATAAAGATGAGACAATTAAAGATTCAAAAGAGTATTACTAATCGTTCGAGTGAAGCACTGGATAAGTATCTTGTGGAAATCGGTCGTGCCCCGTTGATTAGTATCGACGAGGAAATCGAGTTGGCCCAAAAAATACGCAAAGGAGGTCCTGAAGGCGAGCGCGCCAAGGACAAATTGGTAACAGCCAACTTGCGATTTGTAGTATCTGTAGCTAAGCAGTATCAGCATCAGGGTCTGACGCTGACTGACTTGATTGACGAGGGTAACATTGGGCTAATTAAGGCCGCACAAAAGTTTGATGAGACACGTGGTTTCAAATTTATCTCATATGCTGTATGGTGGATTCGCCAAAGTATTCTGCAAGCTATTGCCGAGCAGAGTCGTATTGTGCGTCTTCCACTCAATCAGGTGGGTTCACTTAATAAAATCAGTCACGAAATCAACCGTTTCGAGCAGGAATTTCAGCGTCATCCATCTGTTGCAGAGTTGAGCGACGCCACCAATATGGATGAAGAGAAAATTGCACAGTCTATGCAGGCCGACAGTCACCATGTATCTATTGATGCACCTTTCCAGGATGGTGAGGACAATTGTATGCTTGACGTGATGGCCTCTGGTGATGACTCTCGTACCGACCGGCAAGTTGACCACGAGTCAATGGCTCTTGAATTAAATAATGTTCTGCAGAAAGTTCTCAAAGATCGTGAGATTACGATTATACGCGAGTGCTTTGGTATTGGTTGTCACGAGAAGGGTCTTGAAGAAATTGGTGACCAACTAGGATTGACTCGTGAGCGTGTCCGTCAGATACGCGAAAAGAGCATTGCCAAACTTCGCGACTCAGGAAATGCACGTATTCTAATGAAATATTTGGGCTAAAGTTTTGTGACCTCAAAAATTATTTGTACTTTTGGGGTCATGAAATCGAAGTTACGTATCATATTATATATATTGGTGCTGGACGTGATGATTTTCATGCCCAGCATTTGTCTTGCTAGCCGTACAGCTGACTCACTGTTAATCAACCGAATATGGGATTTCAGTCGCAACTATTCAGAGCCTATAAATGGTGTTGAACAAAATTTGTATTTGCGCTACACTTTCGGTTCTCAGCGACGCAATCCGACCCTTTTCCTTGTACCTACAATGTACACCATTGCTAAAGGTGAACGTGAATTTATTGGAGAATCATACTGCCGAATAAAATATAGGACCCCTAGTGACTATGATTTACATCGACAAGTTGTATGTGGTACTATTCCACACAACCGTTTCACCATGTCAGCCATGGTATATTATATAACACCTAATCTGTATGACATCTCAATATATCCAGAGAGCATATTGTCACCTTTCCATCGTTCCAATCGTTTCTTCTATAAATATCGCGTATTACGAACTATGTCCGATCAATCGATAGTCCGTTTCAGACCACGTGTCAACAACACACAATTAGTTAAAGGACATGCAGTGGTCAACACGCAAACCGGACAGATTTTGTCTACATTCTATGAGGGAGAGTTCGATATGATATCCTTCAAGGTAAGCACCGTAATGAATCAAACTTCTGGACACCAGATGCTACCGGAAAGAAGCACTATCGATGCCAAATTCAATTTTTTAGGCAATAAGGTTTCATCAACGTTTACAGCCATATATAATTGTCCTATAACCTTACCTGATTCACTTGACGAACAGGAAAATCGAGAACTTATGGATTCATTACGTCCTATTGTCCTACAGGAGAAAGAGAATATGCTCTATAAACGCCATGACAGTCTTAGATTAGCCTCTGATAGTATTGCTAACGAAACCAAAGCAATAAAGAAAAGCAATAAAATGAAAGAAATTCTATGGGATGTTATAGGTGATAACCTTGTCAACAGTACCCATACAAATGCAGGTGCTTTCTCCATGAACATTTCTCCTATTCTCAATCCTCTCTATTTCGGCTACAGTAAAAGCAGAGGATTCAGCTATAAGTTAAGATTTGGTTTACAATATACATGGAATAGTCATCGGTATCTGACCTTTAATCCAAACTTCGGTTACAACTTTAAACAACAACAGTTTTACTATACTACTCCACTTCGTATGAACTATAATCCTAAGCGCAATGGTTATACCGAATTCAGCTGGGCTAATGGTAATAGAATTACAAGTGGCAGTTTGGTAGAAGATATTCAAAAACGGATGGGTACTGACTTTAACGTGCCAGAATTCAAGGATGAACACTTCCAACTTATTAACAATATTGTTGCTTTTGATTGGTTGGAAATAACGAATGGTATTGTCTATCACCGCCGTCGTTCTGCAAACAAGTCTCTTATGCGTCAACTCAATCTACCAGAAGAATATCGAAGTTTTGCTCCTACAATGACCGTGCATATCTCGCCTTGGCGCAAAGGTCCTATTCTAACTGTCAATTACGAGCGCAGTTTCACGAATATTTTGAAGTCGAATCTAAAATATGAGCGCTGGGAATTTGATGCTTCGCAGAAAATAAAACTCAGCAGTCTCCGACTCCTTAATTGGCGTGCTGGAGCAGGTCTCTATACAAATCGTAGCACTGATTATTTTGTAGACTACGTTAACTTCCACGATAATAATCTACCTACTGGTTGGGATGATGAATGGACAGGTCAGTTCCAATTACTTGACAGCAAATGGTACAATGAATCCAACTACTATCTCCGCAGTCATTTGTCCTTTGAGTCACCCCTACTAGCATTGGGATGGACACCTCTTATTGGTCATTTTGTAGAGACAGAAATGATTTATGCAAGTCTTCTTAGCATACAACATACTCATCTTTATAGCGAGATCGGTTATGGCTTTACCAACCGCTATTTTTCTACAGGAGTCTTTGCTAGTTTTCTTAATCATAGATTCCAGAATTTCGGTTGCAAATTCACAATAGAGATATTCAAAAGATGGTAAAACCACTCATAGTCTATAAAGCCAGTGCTGGTTCCGGAAAGACCTTTACGCTGGCTACAGAATATATCAAACTGTTAGTGCTGAATCCGCAGAGTTATCGCACCATCCTAGCCGTTACCTTTACCAATAAGGCAACGGAAGAAATGAAGATGCGAATAGTGAGTCAATTGTACGGTATCAGTCATCATTTACCCGATTCTGCCAATTATCTAAAACAGATTATCAGCAAAACAGGACTGCCTGAATTGCAAGTCTGTAAACGTGCTGGTGAGGCACTACACTTGTTGCTTCATAACTACAACAACTTTCGCGTAGAGACCATTGATACATTCTTCCAAAGCGTACTGCGTAATCTGGCACGCGAGCTCGACCTCACAGCAAACTTGCGAATTGGCCTGAACGACATACAGGTAGAGGAACAGGCCGTCGACCGATTAATTGACAACCTTACCCATACCGACGTCATGTTGCAATGGATTCTGAAGTACATCATGGAGAATATTAACGACAACCAGTCTTGGAATATCATTGGTAAAGTGAAGCGATTCGGGCGTACCATTTTCCGCGATTACTATAAGGAAAAAAGCGACACATTGCAGGCAAAGATGAGGGATGAAAACTTTTTCGAGAACTATACCAAACAAATGCGTACCATCCGTCAAGACTCCCTCGAACGGATGAAGGATATTGGCAATAAATTCTTTGACATGCTATCAGAAGAAGGACTTAATATCGATGATCTCGCCAATGGACGTTCTGGCGTTGCTGGATTCTTCCTGAAATTGCAGGCTGGCGTTTTCGATGAGAGTATCGTCGGTAAGCGTGTAGCCGATTGTGTAGATGATACCTCCAAATGGTGTACCAAGACACATCCACGTCGTGAGGCCATCATGATGATTGCCGATAGCGTGCTGCAACCTATGTTGCGTCATGCCATAGAGGAACGTCCACGTCAGTGGCGATTGTATAAATCGGCTGACCTCACGCTTCGCCACCTCAACCAACTCCGTTTGTTAGGCAGTATCGAACAGAAAGTACGCCAACTGAACGAAGAGAACAACCGTTTTCTGCTCAGCGACACTCAACAATTATTGCACTCACTAATACAAGACAGCGATTCGCCCTTCATCTTCGAGAAGATTGGCACTCGTCTGGAGCACATCATGATAGACGAGTTTCAGGACACGAGCACCGTACAATGGCAGAACTTCAAGATACTTTTGGAAGAGTGTATGAGTCACGTAGATACTGAGAACCTCATCGTTGGCGATGTCAAGCAGAGCATCTACCGTTGGCGTTCAGGTGATTGGCGGCTATTGAACGCCATCGACCACGAATTCCCCAACAGTCAGCAACAGCTGGAGATTCGTAATCTTACTACCAACTACCGTTCCTCACACGGTGTCATCACGTTCAATAATGCCTTCTTTACGGAAGCTGCCCGTCAGGAGTACGAAAGTCAACGTGATGAGTATCCATATGGAGCCGATCAACTACGTCATGCTTACGCTGACGTGGAACAGCAAGTGCCAGAAGGCAAGTCGTCACAAGGCATGGTAACTATTACTCTTCTACCTCGCGACAACTATCAGCAACAAGTGCTGGTGGAAGTAACAGAGACCGTCCGAATGCTGATAAATAAAGGCGTTTCGCCTCGCGAGATAGCAATCCTTGTACGCAGTAACCGAATGATACCAGCCATTGCTGATTATTTCACTCAACAACTGCCTGAAGTGCGCATTCTCAGCGACGAGGCATTCCGTCTTGATGCCTCGGCAGCCTGCATGCTAATTGTCCAGGCACTACACTTGCTGACCCATCCCGACGACATGTTGGCGCAGGCAACGATAGTCAAACTCTACCATCGTACGGTTCTTCGCCAGCAGACTACTGACGATCAATTGTTTCATCGTGAAATACCACTCATCACGCTCCTGCCCAAAGAATTCAGTGAACATCAAAAAGAGTTGCTGAAGTTGCCGCTCTATGAACTGGCCGAGCGATTATTTACTATCTTCGGACTTCAAACCTTAAATGACGAGAGTGGTTACGTCTGCGCTTTCTTCGATCAATTAACACAATACTGTCAAGAAGAGACAACCGACATAGACTCGTTCCTCCACGAGTGGGACGAAACTATTGGAGCCAAGACTATCCAAAGTACAGAGACTGATGGCATCCGCATTCTTACCATACACAAGAGTAAGGGGTTAGAGTTCGACAACGTTATCCTGCCTTATGCCGACTGGCGCATGGAGATGCCCGACGTACTGTGGTGCCAACCCCAGGATGAGCCGTTCAGCGCACTACCGCTGGCACCCGTCGACTATAGCGAGAAGCAGATGCGCGGCACCATTTACGAACACGACTATTTGGACGAGCATTTGCAAAACTCAGTAGACAACCTAAACCTGTTGTACGTAGCTTTCACACGTGCTTCGCAAAATCTTTTTGTCATAGGACGACGTGCTGCAAAGAATACACGAGCTATGCTCATCGAGAGCGTCCTCCCGGAACTGAAGCTCGAAGGCGCAGAGTTTGACGGTGTTAACGATGAGACGAGCCCCATCCGCTTTAAATATGGCACGCTGTCAATGGCAAATAGTCAGAAGGGAACAGACAAGAGCCTAAACGTCTTTCTCCAACCAGTCCGACCAATTCAGGCAAACATTGAAACGTTCATGGCTCCCGTAGAATTCCGTCAGAGCAACCGCAGCCGCGACTTTGTGGATGGCGATGACGAGCATTCTGAGATGAGCTACATCAAGTTGGGTTGTGTGCTCCATGAGGTGTTCAGCCGCATCCGAACCACATCTGATATCAATCAGGAGCTGAGTCGATTACAGAGCGAAGGTATTCTGTACAATGATGAGCTCTCCCGTGAAAAGATTATCGGATTTTTACGCAAGCGACTAGAGTCTCCACATATTGCCAAATGGTTCTCGCCACGCTGGCAGTTATATAACGAATGCAGCATTATGCGCATCGATGACGAAGGACATCTAGTAGAGCGCCGTCCTGACCGCGTCATGACAGATGGAGGGGAGACCCACGTCGTTGACTTCAAATTCGGCCGTCCCCACCCCGATTATCTGCAACAGGTACAGGAATATATGCAACTACTCATTAAGATGGGAATGCCTCAGGTTCGTGGCTGGTTATGGTATGTATATTCAAATAAGATTGTGGAGGTTAGATTATGAAGAGCTTTCTAGAATACGTAGCGGAGGACATCATCCGCAAAACTGGTATGTCTCAGTCTCGTATTGCGATAGTATTCCCTAATAAACGAGCCTCATTGTTTATGAACGAATACCTTGCCAGACAAGCTGATGGACCTATATGGAGTCCAGCCTACATCACCATCAGCGACCTATTCCGTCAGCATAGCGACCTGAACGTTGCAGATCCAATCCTGTCGATATGTCTATTGCATCAGTCGTACTGTGCTATCACTGGTTCCGACGAGACACTCGATAAGTTCTACGGTTGGGGACAACTATTACTCAGCGACTTCGATGACATCGATAAAAATATGGCTGATGCAGACCGTGTATTGGCTAATTTAAGCGACATCCACGAACTTGACGACCTGTCATACCTGACTGATGAACAGTGTAATATACTAAAACGCTTCTTCAGTAACTTCACCAACAGTCATCCAACTCAACTCAAAGAGCGATTTCTCCATCTATGGAGCCGTATGGCCGACATCTATCACGACTTCCAACAACGTCTTCAGTCACAGGGTCTGGCATATGAAGGCATGCTCTATCGACAGGTAGTAGACTCTTTGATGGCTGACAGCACCTCAGCGGCGGCAAACTCTGAAGTTTTCCCCTATGAGTGCTACTACTTCGTTGGTTTCAATCTCCTGCAGAAAGTTGAGCAGCGTCTTTTTTCCTTGCTTCAACAGGAAGGAAAGGCCTACTTCTATTGGGACTTTGACCATTCTTACATGAAGAGTGACCACGAGGCTGGACATTATATCTCATCCTATCTCAAAGAGTTCCCCAACGAGCTCGACACTGAATGTATAGACATCTACGATAACTTCTTTCGCGAGAAAGAAATCAGTTTCGTCTCAGCAAAAACGGAGAACATCCAAGCCCGCTACGTCAGCACATGGGTTCAGGAGGAAGAACGACTGAAAGCAGGTAGACGGACTGCTATTGTCTTATGTAACGAGGGCATGCTACCTACGGTCATCCACAGCCTGCCACCCAAGGTCGGGAAGGTCAATGTAACAACTGGCTACCCTCTCTCACAGACGCCTATCGCATCGTTTATACAACTCTGGTTCGATATTCAACAGCAGGGCAGTACGCCACGTCTGATACGAACACTGAATCGTCATCCTTATGCCAAGTATATCGATGATGATATATGGTCTCCAGACAAGAGTCAGCTGACTCTACTCCTACGCAAGATTGCCCAGCAGGGAAACAACGACCATCATGACGATCCACTTTTCCAGGAATCCCTATTCCGCGCCTATACACTAGTCAACCGCATAGATGACCTGAAGAAGGAGGGTGTACTAACGGTCACGACAAACACCCTTCAACGTCTTGTTGGTCAACTCATCCAGACCACCTCTATTCCCTTTCATGGCGAGCCTGCTGAAGGTTTGCAGGTGATGGGTGTTTTGGAGACGCGTAACCTAGACTTCGACCACGTGCTGTTGCTATCCTGCAATGAAGGAATGATGCCACGTAACGTCAACGACAGTTCGTTCATTCCGCATAGCATTCGTCAAGCCTACGAGCTCACAACAATCGAAAACAAGGTGGGCATCTATTCCTACTATTTCCATCGCTTGTTGCAACGCGCAAAGGACATCACCATCCTCTATAATAATTCTACCGAAGGAGGACAGCGTGGCGAGATGAGTCGCTTCATGCTCCAGATGATGGTGGAATACCCGCACGCCATCCGCCACTACTCGCTCACCACTGGCCAGCAGTCCGTCCGTTGGCAACCCGATGTCATCCAGAAATCTTTCAACTCTCAACACCCAACTTCCAACTCTATTCTCTCGCCTACGGCCATCAACACCTGGCTGCGCTGTCCCCTACGTTTCTTCTACCGTTATGTGGGCGGACTCAAAGAACCAGATGTGCCCGATGACGAACTGGAACTAGACAATCGCATGTTCGGCAATGTGTTCCATCGCGCAGCCGATCTGCTTTATCATCGCCTTCCGCAGTATGTCGACAAGTCCATACTTCAGCATCTCTTACGGAATAAACAGGAGATTGAGCGTGCTGTCGACGAGGCTTTCCACATAGAAATGCCCAATCTACCAAAGAGCGGCCTGTACATCATCCAGCGCGAGGTCATCATCCAGTACTTGCGCCAGCTACTGACCCTCGACCTCCGTCAGACACCATTCCGCATTCTTGGTCTCGAAATCGATGTATATCGCACCATCTCACATCTCGTTTCTGACCTCTCACCTCTGAAAATTGGTGGACGTATCGACAGATTGGATCTTGTTGACGAAGGAACCGCTAATGAGCGTATCCGCGTAGTCGACTACAAGACAAGTGCCCGTCAACTCAAGCCCTTACCCGATGTCGACGCCATCTTCGACCCGAAAAACATCCACGAACATTCCGACTACTACCTGCAGGCCTTGCTATATGCTGACATCGTCAGGAGTGATCGGCCTGCTTCCGTCTCACACCTTTCCTCAGAGTTCAAGGTCAGTCCAGCCCTACTTTTCATCCAGCATGCAGGCGCTGACGACTATGACCCCACGCTCAGTTTCGGACGTGAGAAGATAATGGATATAGAACCATACAGCCAGCGCTTCAACGAACTACTCCTGCAAACCATCACTGATATTTACTCACCCAATGTACCCTATCGTCCTACCTCCGACCTACAGGTATGCGCATCATGCCCGTTCGCCACAATCTGCAGAAGGTAAGTATAATTGCCACGAATAGAGAAAAGATATTAGCGGATAGTAACTTGCGCGATGAGAGAAGTAGGTGGACAGCTGACAACAAAGGAGTATACGGTGAGGGCAAAGTAAGCAGACTGGGAGAGAGAAGGGAGCAAACGGGGTCTATAACGTTATCGGAGAGGGAGAGAGACTGCTTCTGGCAATCCCGCAGCGGGCGGGGAAAATATCAGCGGCGGGCGGGGAAAATATCAGCAGCGGGCGGGGAAAATATCAGCAGCGGGCGCTGCGTACCAGATTAAATACTATGGAAGTCGTTTTTCGACAAGTATTGCTATAGTAGCCAAGAATAATATTATTTGTAGTCTTTTGGCCCAAAAGTCTCGTCGAACAATGTAACGCCTTTGAGTTTCGTAGAATGGTAGACATAGCGGAAGTTGTAGTCTGCATCCTTATAGATTTTCAGGTTCGTCGAATTCTTCACCTGCTGCAATAACACCTCGCGTGGATTATTCCGATTGATGTAAGTCGAATCATCGAGTGGTCCACTTAGCGTATAGTAGTAGCCGAAAGAATGCGACACCTTATCGAACAGCATACTATCCATCGTTACATATTGAGCGACAGGTGCAGGACAATGCTTCTTTGTATAGTCACGGGCCTCACGGGCTCCACGTTCTTCTAACGTCTCCTGACAACTTACCAGTAAAGCTGTCATTATGAAAAGAGTAAAAAACTTATGCATTATGAAATCTCTTAGTTCTATCGGCGCATCAGACGATCTATTTCATCAAACTGTTGGCCCATATTCAGATTGAGATAGATACGATACAACGCTGGAGCCCAACGCTTCTGATCCTTTGGTGCCAACTTACGGTACTTCTCCATCTGGGGACGAGCCTTGGTGTATAAATCGGTAAGCTTCTGACGATAAAGTCTAGGCTCATTCTTCTTTTCAAGTTCCAAAGCTTGATTCAAATAACATGTTGCGATGTTAAAGTATGGCTCTGGCAGTTCAGGATCTTTACCAATGAGTTTATTACTTACCTCTACACACTCGTCGTAACGGTCTAGTTCAAGCAAAGCAACAGATTTTGCCAAAAGGAAGAGCGAACGATCTGGGTACTTCGCTAAAGCTTCATTAGAAAGACGCAGCGTCTTTTCAATTTGCCCATGACTATTGTAATAGTCGCCCAAACGAGGGAAGAAATATGGATATTCAGGATGATTCTCAAAGCCATCCTCCAACGCCTTCAAATATGCTTCGTCATTTTTCTGCCAAAGATAAGCCTCGCAAATATATTGGCGCACATAGACTGCCTTAGAGGTATCTGCCAGTGCCAAATCACTATAGCATAACGTACGCTCAGCATCCTTCATACGATAGCCAGACAAAGTAGCCCAATAGGCTGCTGTTGACAGCAAAGCATCATTCTTGACATAGTCGTATGCTGTAAAGAGAGGCTGTTTAGCAGCGTCAATATACGTCTCGAAGAAGTTAAAAGCCTCCTTAAACTTACTACGACGCACATTATACGTACCTCCAAAATAAAGGTTACGACGGAGTTTGTCGAGCTGTTCTGCATTGCTCTTGCGATATTCGGGTTTCACTCTACCCTTCTCATCAGGCATAGCGTCGAGGGAATCAAGACTCTCAGCAACACGATACATACGATTCAATAATGTATAGACTGTAGCAGTATCGTATTTCTGATGCAGATATATCTTCTCATTAATTTGCTGATACTGCCCTAACACAGATTCATACCATGTGGCATAAACCTTTTTATTATGACGACAGGCTGAATCCTTAGCAATCAAGTCAGTCATCAACTTTTCAGCCTTATCAAAGTCCTTACCACTTTTAATATATGTTCGCGCCTGACTCAGTTCTTTCTTCTGAGCATAGGCTAGCGATACTGTCAGCCCTAAGATAATAATAGCGATTTTTTTCATTAGGAATCCTACTTTTTTATCTATTTGGCTGCAAAGATACGAATAAATGAGAGAAAAGCCAAATATAAGTCAACAATATTGTTATTTTTTACTTTTTACATAAAATATTGCACATTTTTTTTGCGAATGTGCACAAAAATACGTACCTTTGCACAAAATTTTGAAAATTGTGCAATGAGCAATATACCAAGTTTTAACGGTTACTTTGAACAAACAATCAAAGACAACTGGCTTCTCGATGCCCTGACAGACTATCAAGGCTTCACATTGCAGTATCACGATGTGGCTCGCAAGGTTGAGAAGTTACACATCATGATGGAAGCTGCAGGCATCCAGAAAGGAGACCGCATTGCAATCTGTGGACGTAACTCAGCTCATTGGGCAGTGGCATTTATTGCAACACTGACCTACGGAGCCGTCATCGTGCCAATTCTACATGAATTCAATGGCGAACAGATTCACAATATTGTCAACCACTCAGAATCGCGCCTACTATTTGTAGGTGACTATGTCGTCAATACCATCAAGGCTGACGAGATGCCACAGTTGGAAGGCATTTTCAATCTGCCTGATTTCTCGCTGCATACCTGCAGGAACGAAAAACTAGCGGATGCACGTGAACGACTGAACGAACTGTTTGGCGCCAAATATCCCAATGCCTTCCGTAGGGATGACATCCACTGGTATGTGGACAGCCCTGAAGAGCTGTGTATGATTAACTATACCAGCGGTACGACAGGATTCTCGAAAGGCGTTATGCTACCTTATCGTGCATTATGGGGTAATATTGATTTCTGCCAGAAGTATTTAGGTACTTGCATGCCACGTTTTAGTCGCATGCTAAGTATTCTGCCCATGGCCCACATGTATGGTTTGGCGGTCGAGTTCCTGTTCGCCTTCTGTTCTGGTTACCATCTCTATTTTCTCACTCGCCTGCCGTCGCCAGCCATCATTGCTCAGGCCTTCAAGGAGGTGCGTCCAGACGCGGTAATTGCCGTTCCGCTGATTATCGAAAAGATTATTCGCAAACGCGTATTCCCTAAGATACAGAACAATGCCATGAAACTGATGCTCCAGATGCCAGTGGTAAAGGACAAAGTGAGGGCGCGTATCTGTAAGGAGGTATACGATGCCTTTGGAGGCAAAGCCTATGAAGTCATTGTAGGTGGTGCACCTCTGAATCAGGAGATTGAGAAGTTCCTGAAGGACATCCACTTCCCCATCACTGTGGGTTACGGCACTACTGAGTGTGCGCCACTCATCTCGTTCAGCGACTACAAGGACTTTGTTCCTGCATCGTGTGGTACGCCTGTCAGTCATATGGAGGTAAAGATTCTATCGCCTGATCCAGAAAACATTGAAGGTGAGATTGTTTGTCGTGGTGCGCACGTCATGTTAGGCTACTATAAGAACGAAGAAGCGACGCGCGAGGTTCTCGACAGCGACGGCTGGTATCATACTGGTGACTTGGCCACGATGTCTGCCGATGGACACATTTTTATCCGTGGACGCGTCAAGAACATGTTGCTGGGTGCTAACGGACAGAATGTCTACCCAGAAGAAATTGAGGACAAGCTCAACTCGATGGCAATGGTGAGCGAAAGTATCATTGTACAGCGTGGCGATAAACTGGTAGCACTGATTCATCCTGACATAGATGAGGCGCACTCTATGGGATTTAGCGATGAGGACATTGCCAACATCATGGAGCAAAACCGTCAGGAACTTAATGCCCAGTTGCCTGGCTATAGCAAGATACAGCAAATAGAGCTGTTCCAGGAAGAATTCCAGAAGACACCCAAAAAAAGTATCAAACGTTATTTATATAAATAAGGTATTATGGAAAACTACCCAAGTTTCAATCAACTCATACAGCAGAGCATCATCGACAATTGGGATCTCGATGCTCTGACTGACTATAAGGGAGCTACTTTGCAATTCCACGATGTGGCTCGAAAGATAGAGAAACTGCATATTCTGTTCGAGAACAGTGGGGTAAAGCGTGGTGACAAGATAGCCATGTGTGGACGAAATTCCAGTCAATGGGCTGTGGCGTTTTTGGCCACATTGACCTATGGCGCTGTAGCAGTCCCTATCCTGCACGAGTTCCTGGCCGACCAAATTCATAACATCGTCAACCATTCGGATGCCAAGTTACTGTTTGTGGGTGACCATGTGGCCACACAGATAGATCCGATGCAAATGCCTCACCTAGAGGGTATTATCAACAATCCCGATTACTCACTCATGGTGTCACGTACAGAGAAACTGACATACGCTCGTGAACACCTAAATGAACTTTACGGCAAGAAATTTCCCAAGTTCTTCCGTAAAGAACACGTACACTACTATATTGAAGAGAATGGCGAAGAACTGGCCATGATTAACTATACCAGTGGAACAACAGGATTTTCAAAGGGTGTGATGATTCCCTATCGTGCCCTTTGGTCAAATTACGATTTTGCTGAACACGTATTGGGCAAGACAATCAATCGTGGCGACCGCATCATTTCTATTCTGCCAATGGCTCATATGTATGGTATGGCTTTCGAATTCATCTTCGAATTCCTGCATGGTTGCCATGTGTACTACCTGAACCGCATCCCATCGCCTGCCATCATTGCACAGGCATTTGCTGATATTAAGCCAAAGATTATTATTGCCGTACCATTGGTAATCGAAAAGATTATCCGAAAGAAGGTATTCCCAAAGATTCAGAACAACCGTATGCGTTTGCTCCTGGCCATGCCTGTCATCTCTAAAAAGGTACGCGAACTGATTTGCAAAGAAGTCATCAATGCATTTGGCGGCGAACTCTATGAGGTCATCATCGGTGGTGCGGCCTTTAATCAGGAAGTAGAAAGTTTCTTGAAACGCATTGAATTCCCATATACTGTAGGTTATGGTGCCACAGAGTGTGCTCCCATCATCTGCTATCGCGACTGGAAAACCTTCGTTCAAGGATCTTGCGGACAGGAGGCTTACCATATGAAAGTTAAAATTAACTCGTCTGAACCTTCCCGTATTCCAGGTGAAATTTTGGCTAAAGGTCCTAACGTGATGCTTGGCTATTATAAAAACGAAGAGGCTACACGCGAGACACTCGACAGCGAGGGCTGGTATCATACTGGCGATTTGGGAACAATGGACCGAAATGGCAACGTCTTCATCAACGGACGTTCGAAGAACATGCTGCTAGGTGCTAACGGCCAGAACATCTATCCTGAAGAGATCGAGGATAAACTCAATTCCATGACTATGGTTGTTGAGAGTGTGGTTGTGCAGCGCGAACAGAAGTTAGTGGGCTTGGTGTATCCTGACTACGATGAAGCAAAAAACATGAACTTCAACGATGTAGACATAGCTAACATCATGGAGCAGAATCGTCTGCAACTGAACGAGCAACTACCTGCATACGAGAAGATAACAGAGATTGAGATAAGAAAAGAAGAATTCGAAAAGACTCCCAAGCGCAGTATCAAGCGCTTCCTCTACACATAATAAATGGAGAACAAGTATACGTTTTCTATCATTATAGCTGTACATAATGCAGCCGACAAAATAGAGCAAAACCTGCCTATCTTCCTGCAAACAGCCACCGAAGCCGGTGCTCAGGTTATTGTTGTTGACGACATGTCGTCAGACGAGACCCCTGATGTGCTGACACGTATGAAGGCCGAGTATCCCACTGTGCTCTATACCACTTTCCTGCCTGAGTCAGTCATCGTCAACCCCAGCCGATTGAGACTGGCTTTCTCTATAGGTGCAAAGGCTGCCAAGGCCCCCTACATCATCCTTGCCAGCATTGACCGCCCCCCCCTCAATGTGGGATGGCTCTATGGTATGGCCGACAATGAAGCCTCACTGGTGTATAGTCTTCGAAAGGGCAATCAAGTGGTGCATGCTACAACCAACGATGTCGAGGAATTGCGACCTACGATTCTCAAGGCCGAGCGTCAGAAAGGCTCAGGACATCGTGGACGTTTCCTAAAGATGCGTCGTGGTATATACGATGCTGTCTGTGTGCATCATGACCATATTTTCGACGTCATCAATATGTTTGACAGATCTATTGGATTCGGCAAATTATGGCGCCTGCGCTTTCAGGTTTTTCTAAACAGTATTCTCTAAACGAGAAGATTGAGAAAAAGGAGATTATTTATTATGCGTATATTACACTTCTACCCCAAGACAGATGCCACAATCAGTCAATATTTAGATATGCTAACTGATAATATGGGCTTAGAAGTGGAAAACCATAAAGCGACCAATGGCGAGGAAGCTAAACAGTTGCTGCGCACCATACAATTTGACATATTACATATACATGGATGTTGGAATAATGCACAATTCTTAATCGTCCGTAAAGCACTGCAACAAGGAGCACGACTAATTGTATCACCCTATGGTCAACTGGAACCATGGATACAGCAACAACGTTTCTGGAAAGAGAAGTTACCCAAGCGCATCGTCTATCAGAAGTCTGTTGTTGAACAGGCTTATGCCATTGTTGTACAAGGCAACATGGAACACGAATGCATTGCACAACTGGGTTGGAACAAACGATGTGTTATTATACGCAATGCATTGATTACGAGTAGTATCACACCTCGTGAGATGGCTCGTCAGACGTTCGAGCTCTATCAGCGTATCATCGACAGCAATCCTTTGCAATTGATGAATGATAACACGCGTAAATTTGTCAAGTATCTAATTACAATTGGAATTACTGGTGACAAGCGATGGCTGAAGGAGGAAGAAACCCCTATGCTAGGCGATTGGCGTCAGATTCTCTGTTATGCACATCAGGAACAAATCATGCCAACGATTCTACGAGCCGTACGTACACTTAATCTGAAAATGCCTGATATTGAAGCCTCCAAAATACCTTATTTCCTGCCTGACCGCTACGTAGAGACACAAAGCATCCAACAGGTTATCGGCAATCAGTTTGTCTCTGAGAACGATCGTCTGATAGCCACTTTCAAGGTCATCAGGAAACTGATAGACAATCGCCAACTGAGCATCAAGCATTTGGTTGAACTCGACATCGAATTGCGTGAACATTCGTGCGATGAGTCACGTCTTACTGAACAACTGCAGGAACGCGGACTCATCAAGTTGGCGGCACGCATCATGCAACTGATGAACGATTTCACTGGGCTGACAGAGGGCTTCATGCCCATCCCACCCCTTCACGACAGGATTACCAACAGATGGAATATACAAATCGAAAATCATCTATCAATACTCTAATTCTATATTATTATGGATACACAGCAGACGACACGCGACATGCACTACTTGCAGCTGCTATCAAACTCGTTTCCCAATGTGGCTGCTGCTTCAACGGAAATCATCAATCTAGAAGCTATCCTCAACTTGCCCAAAGGAACTGAACACTTTCTGGCCGACCTACACGGAGAAAGTGCAGCTTTCAAGCACGTACTAAAGAATGCCTCAGGTAATATCCGCCGCAAGGTCAGTGAACTATTCAAGGGCGACATACGCGAATCAGAGCGTCGAGAACTCTGCACGCTCATCTATTATCCTGAAGAGAAAATAGAGCTCATCAAGGAATCTGAACCCGACATCGACGATTGGTATCATATAACAATTCATCGCCTTGTGGCCGTTTGTCGTGACGTATCGTCTAAATACACTCGTTCTAAAGTACGCAAGTCATTGCCTCAGGAGTTTAGCTATATCATCGAGGAACTGATGCATGAGCGTACAGACGATATCGATAAGGCTGCATACGTCAGCGGTATTGTTGACACCATCATTTCCACTGGTCGCGCTGACGACTTTATCATTGCCATCTGCAATGTCATTCAACGATTGGCTATTGACCAATTACATATCCTTGGTGACATATATGATCGTGGTCAAGGTGCACATATCATCCTCGACACAATGCGCCAATATCACTCATGGGATATTCAATGGGGCAATCACGATATTTTATGGATGGGAGCCGGTGCTGGCAATAATGCTTGCATATGTAATGTGCTTCGACTATGCCTACGTTATGCCAATCTGACCACCCTCGAAGAAGCCTATGGCATCAACCTCGTGCCTTTAGCTACTTTCGCCATGGAAGTTTACGGCGATGATCCATGTGAGGAATTTATGCCTAAGTTGCTCAAAGGTAACACCATGGAATACAAGTACCAACGCTTGACAGCTCAGATGCACAAGGCTATCTCTATCATACAGTTTAAGAAAGAGGCTCAGATTTTCCACCGTCGTCCAGAGTGGCAGATGGAGGATCGCTGTATGTTGGAGCATATCGACTATAAGCGTGGCATTTGTACAATTGATGGGAAGGAGTACGATATGAAATCGTGCCATTTCCCTACCATCAACCCAGAGCATCCTAACGAACTCACTCCTGAAGAATATCAACTCATGGAGCGCCTACATCATTCCTTCCGCGTCAGTGAAAAATTACAGAAGCATATCAAGATGTTGCTCTCCCATGGTTGCATGTATTCTATCTGCAACCAGAACCTGCTGTTCCACGCTTCAGTACCACTGAATGCAGACGGTTCATTAAAAGAAATTGAACTATACGATGGCAAGCGCTATGCAGGCAAGGAACTCATGCACAATATTGGCATGATGGTACGTGCAGCCTTTGAGAATGATACAGAAGAAAAATTGCGGCTCTATGCTCGCGACTACTTCCTGTACCTATGGTGCGGTAAGGATTCTCCTTTATTCGACAAATCGAAAATGGCAACCTTTGAGCGTTACCTCCTTACCGATAAAAGTACTTATAAAGAAGAAAAAGGAAACTACTTTCAATTACGCGACAATGAGCAAATCTGCGATCGAATACTCGATGCATTTAACGTCAGTGGTCCCAACCGCCATATCATCAATGGTCACGTACCTGTACATGTATCGAAGGGTGAGAATCCGATTAAAGCTGGTGGAAAACTGATGGTTATCGACGGAGGGTTCTCTGAGGCCTATCATTCTGAGACCGGCATTGCCGGATACACATTAGTATATCATAGCCGCGGTTTCCAATTAGTTCAGCACGAACCGTTTATGAGTGTGCAAGATGCTATTCAACGTGGTATCGATATCAAATCTACTACTCAGCTTGTTGAATTGTCCGCTCATCGTATGCTGGTAGCCGATACCGACAAAGGTGCCGAGCTACGTGCTCAGATTGCTGATCTTCGCGAACTGCTCTACGCCTATCGACATGGCATTTTGAAGGAGAAAGAAGTAAAATCATCGAATCGATAATGGCTTCTATCCTTATTGCATTAGGTTCAAACTATCAGCAAAGTGCCCACATCCAGTGGGCTTCTCAACGGCTGTGTACCCTATTCTCAGAAGTAAGCTTTACTCCCGTCTTGTGGACGCCCGATATTCATGGGCATTGTACATGGTATATGAACCGACTGATATATGCAGAGACAGCACTCTCGCCCACCCAGCTCATCGCTCTGCTCAAACAGACAGAACAAGAGGCCCATCGTACCAAGGAACATGTTACTATAGACCTCGATCTCATGCAATACAATAAAGACCGCTACCATCTTGACGATTGGAAGCGGTCTTATATTACTCGATTGCTATAGAATATTATTCTTACGACAGCCCAAGCAGAGGCTTCAAGTCATCTTCCTTATAGAGTATCCAACCCGTGGTACCCAAGAATGCCAGAAAGAGGAAGATAATACACATCTGTGCGCGTTTAGGACCGGTCTTCTTGACAGGCACCGTAGCACTCTGCAGCGTAGTGAAGGCCGGTGTTTCCATCTGCACCTTAGCTTCAGCGGCTATCAGTTGTGAGGCCACCGTTGTAAATGCATTATAATGCAATTGCATCTCATTCTCCAAGTCAGTCTGCTTTTGCAAAACCGTATGCAGATTAACATCGTGGTTGGCATCCATATACTCTGCATACAACTGACGGGCTTTCTCATAGCGTTGCTTGCTCTCCTTGTAAATCTTGCGATTATACTCTAAATCAACGCGTGCTTTCGAGGTACGATAGTCAGTAATGAAGTTCTGCAGACGGTTCTTGACCGTATCGGCCATATTGGCACAGATAACAGCATTCTGGTCTGTTACGTTGATGGTAATCACCATCGTCTTCTTGTCGACATCGCAAACCACCAATTTATCGAGCGCCTTGACAATCTGGGTCTGTTTCATTGTCAAGCGGAACGGATCAATAGTTTCCTTTTCTTCCTTTTTGTCTACAAACAAACTGACGATAGCTTTGATGGTACCACCAATGGCTGCCGACCACCAAGTCTTTTTCTGTTCCTTGCTCAGATAGTCGTAGTAGGTCATGGTGCGATCTTTCTCGCCCTTCTTCTTGTTGCCCTCAATGGTTACGGGAACGTCGAAGAGCGTGGTCTTAAAGTCGGTAGAGTTCACCAACTCCGGATAGAGCGTTGGGAAAAGAGCCTCCGTGCCAAAGCCTGCAGCTCCCTGCCCAATGTTGACGCCGAAAGTACTTGCCAACGCCGACAAGCTACTTCTACCTGTTGCACTACTTTGAATCTCAGGCGAGAGCTTAACCTCGCAAGAATAGAAATTAGGCAAGCTCAACGCATAGATTGCCGCTAACACAAAAGCGATAGGAAGCACCTTGTAATACAACTTCTTGTGCTTCAGCAAATCCTTGAATATTTTACCGAAGTCTATCGATGACTCCTCAGCTTCAATTTGTTCAATATTCTCCATATCGTGTAAGTGTCAAATAAATGAATTCATTTTCAGTCTGCAAAGTTACTAATTATATTTGAATAACAAAAGAATATAATGATAAAATGAATAAAAAAAGGCTGTTTCAGCGATTTTTATGTTTTATAAACCATCGATGGGTCAGAAAGTGATACATTAGAAGTGCAACGGTGGTAATGGTCAGACAGGTATAAAACAGCATGTCGCGACAATCATAGAACAGTCCATAACCAAAACCAAGGCCGAGGGCAAGACCTGTCTCCCACCCAAGAAAATAAGTGCTCTGTGACGTGCCGCGCTGACAGTGACGGCTCAGTTTAACAAAGAACAACAGAAATCGTGAACTAACTATACCTACAGCCGTTCCCATCAGTATGGGTGATACAGGGCTTTGAGGATAAACCAACAAAACAAGCTGTGATGCCAGTAAAAGAGTTAGCCCACTGAGAACCTCGCTCTTTAACTCTGCGTCGCGGAATACAAAACGTTGAGCTAGCAAGGCTAGCAGGAAGCCACCCATCATCAATGCATAGAACACCAGCGACAAAGGCTGTACAAGTATCATACCAACAGCCGTGCTAATCAACAGCAGATTAAAGAACAGCAAGAAACCACCAGGCAGGAAAAACCTGTCAAGAGAAACGAGGCTGATACCTTCCTCTGGTGTACGGAAGGGAAATGACACACGACTAATCAACAGCAAACTGACAAGTGCCAACACACCTGATGAAAGGAGTATTGGAGTTATCAGTGTAAGTCGACATTGAAGCGGTTGCAGCATACTGTTGGTGGGAATCAGACACATGGCCATACCTAACACAGGGCCCAAGGAGAGGGCAAAACGCGAAAACCAAGCTGCTCCAAAGTTGGCTTCTGTACGCTGGTGAGATTCACAAGTGTCAATGATAAGTGTGGATGCCAGCACCATCTGAGCCAAGCCAAAAGCTGCACCTAGTGTCAAACGATGCAGCAAAGCTCTTGAAAAAGACGTCAGCGGACTGAAATAGCCCAACGCCAACACATTAAGAGCTAAGGCTACAATAGCCCATATACATACTATATTACGACGATAATGCTGAACAAGCCATGAACAAAACGGACCAAACATATACAATCCAACGGCAAATGCTGCCATCGACAATCCTGTCTGTTCAGGCGTGAAATGTTGTCCAGCCATCAACCACTGCGGGAAGGTCGGTATCAGCATATACACAGACATCGTGAGCAGCAAATCAGCTATAACCAATAGCCAGAATTCATGATGCCACAGTCGGATATGTATTGGAGTGGTTTGAGTATTCATTAATATGATTCTGATTCATTAGGGAAATCGCCGCTCTTGACATCGGTGACATAGTGGCCAACGGCATCAGTGATAACCTCGTTGAGGTTGGCATAGCGACGTAGGAAACGGGGCGAGAAGCCCTGAGTCATGCCAAGCATATCGGCTACCACAAGCACCTGACCATCGCAACCATTACCAGCACCGATACCGATTGTTGGAACGGATACCTCGCTGGTAACGCGGGCAGCCAACTGGGCAGGCACCTTCTCCAACACGATACCGAAGCAGCCTGTCTCGGCCAGCAGTTTGGCATCGGAAATCAGTTTCTCGGCCTCGGCCTCTTCTTTGGCACGAACGGCATAGGTGCCGAACTTATTGATGCTCTGCGGTGTCAGTCCCAGATGTCCCATCACAGGGATACCGGCATCAAGAATGCGTTTCACGGTGTCGATAATCTCAACGCCGCCCTCCAGTTTCAGAGCGTCACAACCACTCTCCTTCATAATGCGAATAGCATTGGTGACACCCTCTGCAGCATTCACTTGATAGGAACCGAAAGGCATATCGCACACCACCAAAGCACGGCTCACGGCGCGTACTACGGCACTAGCGTGATATATCATATGATCGACAGTAATGGGCAGCGTAGTCTGATGACCTGCCATCACGTTCGAGGCTGAATCGCCTACCAATATAACGTCAACACCAGCCTTGTCGACAATACCAGCCATGGTATAGTCGTAGCTGGTGAGCATTGAAATCTTCTCGCCCTTCTGCTTCATCTCTATGAGACGATGGGTCGTAACCTTTCGGTTGTCTGAAACTAAATATCCTGCCATAATCTTTTTATTGATTTAATGTTGTATAATCATTGATCACTTGGTCACAAAGAGAGACAATCTTCTCAGCACTATTCGTCGTAGCCAGCCCGTAAACAAACATGCCGGCTGCCCTACCCGACATCAAGCCGTTGAAGGAGTCCTCGAAAACCACACTCTCACTGGGTGTGACACCCAGACGTTCGGCAGCCTTCAGATAGCAGTCGGGATCGGGTTTGGAACGCTCGAAATCCTCGGATGTCAGAATGGTATCGAACAGACTGCGGAACTCCGAATGCGACTGATAGACAGCCTGCATTTTAGGCTGGTTGGAACTGGTCACAACAGCCGTCTTCACACCTTTTTTGCGTAACGATGTGATATAATCGAGAAAGCCTGCAATATAGTCATAATGCATCTGCTGCTCGAACTTGTTCAGGCGTTCTGTAATGACGGCCTGTTCAGGTTCCAGCGGTCCAGAAAACCAAGCGTCGTAAATCTGCACCAGCGTCTGACCCTTAATCTCCTGTTCCAGTCCGGGATGCTCAGGATGGTACTCACGGCATTGCTGTCCCCAAAACACGGTGTACTGCGGTTCAGTATCGAATACCACACCATCCAAATCGAATAAGGCTGCCTTAAAATTCATATCTTTTCTCATTTGCGGCTGCAAAGGTACGAAATAAAGTGAAAAGTGAAAAGTGAAAAGTGAAAAAAATGAATATACTCACTAAATATTCATGGCCCCACAATGCGGACATATGCCTTTTCCGCGCATCGACTCACCACAATTTCCACAATAATAACGTGCATGTGTAAAACAAAAATAGCGCCATAAAGCATAAATATAATATGCTAATAATAATAGGTAGCCTATGTAATATAGCGTGAGTATGCTAAACACAACATACAATACAGAGCAGACGGCTCCCAAACCCAATAGATAAAGAAAAGCATCAAAAGTCTGAAGACGTCGGAATGTGTCTTCAACAGCAGCAACCCCTACAATAATGATAGCCCATACGGAGGTCACAAAAAGACCAAGCGTGAAAGGCAGATTGAAAGGATTGAGTGAAGGATGAAAATAGTAATGTCGCCATTGCTCAGCTCCAAAATTCTGAATAGTGGCATAAACAGTTGCAGAGGTTGCCATCAGGATACATAGTAACGTAGGATAGAAAGAGTCGATGTCATTGAAATGTACGATGTAAGCCTTACGACATAGCAACTTTCGCATGGCATAAGCCCCACCGACCACGATACATAAGGCCAGGAATACCAACAGGTGAGTGTCAGAGAAAACATCGATAAACTGCGAGATAGGGTCATCAGGCGACACGGACTCCAACAACTCGCTCTCGCGAATCCATCCCTGTGTAATCTGATCGCGTGCTACCTTGACCCACACAGAATCTATACTATCCGTGGGAACCGTCTTAATATCAGCCACCACGATGCGCTGTCCCTTCGTGACATACATAGTGTCAAAAGCCATATCGCCCAGATTATCAGCCAAGGGCAGAAGTTTCGAACGTACTTGAAAATTATAGTTTTGGCTGTAATGATGGGTTGTTGAGAAGGAAATAGAGTCAAGTTGCTGTTTGCTCAGATCCCAAGCATCTGGTGTCTGCTGACCATGATTATAACACGCTATCAACAATTGAGAAATAGAGATAATGAGGAAATGAGATATTAGCTTACGCATACACATTCATTTGACAATTCTTGCAATCGAACTCAAGACGGAACAAACGACCATCACCCAAACGAAGACTCAATGGTTCCTTCCACGTAGGACGACGGCCACCATGTTTAACACAAAAGCCAAAGGCAAAGCGCAGACAATGGCGACACTGCATCAAAGGCCCATCACCACCTTTTATTTCATAAGCCGTAAGCTCAGTAGCATGATAGAACTCGCGAGCCTGTTCGTTGGCGATATTGTAGAGATAGGGGAAAGGATAGCGAGGAGAAGGATATTGGGGAAGTGACGCCATATGCTGTGTATTTCTATGAGGCTCTGGCACCTTGTGCTCTAACTCATCTATCAACTGTCGACGGAGCTCACTGAGCACACTGTTGGGGACAAAAAAGGAGAAGTCTTCGTCGAAGGTTACCTCAGCGCATTCATAGATTGTTCCACCCAGTTTCGATAACTGACGCTGTATGTTTTCATATTGTGGATTCTGAGCTTTTTGATGTTCATATACTACACTGACACATAACCCGTTAGTTGACAGGCAAAATCCATCGGGAGTAGCAGAAATATGTATTGAAATAGGTATTTTCCGTTCTGCAGTCGGACGTGACAATTGGCGTTCAAATTCATAATCAAAATTACGATAGAGGGCCATACCTGAACGCAGATTCTTGGGCATCTTGAATGGAAAGAGACGATTGCCTTGGGAACGATTGACACGAAACCCTTCCAGTTCATGATTGTCATTGATAAAACAAAGGCCATCACCATTAGCAAATGAGGCGATTCCTGCCACATTGAACGAGTCGCGTTGTACTTCCTTGACAATACCCACAAACTCACCCATAGCCTTTGGAGTAACTGGTGAAAAGATATCCGGCTGACGACCATGTAGGAAATAGGAGGTAAAACCACGATTGAAAGTTTTATTCAAATTTGGTTGGAAACTATAATGAATCCTACCCTTTGAAGTTCTGCAATAGTCATTCGGATGATTGGCAATGATGGCATCTAGGCGCTGACTATATGCTGTCACCACATTCTTCACATAAGAGACATCCTTTAGACGTCCTTCGATTTTAAACGAACTGGCTCCTGCAGCAATCAACTCATCGAGATGCTGCAACTGGTTCATATCCTTCAGCGACAACAAATGACGTTGGTGTTCCAATTCATGACCATCTGCATCGAGCATGTCAAACTTCATGCGGCAGAATTGGGCACATTCCCCACGATTTGCCGAGCGCTGAAAACAATACTGAGAGGCGTAGCACAAACCACTATAGCTAACGCAAAGGGCACCATGAACAAATACCTCCAGTTCGACGTCTGGCACCCGACGATGAATCTCAGCAATCTCGTCGACAGACAATTCGCGAGCCAACACAACCCGACGGAATCCTATGTCACGTAACCAGCGTACTTTCTCTAGTGTACGGTTGTCGGTCTGGGTAGAGGCGTGAAGCTGAAAGTTGAAAGATGAAAACTGAAAGTTGAGGATGCCCATATCTTGTACCAAGATAGCATCGACACCTACATTATTGAGTTGCTGAAGGAGTTGCCAAGTGGACTGCAGTTCGTCATCATATATGATGGTATTGACAGTGACATAGACCTTTGCACCAAACCGATGGGCATAAATGCACAAAGCACGAATATCGTCAATACTGTTACTAGCTGCAGCACGTGCACCAAAACGCGGAGCACCAATATATACAGCATCAGCACCGTGATTGATAGCAGCTATGCCACACTCCAAATTCTTGGCAGGAGCCAGCAATTCCAATTGCGTCATTTTACATCTATCTTCTTACCACCTACCTAATTTGATTTATATCGTATGGCGTCTCCTGATATACATAATAATTTATCCAGTTGCTATAGAGCAGATTGGCATGGGCTCGCCACGTTACCAAAGGCCCACAAGCAGGATCATCGTTCAAATAATAGTACTTAGGCAAGTCAACGTCATCGCGAATATCCTTGTCACGTCGATACTCTGTATCAAGAGTGTTGGGAGCATACTCCAAATGTCCTGTAATAAAGAATTCACGACCATTACGAGCCATCACAATACTGACACCACTATCGGGTGACTCTGCTATGAGCTGCAGTTCAGGATTGGCTAGAATATCCTCGCGATGCAGTTCTGTATGACGACTGTGAGGCATCTGGAACACATCATCGAATCCACGGAAAATGGGCAGTTGCGGATTAAGTGTATGCTGCGGGAAAATACCAAACATTTTCTTTGGCAAAGGATACTTGGGAACACCATAATGATAATAGAGCCCTGCCTGAGCTGCCCAACAAATATATAATGTACTAGTGACGTGCGTGCGCGCCCATGCGAAGATACTGGTCATTTCATCCCAATACGTAACATCCTCAAAATCCAATTGCTCGACGGGAGCACCCGTGATAATCATTCCGTCGAACTTCTCATCGTGCATTGACTCGAAGTCGCGATAAAACATCATCATGTGCTCAATGGGCGTATTCTTGGGTGTATGACTTTTCAGCTTCATGAAACTGATTTCCAGCTGCAAAGGGGTATTAGACAAGAGACGGATCAAGTCGGTCTCAGTCGTTATTTTCAACGGCATCAAGTTCAGAATAACAATCTTCAAAGGACGAATATCCTGCATGTGGGCGCGAGTATCATCCATCACGAAGATGTTCTCATGCTTCAGCAACTCGATGGCCGGCAACCTATCAGGTAATCTTAAAGGCATATATTTTCAATCTACATGAAATACACAAACAGACACGTTATCGAAGCCACCTGCCTCGATAGCAGCCTCACACAAGCCATTAGCTGAATTCCCTTCGTTCATTAGCTTCTCAATATCATCATGAGAAATCATATCGTTCAATCCGTCAGAACATAGCATATAGGTATCGCCCGAACGAAAATCGTCAGTAAACTCGAAAATATCAAGATATGCATTTTTGCAACCAGCGCCAATACAATTAGTAATGATATTAGAATGTTTCACCTCACCACGAGCATTACTCAACGAATGGTCGGTAGACAACTGGAGCAACTTGCCGTCGCGCAAACGATATAGACGGCTGTCGCCACAATTAAGCCAATAATACTTGCCACCATAAAAAATGACAGCAATCAAGGTGGTACCCATATCACGCAGTGAGGGATCAGCATGACCACGCCGATTAATGGAATCACTGATAAACTGGAGCCACTCCATCATCGTCTCCTCGAACTCACCAACAGAGAAACCACGAGGAATATCATTGATAAAGAACTTCAAACTGGACAGAGTTTGCTCGCTAGCGACCTCACCAGCATTATGTCCACCCATACCGTCAGCAAGAGCTATCAGAAAACGTTCACTATTTTCTGTCATGAATTCTGTTTGATAAGCGTCACTACGCACAAATTTATCATAAGCAAATACCATGTCTTCATTGTTGCTTCTGATGCAACCTACACGACTGGCAGCTGTTAATGTTATTCTACTCATACGTTATTCTTTTCCCTAAAAACAAATCATTATTTAAATATCATTTTAATTCACACTAACTTGTAAATTGATGTTGGCAAGCGTCACAATATCACCCTGCTTAAGAGACATCGGGACATCAGGCAGCAAATCGCGCTGATTAAGCTTTGTACCATTTGACGAATGCTTATCAATGATACACCAACCCGTATCAGGCTTATAGATAAGTTGGGCATGAACACCTGAGATAAACATATTACCCTCGAACAACTGCTGATATGGACCTTGACGACGACCAATAACAGCACCATTGACACCAACCATACGAATATCAAGTGACGGGTTGTAAAGCGTCAGCGAAGGCATGCCACTTTTAGCAACCACCGGCTGTCCAAGCTCAACAGCTTCAGGCCCACGTAAAGAAGCTTGTGTTACTTGATTAAACGACTGACTAGCGGCATTCATAACAGAGACTGCAGCCATAGAAACATGGCTAGCCTGTTTCTTATCTAATTCGTCTGGACTGGCCATCAATCCACCACAATGCGTGCAGCGACGGCCTTTACCAACACGTCCACAGTTGGTACAATAAGACAACTCTTGTCCACACTGGTCACAAAAGTGTGATCTATCTTCGATCTCTTCTTTACAATTCGGACAAATTATCATATATTCTCTTTAATATCTTCTGGCATAATCAATTGATAAGTCTCTGGTGTCACCTCCGACTGATTCATCTGACTCACACGCATAGAGAGTTGCTGAATAGTTTGGTCTAGCATGTTACGCATCTCACGGGCATTACCAAAGGAATCGGATTTGCTAACCACCATGCGACAGATGACATCCATAAGTTTGAACTCTGCCTCAGGCGATAACTTGTAGTTATCCTTCTGAGCCATCTTCTTGTAGATTGCAAGTAGTTCGTCCTCATTATAGTCGTCAATGTGCATCTTGTGAGAGAAACGACTAGCCAAACCTGGATTAACAGCAAGGAAAGTTTCCATCTCATCTTTATATCCTGCAGCAATCACTACAAACTTGCCACGATCGTCCTCCATACGTTTCATCAGCGTATCGATAGCCTCCTTGCCATACATATCATTGTCTGACGACAAAGTGTAGGCTTCGTCAATGAACAAGATACCACCCATAGCCTTGTCACAAATATTGTTGACTATCTTCGGCGTCTCCCCCATATATTTACCGACTAGAGTGGCACGACTAGCTTCAATAACACGACTAGTTGGAAGAATCTCCATAGCCTGCAAAACTTCGCCCATCTTACGGGCTACTGATGTCTTACCTGTTCCAGGATTACCCGTCAGAATAAAGTTCATGGACATCTGTTGAACCTTACCAGCCCCCATAGCCGCACGTTGCTTCATGAACATACTTTGTACAGCCAGACGGCGAATCATATTCTTCACAGAACGCATGCCAATAAACTCATCGAGTTCGTTGAGCACCTCGTCCAATGGACGAGCCTTTTCACTCTGAGCCACTTCAAGATCAGCACTTGTAATGCGATACATGTCTTCATCCTTGAAGTCCGGATTACCCATCATGCTCACCAGACGCTGGCTCTGCTTCTCGACTGCTTGGTCAAATATCTTGCGCGCTTCGCGGGCATTACCGAAGTTCTTGTCACGACGCAAATACAATTGTTCAAATTGACGATGTATAGTTCCCTGCGTTTCTTCGTCCACTGTAAAGTTCTTGCCCTTACAAAGGTTGAGGAATATCTGAGTAAGTTCATCAGGTGTATAGTCGTCGAAATGGATAGTTTGAGTGAAACGGCTCTTCAATCCTGGGTTCGTATCAATAAAGTCATGCATGTTGTCAGTATAACCTGCAACAATACAAATAAACTTGCCACGATCGTCCTCCAGACGCTTCAGTAAGGTATCGATGGCCTCAGCACCAAAGGAATCCTGATCGTTGGACTTCAAGGTGTAGGCCTCGTCGATGAACAGCACACCGCCCATAGCAGAGTCTATCAACTGGTTAGTCTTAATTGCCGTCTGACCTGCAAAACCAGCAACCAGTTTAGAACGATCGGCCTCTACCAACTGACCACGCGAAAGAATGCCTAACGTACGGAATACATCGGCCATAATACGTGCCACCGTGGTTTTACCAGTACCCGGATTACCAGTAAAGACATAGTGTTTACCCTGGAACGTATTGGTCTCGCCACGACGAATCTGCAGGTTGAGGAAGGCTGCCAGATTGGATATTTCTTTCTTGACACCAGCCAAGCCAACCAAGCCATTGAGTTTGGACAGACATTCCGTATAATCGACAGCCTTAGGAGCCTCATAAGGAATATCTGCCACATCGATAGTCATCAGCTGTTCATTGGATAGCGCGGAGATGTCGAGTTTCTGCATACGCTCTGCCTGCTTAGTGCAAATCTTCTCGAACAACTGACGCATGGTACGACCATTAGCAAAATCCTTGTCACGCGAGTTATACAATTCGGTTATCATCTTCAGAGTCAACTCGCGAGCTTCAGGAGTAAACTTATACTTCTTGTCGCTAGCAAAGACCTCCATAATTTGGAAGAGTTGATCGGGATTGTAGTCCTCAATATTCAGGAAATAGCTGAAACGACTGCGTACACCAGGATTAATGCGGAACAGGTTTTCCATCTCTGTACGATAGCCTGCAGCAATAACAATGAACTTGCCACGATCGTCCTCCATACGTTTCATCAGCGTCTCAAGAGCTTGTGTACCCTGTTGGTCGCGCTCACCACCATTACTGAGAGGCACCAAGGTATAGGCTTCATCGACAAAGAGGATTCCACCCATAGCTTTATCACACAAGCGGTCGACAACCTTAGGAGTCTCGCCTTGATAAGGACTTACCATCTTTGAACGGTCGACCTCTACCACATGACCACTGTCCAGATAGCCGATAGCTTCCATGATTTCACCTAACTTGCGGGCTATGGTCGTCTTACCTGTACCAGGATTACCCGTTAGCACAATATGGATTCCTGCCTTTTCCTGTTCACCAAGTCCACGCTCTGCACGCTGGACATTGTTATGAACGGTATACGCAATCTCACGGACAGCCTTCTTCACTTCGTCCATACCGATATAGTGGTCGAGGTCGCGCAGAATATCTTCCAATGAACGCTCTTCTGGAACATAACCACGAATATCAAACTCCTCAACCAGCGAAGCTTCAGCACCACGACTGATAAATGATGTAAAAATGTCTTCAGCAGTCTTGACTGCTAGATGGGCATAACCAAAGGTATCGTCCTTGAT
This sequence comes from uncultured Prevotellaceae bacterium, assembly GCA_902762565.1. GTDB lineage: Bacteria > Bacteroidota > Bacteroidia > Bacteroidales > Bacteroidaceae > Prevotella. The sequence goes on from CACWOS010000002.1 coordinate 75,693, forward strand.
TTTCACCTGATACTGGAAGAACCGTAACAACTTACGTTCTGCCTCAGGCGAATAAGCAGAGATTCCATATTTAGAACGCAACTCCTGCTTACAAATATCGCATAACTCCGTATAACCAGGAGTCGGAAGACGGAACATATACTTAAAGCGATTCTGCGCTGCAGGGTTAGCTGACAAGAAGTCATCAAGGCCTTTGGGAAGACCAGCAATAATGACAATAGGATTCTCGTCCCATTTATCCATCTCAACAAATAGCTTGTCAAGTGGATTCACCTGATTTGAATAACGGTCTGGCAACAATTTCTGCACATTATCGAAGAACAGAATACCTCCCCTAGCATTCTTCACGTTTTCGTCCCATTTTTCGACAAAGCGCTGATAATCTACAGCATCAACCATTGTCAACTTGGGATTCTCAATAATCTTGTGCTGATAGAAGTAGTCGCGAATCACCTCAGCCAAAGCAGTCTTACCAGTACCTGTTTCACCAATAATAATGGTATTCACACTGAGACGTACATTCATAACGTCCTTGCGCGAATGGAGATAGGTATAAGTGTCAACGACCGTTTTAAGCTGTTGCTTCACTTCATCAAGCCCAACCATTCGGTCGAGCACGTTAAGTGAAACAAGCGGGTGGCCACACCACTTACAGAACTTCGCTATTGAGCGGTTTTCCTTATGACATTGCTCACAAATCATAACTTATTCTGCATCATTATTTTTTATCTGGTCGACAGCTGTTGGAGTAACCTTGATTTTGTCGATATCAGACTTATTTATATTCAACAAGTTTGGACTAAATACAACCAATTCTACGACTAACAAGCCAACCATCAGGCTCCATAGGATATAATGTATCACAGATTCGCCACTAATAGAACGAACTTGATTAGACACATCATCAAGTAGACCAAACTTCGAACCTTTGAAGCGATAGGATTTTTGCTTGAAAGTAAAATAGAGTGGCTCTAACAATGTGGATTTGATATCATGATCATCCATTACCTCGCTAACAAGTTGACTATCACTCTTCGTCACACTGCGGTAATCTGTGAAGTGACATATTAATATATATATTAAGGTAATAACCACAATAGCTGGCACGAACATGCTAGGAAAGGCACCATTTACATACCTTAATGCCATTACAGGTAGCCATGAAGACAGATAGCCAGTCAATCCCCACAAACTTGATATGATGACACCATAACCTCGGAAGTATGCTCTAGAAGCCATGATTAAAGCCATTGCACCACCTACAGGAAGACCTATCGTCAACATTGGATGTTGCAATACATAATCCTTGGAGGGAACACCAAATATGATAACCAACAACAACCAAGCACCACAAAGCATGAAGAACATGCCACGCCACATTTGTTCCTTGCGTTTTGCCTGGAAATAACTCTGGCGAACTTCCTGATACTTATTAGCAGTCTGCTTCCTCGCATCGCAGAAACGCCTGTAATATTGATGATGGGCGTCAATCTCTCCCAATTCGTTTAACCATTCTTCCAACTTGTGCTCATAGCTGTAAGTCTCTATGAATTCATTATGGGGATCCTCATGATAGAACACAGACATCCACTGGCACAGTGAACCACGTTTCATGGCTGCCAATAGTTGTGGACGATAGGCTAACTTATCAATTGTCTGAGGTGTCTTCAAAATAGTACCATCCTCCAATTGATATGAAGGCATTGCTCCTAAGATACGACAGAAACGATAGGCTGCAGTGCGTAAATCATATGCACCAAGACGATCACGATTCTCTTCGCTCTTTAGGTCGAAGCAAGCACGCGCCTGACTGATTTCTTCAATCCAGCCATGCAGCTGTGCGAAATAGAAGAAACGGCCGTTTGGGTCGCTAAAATCTGAAAGTTTCTCAGCATAGGCAACATCGTCAAGTGACTGCCAACCAATCAACTGTCGAGCCATCACCTCACCCACTTGATACGGAGTGTTGGCTTCACGTAAATCATATGCAGCTTCACGATCCAGATTATAAAGCACCTTATAGGCTAACGAACGCGTGGGCTTCTGATCTTGAATCATGATACGTAGAGCCTCGCATGCCATATTGTCTTCACGACAATACATCCATGAAAGTAATCGACCATCAGTCAGGCTGTCCCACTCGTCATCACTACAGTTTTCATATCCAAACGAATGAGAAATCTCCTCTACAGTTGATGATGGGAACTTAGCAAGGAACGGTATCTCTCGATCTATCTCATAAACCAAACGGAGAACAGCAACACGTCCATCAAATTTCTTATCAATGGGGAAATAGCTGCGCAGACGATTGACATCGGCCTTTGTATGTGATTCCAAATAAAGGAACAAACGGTCATTTGGATTAACTAGCGACAGAGCATAATCTTCTTGATAACTCAGCACTGAGATGGCAACACTATGTATGTCGTCACACTTGTTTCCCTTAATATCTTCATAAGGATAAGTAGGCTCCATAACATATATCGCAGCCATCAATCCGGCTAGTTGGTCAGCAGGATAGCGATTAACAACAATATCCTTGACTGCGGAGCTCAGCTTCACATTACCACATTGTTCTAGCCAGCCAGCTATTCGTCCATTGTACAAATAGCTGCATGACAGGCGTTCGTTATCAAGCAAAAGCGGAATAAGTTCATGGACATTGTCAGCCACAAGATTACGTTCAGGATCGACCACAAAGCTACGATACTTGAGCAATGGTGATGTTATATCGACATCCACATCCTCACCCAAGAACCATCGTTCCACTTCCTCATATCCCCATCGACTTTGCGGATTAACAGCAGTAAGTCCCTGAACTATCATCTTTACGCGTTCAGGCAGTTCGTTGATGCGTGGCAGTCGACCTTCGTTCTTTTTGCGCATCATGACACGCTCATTCTGACTCAGGGGATTCTCTCCCATCCAAAGTGTCATCAAGGTAATACCCAACGCATAGAAATCGACAGCTGGTGTAATTTCCACCTCACCATCAATCACGTCGTTGTACATTTCTGGTGCAGCATATACTGGCGTACGTGCCTGTGTCGTGCGATGTACCTTTTCATCGTTTTCCATCACACTGGAGATACCAAAGTCACCTAAAACAATTTCTTTATGCTTTGTATCGCGAAAGAAATAGTTACCAGGCTTGATATCCTTGTGAATCACATTGTTCTGATGACAGTAAGCCAAAGCAGCTGCAGCTTGCAAAGCAATACGTCTGAACTGATTGAAATCGCCGTCCAAGTCGTAGTCGCTAAGGGTACCACCACGCAAATACTCCATCAGTTCATAGTCGCGATTCTTTCCATCAACATAGGTCTTACCATAGTCGATAATCTTGACTATCATCTCTAAATTGAAATTCTGGATGATGCGCATCAGCGTCTTTTTAATGGTGAAGTTCGGATAATATATCTTTAATACCATCTCAGTACCTTCATCATTCAAAACAAGAAACACCTGTGCTTCACCAGAATTATCACTGATGCACCTGACACAACGGTATATTCTGCCCTTCAACACGAAATCATCGCTCCCTGGTTCTTCACTCAGGATAGCAGAAGAACCAGGTTTCACAGTCACTTCGTTGTTACCCGATGAAACAGCAGATGTGCGCTGAGGGTTGTCAACACGGATTGTTGCAGTCATATTTTGAGGACCTGCGCCCTGCTGGGGATTAGTGGGCAATTCGGGTTTTCGTATGGTCTCGTCCATTATTTATCATCTTTAATTTCTGCAGTACTGTTTTTTCCTAACACGACCCATTTTCCGCCAAGATGTGGCTTAGCGCATCCACATGGGCTGCTATGCATAGCATGTTTATAATTGCACACCCACGCCAATCTTACGCCAACAGGTTTACAAGCCATTGCATAGTTGCGTGCTTTAACAGGCGAGGTCGAGGGCGGCACTGCCAATTTTTCAAGAATAGCTGAAAGCATCTTGACCTTAACAGCCTTTTGGTCTTCCAATTCTTCCTTAGTCATGCGGTTCGACTCCACCTTAGGAATCTCTGGGAATTCAACGCCTTCATCTTTTGCCAATAGCGTCAGCACACGCTCACGAAGTTTCTGGCAGTTCTGTTCACGTGCAACATCACGCTCCGATGTATATGGTAGGGCATTTTCCAACTTCGTAAAGTCCTGAACAATCTCCATCAACTGCTGATAATCAGGATTACGCTGCAACTGCTTAACCATCAGCTTGGCTTCCTCCGTCAGAGGTGTACCACACTTTTTGCAGAACGCAAAGTCGTTAAGCGAGTGACAGGTAGGACATACCATACCACCCTTAGGGCTACCGCACTCTGGGCAATAGGCTTCATTGCCTGACAGATGAGCTCCACAGAAAGAGCACACATCTTTACGAATATAATGATGGCAGACTTCACAAAAGTCAGCATCGGCATCAACCTCCGCACCGCAATGAGGACAAGTTGCCTTGCTAATAGGTTGTCCACACTGAGCACAGAACATGGCCTCGGGTTCATTAATAGTCCCACAATAAGGACATGCCTTGCCTGCTGCCTGCTGTTGTCTCTGTTGTTGCATCATCTGTGGGGCAGGCTGATCACCCATCTGCGGACGTGACGTCCGTTGCAACGTTTCTTGCGGTCTTACCGTCCGCTCTATGTTTCCGAAATTTGAAATATTGTCGTTCATTACCTAATCGATTAGCAATAATTGATGCAAAGATACAACATTTTTTTGGATAACAAAGAAAAAACCGCCGTAAATTTATATTTACGACGGCATTTTTTATCGATTTTAACAAAAAAACGTTACCAAAGTGGCAATCGTTCAGCTTTTGGAACGAATAATTTATCACCTTCTTTCACGCCAAAGGCATCATACCACATGTCAATATGGGGCAATGCTCCATTGACACGAAAGCGTCCTAATGAGTGAGGGTCGCTCTTGGTTCGATTGCGGATTTCAGCCTCTGTAATATTGCCCGCCCACACACCAGCATAAGCTACAAAGAATCGCTGGTCGGCAGTCAGGCCATCAATAACAGGTAAGGCGTTACCCTTGGTTGCATTTTTATAAGCATACCAAGCCACCTGCAAGCCACCATGATCCGCCAAGTTCTCACCAAGCGTCAGCCGACCATTAGCATTCAGGTCAGGCAGCACTTTGATATTTGAGAAGAAGTCAGCAAACTTATCCGTACGAGACGTAAAGTTCTTTCCATCTTCTTCCTTCCACCAATCGTGCATATTTCCATCTTTATCATACTGACGTCCCTGATCGTCAAATCCGTGTGTCATCTCATGTCCTATTACGACACCAATAGCGCCATAGTTAAAGGCATCGTCAGCCGCAGGATCAAAGAACGGAACTTGAAGAATTCCAGCAGGAAAGCAGATTTCGTTCGTGGTAGGGTTATAGTATGCATTCACTGTCTGAGGTGTCATGAACCAGTCATCACGATCAACTGGTTTACCAGCTGTATGTTCGATGTGCCAAGCAGTCCAAAAACGACGGCACTCTATCATATTCTCAAAGTACGATTTTTTCGCATCAATATTCAAGTTTGAGAGGTCAGTCCACTTATCAGGATAACCTATCTTCACATAGAAGGTATTGAGTTTCAACAACGCATTAACTTTCGTAGAATCGTCCATCCATTCCTGAGCTGCAATACGTTCACCAAGAGCCACACGCAGGTTCTCCACCAGCGTCTTCATACGCTCCTTCGACGATGCAGGGAAGTACTTCTTCACATAGATACGTCCTAATGCCTCGCCCATCACGCCTTGCACTTGATTTGTTGCACGACGCCACATCGGATGGTCTTCTTTCTTACCAGAAAACACCTTACCATAGAAGTCGAAGTTTGCCTCACGGACTGCATCATTCAAATAGCCAGTCGAGCCATCGATAATGCCCCACTCCATCATGTCGCGATACTCAGCAGCACTCATGGTTGCAAACAGTTTATCGGCAGCCTCCATGAAGGCAGGTTGTCCCACAACCATTTCCTGAAGATACTGGCTTTTGATGCCTTTAGCATTCATTTGGCGCTCCAGCATCAAGTGGGGATATTTGCTATCAAACTCCTTGAGCGTCATCTTGTTGTAGTTAGCCTGAGGATCACGAAGTTCTGTACGCGACTTAGAAGCCTTTGCCAACGTTAGCTCGACCTTCATGATGTTCTTCATCTTCTTTTCAGCCACACTCTTCTTGAAACCATAAAGCTGGAACATACGGACAATGTGTTTCTTATAGGCCTCACGAATCTTGGTGGTTGCCTCGTCAGTCTCCAAATAGTAGTCCTTTTGACCCAAGGTTAATCCGCCCTGCGATATTCCCAGAATATTGTTTGTAGCATCTTTTTCGTCAGCACCAATACCAGCAACGAACAACTGCGATTCGCCATAAGGCATCATTTCCAGTTGGATAGCAAAGAGTTGTTCCTTTGTTTTGGCAGCCTCCAATTTCTTAATAAAAGGCATGACTGGCGTCAGTCCATCCTGTTCACGACGAGCTGAATCCATTGCCAATTTGTAGAGATCGCTCAATTTCTGTTCAACAGTTCCTTGAGGATAGCTATTCTCCTGCAACTCTTTCAGGATACCGTTGATGCGCTTATTGTTATCTTCAGCCAAACGGTCGAAACTGCCATAACGTGAATAAGCTGCAGGCAGAGGATTTGCCTTCATCCATCCGCCACAGGCATATTCGTAAAAATCATCACCAGGACGCACATTCTGGTTCAGGTCGTTCATATTGATACCTGATCGAAACTGTGCTGATGCAGTAGCCACTGTTGTTGCTAACACCATGATAGTCAATAATTTTTTCATTTCTATATTGTTTACTTAAATTGATAATTGTTCCAATTCCTCAGACAGCCGTTCCCAGCGTTCCACCTCTTCGTCAAGGGCTTTCTTTGTAGAAGTGTACTCCGTAACGAACTCCATATTCGAAGCATTCTCAGGTTTCATCAGCAGGTCATCAAGCTCTTTCAACCTGCGTTCCATATCGCTGATTTTTCGCTCCGACTGCTCTACGGCTTTCTCCGCCTTACGGATCTGTTTCTGTTGTTCCTTATGCTCTGCATAACTAGTGTTACGGGGGGTGGCTTGCCCGCTCCGTGCGGAAGCCTCGTCCGCTACGGGCGGAAGGCCCTTCCGCTCCGTGCGGATGACCTGCGAGCCTAGGGCTGTTTTTTCGAGTTCTGACAATTCATTGATTTTCTTCGCTTGCAGGAAGTCATAGATGCCTCCCAAGTGCTCGCGAACTTTGCCGCCTCCGAACTCGTAGACTTTTGTAACGAGGCCATCCAGGAATTCACGATCGTGCGACACAATGATAGCCGTTCCGTCGAAGGCTTTAATGGCCTCCTTCAGAACATCCTTTGAGGCCATATCCAGATGGTTTGTAGGCTCATCGAGAATCAGCATATTAACGGGTTCTAGCAACAGGCGAATCATAGCTAATCGACTGCGCTCACCACCGCTGAGCACCTTTACCTTCTTATCCGACTCTTCGCCACCAAACATAAAGGCACCCAGTATGTCATTGATTTTCAGGCGAATCTCTCCCTTAGCGACATTATCAATTGTCTGGAATACGGTTAGGTTTTCGTCTAACAGCTGCGCTTGGTTTTGTGCAAAATAACCTATCTGCACATTATGTCCCACCTTCAGATGACCCTCAAAGGGAATCTCGTTCATGATACATTTCACCAACGTCGACTTACCTTCGCCATTCTTACCTACGAAAGCTACTTTCTCGCCTCGTTTGATGGTCAGGTTCACGTGGTCGAAAACCACATGCGCATATTCCTTTTTGACTTCTTCGCAGATGACAGGATAGTCGCCGCTGCGCAGACAAGGCGGGAACTTCAAGTGCATAGCCGAGTTATCGACCTCGTCCACTTCGATAGGCACAATCTTCTCCAGTTGCTTCACCTTCTGCTGCACTTGAACGGCTTTCGTGGCTTTGTAGCGGAAACGCTCGATGAAGTCCTTCATCTCAGCCACTTCCTTCTGCTGGTTCTCGTAGGCTCTCAACTGCTGTTCGCGACGCTCCTTGCGCAGCACAACATATTCGTCGTACTTCACCTTGTAGTCAATAATCTGTCCGCACGATATTTCCAGTGTTCTGTTCGATACATTATTAATAAAAGCACGATCATGACTAACCAGCACGACTGCTTTGGCTGATTGTGCTAGAAACTGTTCCAACCACTGAATAGACTCGATATCCAAGTGGTTGGTAGGCTCGTCAAGCAACAGCACATCAGGCTTCTGCAACAGGATCTTGGCTAATTCTATACGCATGCGCCAACCACCAGAGAACTCCTTGGTCGGACGCTCTAAATCCTCTCTCGTGAATCCTAATCCAGCAAGTGTTCGTTCTAATTCTGCCTCACGACTCTCAGCACCCATCATCATATAGCGCTCATGTTCCGTTGTGTAGCGTTCCACCAATGCCATATAATCCTCGCTCTCGTAGTCAGTCCGTTCGTTCATCTGACGTTCCAACTGCTCTACATGCGCTTTCATGTCAGTAATGTTAGCAAAAGCTTTCTGCGCTTCTTGTCTGACTGTCGTATCGTCCTGCAGGTTCATCACCTGAGGCAGATAGCCAATGGTCGTATCCTGCGGAACACTCACTATTCCGCTGGTAGGTTGCTGTTGACCGCAAAGTATCTTTAGTAGTGTAGATTTACCTGCTCCGTTCTTACCCACAAGGGCAATACGGTCTTTGTCGTTGACCACGAAACTGGCATTCGCAAACAACGGCTTGATGCTGAATTCTACACGTAATCCTTCTACCGAAATCATACTTTTATATATAAATAGGGTGCAAAGGTACAAAATAATTCTTAATTCTTAATTCTTAATTCTTAATTTATTTGTACCTTTGCACGAAAATTCAGAAAAAACTATAATGGCAGACGACAAAATACAGCGTATGCGACAGCTCATCAGTAAGCTGAACGAAGCTTCCGATGCCTACTACAACGGACGCTCCGAACTGATGACTGACTATGAATGGGACCAGCGTTTCGACGAACTGAAACGACTGGAGAGTGAGACAGGTACTACCCTGCCCGACTCGCCTACCCAGAAAGTATCGGAGGATAGCATCACTGGTCAGAAGGAGGAGCACGAATTCGCTGCACTCTCGCTGGCAAAGACCAAGCAGATTAGCGACCTCGTGAAATGGGCTGAAGCGCGCCCCATCTGGATTTCATGGAAGCTGGATGGTCTGACACTTGTCGTCACCTATGACGGAGGACGTCTCACTAAAGTCGTCACGCGAGGCAATGGACATATCGGTACCAATATTACTCATCTGTCACGTTCCATCAACGGCATCCCCCAAGAGATTAAAGCCAAAGGGCATACCGTCATTCGTGGCGAGGCCGTCATCTCGTACGACGACTTCGAGCGCTTCGTGATGGAGAGCGGTGAGGACTATGCCAACCCACGCAATCTGGCCTCAGGTTCGTTGACGCTGAAAGACCCTGACGAAGTGAAGGCTCGCCATATCCAATGGATTCCCTTTACTTTAGTATATACGGAAGAGGACATCGTCTCTTGGGGCAAACGGATGGCTTGGCTTGATGCTCAAGGATTTACGACGGTAGAACGGAAAGCTGTTTCTATGCCTGATGACGCTTCCGTAGAAGACTGTATCGAGGTCTTCACACATGAGGTTACCTCTAAACAGAACCCCTATCCCGTCGATGGTCTTGTCGTCTGTTACGATGATACCGAATACGCCCAAACGGGATCTGTCACAGGCCATCATGCCACTAGAGCTGGTCTGGCTTTCAAGTGGCAAGACGAAGTTGCTGATACCGTATTAAAAGAAGTCGAATGGTCGTGTGCCGCATCAACCATCTCGCCTGTAGCCATCTTCAAACCCGTAGAACTCGAGGGCACTACCGTCAAGCGTGCATCACTCTGCAACATCAGCGAGTGCGAGCGCTTGGGCATTGGTGGACCAGGTACGCAGATTAGTGTTATCAAGGCCAACAAGATTATCCCCAAGGTCATCAAGGTCACCCAGAGCGCTGGCACGTTCAGCGTGCCTAACGAATGCCCCGTCTGCCATGCTCCCACCACCATCCGTTATGGTCGCACAGCCACCACTCCCGACGTATCCGCATCGGGCACTAAGACCCTACACTGTACCAATCCTGATTGCCCTGCTAAACAACTCAAGAAGTTGGCACGCTTTGTATCGAAAGAAGGTATGAACATCGACGGAATCTCTGAACAGACACTCTCGAAGTTCATCAATCTTGGTTGGATTTCTGAGTATGCCGATATTTACGAACTTCGTAGTCACATCCTTGAACTTTCACGTATGGAGGGCTTTGGCGAAAAGTCGGCATCTAACATTATGCGTTCCATTGACAAGAGTCGTGAGGTCGAGGCTCATCGTCTGCTCTTTGCACTCAACATACCGCTTTGTGGCCTTGATGTATGCAAGCGCCTGCTTTCTGCCTATTCACTTGACGACCTTATCAATGAGGCCATCAAACAGGGTGACGATCTCTTTGCCGCTCAAGCAGAACCTAAGGATGTCTTTGCCCATGTCAACGGCATAGGCCCAGAGAAGTCCGCCCAATTCGTTTCGTGGTTCCGCAATCCACAGAACCTTGCCCACTATCGCCACCTTCTCACGAAGCTAACCGTCACCACTCCTGACGTGTCAACGTCGGGTACCCTCTGCGCAGGTCTCACTTTCGTCATCACTGGCGATGTGCACCACTATAAGAACCGCAATGAGCTCAAGGCTTATATCGAGTCGCAGGGCGGCAAGGTAGCATCAGCTGTCAGCGGTTCCACCTCATACCTTATTAATAATGATGTCACCTCCACATCTGGCAAGAACAAGAAAGCCAAGGAGTTGAACATCCCCATCATCTCTGAAGACGAATTTATAACAAAATATCAACAATGACACAGAAAATGAAACGCGCCACGCTCTGCGTACAGGCAGGCTGGCAACCCAAGAATGGTGAATCGCGCGTGCTCCCCATTATCCAAAGCACCACGTTCAAGTACGACAACACTGAGGAGATGGCCGACCTCTTCGATCTGAAGAAAGAGGGCTACTTCTATACTCGTCTGGCCAATCCAACCAACGATGCTGTGGCCCAGAAGATTGCAGCCCTCGAAGGTGGTGTTGGCGCTATGCTAACCTCATCTGGTCAGGCTGCCAACTTCTACGCCCTATTCAACATCTGCCAAGCAGGCGACCATTTCGTCACCTCTAACGAGATCTATGGTGGAACCTACAATCTCTTTGGAGTCACGCTGAAGAAGTTGGGCATCGAATGCACTTTTATATCGCAGGAAGCCAGCGAGGAGGAAATCGACAAGGCTTTCCGTCCTAACACAAAGGCACTGTTTGGCGAGACAATCTCGAATCCTGGCTGCCAGATTCTCGACATCGAGAAGTTCGCACGCATCGCCCACAAACACGGCGTACCTCTCATCATTGACAACACCTTCCCAACACCTATCAACTGTCGTCCATTTGAATGGGGTGCCGACATTGTCACACACTCTACAACGAAGTATATGGATGGTCATGCCACACAGGTGGGCGGCGTCGTCGTAGATAGCGGCAATTTCGACTGGGAAACCTGCACCCACAAAGGCGCCACCACTCCCGACGGGTCACCATCGGGCAAAGACAAGTTCCCCGGCCTCTGCACCCCCGATGAGTCCTACCACGGACTGACCTACACCAAAGCCTTTGGCAAGATGGCATATATGACTAAGCTCGTGGCACAGTTGATGCGCGACCTGGGAAGCATTCCTGCACCTCAGAACTCGTTCCTGCTAAACCTCGGACTGGAAACCCTCCATCTGCGAGTGCCCCGCCATTGCGAAAATGCCCAACGCGTGGCCGAATTCCTCGAGAAGGACGAGCGTGTAGCTTGGGTACACTACAGTGGACTGCCTTCTGACAAAAACTACCAGTTGGCACAGAAGTACCTGCCTAATGGTTCTTGTGGCGTCATCGCCTTCGGACTGAAGGGCGACCGTCAGACAGCCATCCAGTTTATGGATTCTCTGAAGATGATTGCCATTGTCACCCACGTGGCCGATGCACGCACCTGTGTGCTCCATCCAGCTTCTCACACTCATCGTCAACTCTCAGACGAGCAACTTCGTGAAGCAGGTGTTGCCCCTGACCTCATCCGTCTCAGTGTAGGTATTGAGGACTGCGATGACATTGTTGCTGATATCCGTCAGGCTCTTGATAACATTTAGCATTCCCACCGGTTTTCCGCTGGGCTTTATCAATGAATATTCTTCTGATGATGCTCCGTGCTCCGCGCCCCAGTTGTACTGACGACATGAAGGCCATAGCACATCCCCGCTGGATCAAGAAAGGGTACGACGGGCTAACCTTCTTTGGATATATCATCACACACACCCAACAGGAAGCCGAAGCGTTTCAACGCTCCGGCTCCTTTAAAAACCATGAAATGATACATCTCTACCAAGCTCGTGCCTGCCACGATTCCTGGTTTTTGTTCTATCTGCGTTACGGCTGGTATTGGCTCTTGGCTTCACGCTACCATAAACACCTGAAGAATGCAGGCTATCTACTTAATCCATTCGAGCTGGAAGCCTACACCAACATGTTCGACATCCACTACCTCGACGAAAAGAAAAGCGGCACCAACGAGTGGCGCCGCTATGCCCGAATGTCGCTCAAAGAGCGATTAAATATCTATAGGAATACTAGAATGTCTTAATAAAAATGAGCAATGTCATTTTGCTTTAAAGCGTTCTGCCTGACTACGAATCAATTCCTCGTCATCGAAGTAGTTAATCTGCATGGCTTTGCGAACCTCATCCATTGTCTGGGCTGCCGTTTCACGTGCACGTTCCGTACCTTTCTTTAATATATTATAAATCTCAGGGATATCCTGTTCAAATTCGTGACGACGCTGACGCATGGGCTCCAGGAACTCATTCAGAATCTGATTCAGGAACTTCTTGCACTTCATATCACCTAGACCACCACGACGGTAGTGATCCTTCAGCTCATCCAAGTTCTGATACTCAGGCCAGTACTGTGCAAAGTGCTCTGGCTTTGAGAAAGCGTCAAGATATGTGAAGACAGCATTACCTTCCACATGACCTGGGTCGTTCAGATTTATATGCTCAGGGTCAGTATACATAGAGCGTACCTTCTGCCATACTGTATCGGCATCGTCAGAAAGATAGATACAGTTACCCAACGACTTTGACATTTTCTCCTTTCCATCTGTACCAGGCAGACGACGAGCAGTAGCATTCTCGGGCAACATGATGTTTGGCTCAACTAATACTGGCGCATATACTTGATTAAAGCGACGTACCAGTTCGCGAGTTACCTCCAGCATTGGCTCTTGGTCTTCGCCAGCGGGAACAGTAGTAGACTTGAACAATGTGATGTCAGCTGCCTGACTGACAGGATAGCAGAAAAAGCCCAAAGGAATACTCTCACCCTCGAAGCCACGCATCTTTACTTCTGTCTTTACCGTTGGATTACGCTGTACACGGCTTACACTGACAAGATTCATCAGATAAGTCGTTAACTCAGCCAGTTCTGTAATCTGGCTTTGGATAAACAGTGTGCACTTCTCAGGGTCCAATCCTGCTGCTAGATAGTCAAGAGCCACCTCGATGATGTTCTGGCGAATCTTCTCAGGATTGTCGGCATTATCAGTCAGCGCCTGAACGTCGGCCATAAACACAAACATCTTGTCATAGTCGCCAGCATTCTGAAGTTCTACACGACGACGCAGCGAACCAATGTAATGTCCAAGATGCAATTTGCCTGTTGGACGGTCGCCAGTAAGTATAATCTTTCCCATTTTTAACTCTTTTATTCAAATTTGGATGCAAAGGTACGAATTAGTGAGAGAAAAACCAAAAATATTTTTGCTTTTTCCGAATGAAAGTACTTTCGGCGTAGTCAAAGGTAAGAAAAATATTGCAAAATACATCATAATTTCTTTGCAAAAGTGTGCAAAATGCACTTTGCACACTTTTGCAAACACTTTTTCTTGGCAGAAAAGCAAATAATTCGTATCTTTGCATCAACAAAAATCAAAAAGCAATGACAATGATATTAACGAATCGCGAACTGTTTCTGCTCATCATCTGCACAATCATCTATATTACCTTATTTATATTAGTAATACAGAGCAACCGCCGTAAGATACAACTGCTGCAGAGCCGACTGGACAACATCCACGCCATGCAGAAGCTGGCAGTCATTGAGCCACGACAGGATGTGAGCATGGTATTTTCATCGCCTGCATACCAGCGCACCAAGCAGTATCTGGCTGAGGGCCGAAGCATGGCCGAGGGTGACTGGTCAGAACTGACAGAAGCCGTGAACAGCGTTTATACGGGATTCTCGGAGAAGCTGTACAGCCTGTATAACATGAGCGACCAAGACTATCGCGTCAGCCTGCTGATCAAGGTGCGCATACAACCCAAGGACATTGCCACACTGACGGCGCACTCAAAAGAGAGCATCGCCTCCACACGGAGCCGCCTATATCAGAAAGTGTTTGGCAAAAAGGGCTCGACCAAGGATTGGGACGACTTCATTCTATCAATCTAATCGAAATGCCATAATAACGTAATTTCGTAATAACGCAATAACGAAAAAAAAAGAATATTGTAATAACGTCTAAATAATTAAGAACTATGATTGAGTACTTCCTTTCAAACATGTGGCAGGTATGGGCCGTCGTTGCCGTCATCTGCTTGATTTTGGAGCTTTCGTCGGGTGACTTCTTCATCATCTGCTTCTCCATTGGTGCCGTGTTTGCCATCATTTCGGCAGTTCTCGGCTTGAGCATCTACTGGCAGATATTCATCTTCGCCATCTTCTCGCTTCTCAGCGTCATATTCGTCCGTCCAGTAGCCCTGCGTTGGCTGCATAAGAACGAACCCAACAAACCGACAAATGCCGATGCTCTGATAGGTCGTACCGGTCGCGTGACAGAGGCCATAACCAAGGGTGGTAACGGGTATGTACAGATTGACGGTGACCTGTGGAAAGCCGTCAGCCAGACTGACATCCACGTAGGCACTACCGTCCGCGTCATCGGTCGTGAGAGCACGATTATCACGGTGGAAACACTATGATAAATAAGGGAAAAAGTAGAAAAGTAAATTATAAACACTAAAAACAAAATCATTATGGACATTATGACTTATGTACTGATTGCCATCGTTGTTCTGGTGGTCATCATCGCCAAGAAGGCACTTGTGATTATTCCTCAGTCGGAAACCAAGATTGTTGAGCGTCTGGGCCGTTACTACGCCACGCTGAATCCTGGCATCAACCTCATCATTCCGTTCATTGACCGCGCCAAGGAGATTGTGGTGCTGACCCGTGGCCGCTATGCCTATTCGAACAACATCGACCTGCGCGAACAGGTGTACGACTTCCCCTCACAGAACGTGATTACCAAGGATAATATCCAGATGGAAATCAACGCCCTGCTGTACTTCCAGATTGTCGATCCGTTCAAGGCCGTTTATGAAATCTCGAATCTGCCCAATGCCATCGAGAAACTGACACAGACAACGCTGCGTAACATTATCGGTGAACTGGAGTTGGACGAAACGCTGACCTCGCGCGACACCATCAATACCAAGCTGCGTGCCGTACTGGATGACGCTACCGACAAGTGGGGTGTCAAGGTGAACCGCGTAGAACTGCAGGACATCATTCCACCTGCAACCGTTCTGAACGCAATGGAGAAGCAGATGCAAGCTGAACGTAACAAGCGTGCACAGATTCTGACCTCTGAGGGTGAGAAGGCCGCCGAAATCCTGGCTTCTGAGGGTGAAAAGACCGCTATAATCAACCGTGCCGACGCCCAAAAGCAGCAGGCCATTCTGCACGCAGAAGGTGAAGCTCAGGCCCGTATCCGCAAGGCTGAAGCCGAGGCCAAGGCTATTGAATTGATTACCGAAGCAGTGGGTAAGTCGACCAATCCCGCCAACTATCTGTTGGCTCAGAAATATATCCAGATGCTGCAGGAGTTGGCCACTGGCGACAAGACCAAGACCGTCTATCTGCCTTACGAAGCTACCAACCTTATGGGCTCTATCGGTGGCATCAAGGAGCTCTTCAAAACCACAAATTAGAATAATGAAAACATTTAGAATTGACGGTCAACGTGCCGTAGTTACCGGTGGAGGTAGTGGATTAGGTTTTGGCATTGCTAAAGTTTTTTTGGAGGCAGGTGCAGAAGTGGTTATCATCGGACGCGACGAGGAAAAGTTGCGCTTAGCCCAACAACAGTTAGGAGAACGATGTTCCTATCGTGCTTTCGACGTCACACAGTTAGACCAGATTCCTGCCCTTGTTCAGGAAATAGGAGCTGTTGACATTCTTGTCAACTGTGCAGGAACGCATCTCAAGAAATGGGCATTAGAGGTTTCTAATGCCGAGTTTCTTGAGGTCATGAACGTCCATGTGACGAGCGTCTTTGCCTTGAGTCGTGAGTTTGCCAAACTGATGGTCGAACGTGGCAGAGGATCTATCATCCTTATCAGTTCAATGGCAGCACTCATGGGATTGGAGCAAATTGTGGCCTATACCACCGCCAAGACTGCCATTCTAGGCCTGCAACGCAGTCTTGTGGCAGAGTTGTCGCCAAAAGGCATTCGTATCAACACCATTGCTCCAGGCTGGATTGATACGCCAATGTTTCACAAAGCTACCGACAATGACCCACAGCGCAAGGCCAACATACTGCGTCGCATACCCATGAAGACTTTCGGACTACCTGAGGACATCGGTTATGCCGCCCTCTATCTCTCGTCTCCTGCTGGTCGTTACGTGAATGGTGTCTTCTTACCTGTTGATGCAGGAGCATCGGAAGCTTTTTAATATGTCGGTGCAGTAGTGATGTCAATAATAGACGCTATGATAAGTGAATGATCTCGTCGCACAATTCAGCAACAAGCGTGCGATGTGTGATGAGCAGGAAGGTGCGGTCAGGATAGGCCGCAAACAGTCGTTCAAATAGGTCGCGCTCGGTGGATTCATCGAGCGCGCTACTTATTTCATCCAGTAGCAGAATGGTGCCCGGACGCAACAGCCCGCGGGCAATGGCAATACGCTGCGACTGGCCCTCGCTCAGTCCGCTGCCACGCTCGCCCAGTTCCGTGTCAAGACCTGCGGGTAGTTCGTTGACGAAATCGGCACAAGCAGTATGCAACACGTCCTTCAGTTCCTGATCGGTGGCTTCAGGTTTGGCCAGTTGCAGATTATAGCGTATGGTGCCACTCATCAGCGTGTTGCCCTGTGGCACGAAGCAGAACGCCGCATTTCGGTCCACATGTCCGCTAGTAGGTTCAATAAAGCCAAGTAACAGGCGGAACAGCGTTGTCTTGCCGATACCGGTCTCACCCATAATAGCAGTCTTGGAACCAGGCTTAAACTCATGAGTAAAGTGTTCCATAACCATGTGGTCGCCCTTGGCATAGCGGAACGACACGTCACTAAAGCGGATAGGACCAGCGGTTGTTTCATTACTGGTTTTGCCTGTGACCGAAGAGCTCTCAACGTTATCCGTACTCTCCAGTTCCTTCAGTCGATCAATGCTGGCAGTGCAATGAATAATGCTTGGCACCATATTCAGCAATTGCAGAATAGGATGCTGAATCATGCCGACCAGTTGCAGGAACGACGTCATGACACCAAACGAGATGGTGCCGTTGCGCAAACCGATACCGCCCCACACAAAGGCCAGCAGATAACCCAGACTGAAGGCACAACCGATAATGATACGCGTTACAACCGTAAAGCGCAGACGTCGCATCACATTGCCACGCAGACGCTGTTGCATAAAGTCAAGCCGATCAGTGACCCACTGTTCTGAACCCAACGAACGCAGCACGGCATTATACTCCATTCCCTCCTGCACTTGCATTTGTATGCGACTCTCGTCCTGACGGATGTCGAGCGTCATCTTGCGCAGTTTGCGGGCAATGAGTTTGCCGAATACCAAGGCCATAGGCGTCAGCAACAGCAGCGCCCATGCCAGTCGCTCGTCGAACCAGCGCATCAGCATGAAGGCACCACACAGCTGTATCATGGTGATGGCCATCTGAGGTAACGTATCGGTAGTGATGGTACTGACTGTCTCAATATCCTTCGACATACGCGAGGTAACATCACCAGAATGCAATTCCTCTTCTGTATATAACTGGCGACGAAACAGGCAACTGAAAATGCGCAGACGCATGGCATTAACCTGACGGATATTGGCTGTCGTAGTCAGCCAAAAACCCAGCTGACGCAACAGCACACCGCTCATCACAGTAATGACGAGCAGCACAATCATGTGGATGATATCGTCAGCAGTCCCCGTGCGTATCGTCTCGTCAATGAAACGGCGACTGAGCCATACCATTGTCAAACCGAGACCAACTTGCAGGATTCCCGTCACGATGCGCACCACTGAATTCCAGCGAATGCCACGCGACTGTTGCCATAGCCACCAGACGTACTTCATGCTATTCTACAACCTCTACCTTCAGCCATTCATTGACGATATTCGACACATCATTTCGAGCCACATCAACTGTCACGTCATACTCCTCCAATAACTTAGCCACGAGGCTGTCGATGGTAAAGTCACCCATCTCGGCAGCCTGCTGCCATAGCCATGCAGCCGTCTCGTTCAGCGACAGCAACTTACCGAAATTAATGGCCTCGAGGCCCTCACCAACAATTACATTCTCACCACACACTTGGCGCAACACAAATCCGTTTTTTATCTTCATTTTATTCTTCTATAAATTCCTAATATATATCTTCTCAGCGGATGGAGGAATTTCCAAAGACAAACGCCTCTCATGCGCCACTTACTATACAAATCATGTTTGCAACCCTTGCTGTCGACAACATGTGTTGCCAACGCACGGACATCACTAAGTTGACAATGCTCTGTGCCCACTAGATTGCCATCGCCCATCAGCGTAATAGCGGTACCATCAATTTGCGTGATGCGATGCACCACGAAGTGATTACCATCAGCCCACGCCAACACCACATGGCCTACTTGAAGGTCTATGGGTTTCTGAAGAATGACACTCTCTTTACCACCTATGATAAAAGGTAGCATGCTCTGACCATTGACGGGCAGTGTGACACAAACGCCCTCACTCACCAGACGGCAGGCTTCTTCAATTATCACGCGATCGTTCATAGAGCAATGGTTTTATGACAGAGTTGGGCTGCAGCCTCGTCAGGCAAGCACTCCAGATGCCAAATAGGCACATTCATAGCCAACGCATTCTCTGTCTGGTGCAGGCCGTCGGCAATACACTTGTCCCAACGTTTGCCACTGATGCTAGGCACCAAGGCAACGTAGGCTTGGATGCCTGACAAGCGATGTATCTTGTTGTAGGGTGCCTGACTCAACAAGACAATACCACCTAAAGGATAACTCAGATTACGATAACATGGCGTCTTACCACTCCAAGGCGAACCATAAACGGTGACATTGCCATCGTTCAAGACCTTTACCACAGGATTATCGTCGTTTAGCAGTTCAGTACCGTCGATGTACTTCAGCCACAGACTGGAGTGTGTACTCTTGCCCGTACCACTGACACCCAGAAACATATATGCCTTATCGGCAAAAGATACCGTTGAAGCATGGAAGAGTGCAATTCCCTGCCCTGCCGTCGAGAGGGCAAAAAGTATCATCAACGCATTGTCAATGGCCAACTTGCGATAACAGCCTGTTACTATGAGTTCGGCACTGCGATAGTCACTTTGACTTCGAAGCCAGCCTGCCGTTTCACGAGCCCATATAAACTCGAATACAGGACATCCGTCAGCGTCCTTACCACAGATAATCTCCTGACCTTCATCGTCTTGGTGCATCTCTTCCGTAAAAGTAACGGCTTCTCCCTCACTGACTATGAGCTGAAAAGCACAAGAACTCGCAATACCATCAAAAACGGTGAACGGTGCGTAGTTCTTCATCATTTCAAAGTCATCGTCATTGGCCGTTACAGAGAACAGCACTTCGGCTACCTTATAATATTTTGTCTTCATTTGACTGCAAAGGTACGAATAAGTAAGCAAAAAGCCAAATTTATTTTAGTTTTTCGTTGTAGGATTAAAAATAAAGTTGTACCTTTGCAGACATAAATTAATATTATTAATAATTTAAAGTATGAAGATTTCTCACATTGAGCATCTGGGCATTGCCGTCCAGAGCATTGAAGAGAGCCTGCCGTTCTTTACTGACGTTTTAGGCTTGGAGTGTTATGCAACTGAAGTTGTAGAGGACCAGAAGGTAAAGACTGCCTTCCTGAAATGCGGTGAGGTAAAGTTGGAATTGCTAGAACCCACATCACCTGAGAGCACCATTCAGAAGTGGCTCGATAAGGGTAACAAGGGTGTTCATCACGTAGCTTTCTGCATTGAGGATGGTGTTGCAAATGCATTAGCAGAGGTAAGCGAGAAGGGTGTCCGACTGATTGACCAGGCTCCTCGCAAGGGCGCTGAGAGTTTGAACATCGCTTTCCTGCATCCGAAATCAACTGCAGGTGTATTAACCGAACTTTGTGAACATTAATTATAGGAAAAGAATAATATTATGTCAAAGCAATTAGAAAAAATCAAGCAACTCATCGAGAAGCGCGAACAGGCTCGTCTCGGTGGTGGTGAAAAAGCCATACAAAAACAGCATGACAAAGGCAAATATACTGCCCGTGAGCGTATTGAAATGCTGTTGGACAAGGGTTCATTTGAAGAATACGACATGTTCAAGGAGCATCGCTGCCATAACTTCGGTATGGAGAAGAAGCAGTTCCTGGGTGACGGCGTCGTAGCTGGTAGCGGTACCATTGACGGTCGTCTGGTATTCATCTTTGCACAGGACTTCACGGTACATGCCGGTTCTCTGTCTGAGACCATGAGCCAGAAGATTTGCAAGGTGATGGATATGGCTATGAAGATGGGCGCACCTGTGATTGGCATCAACGACTCGGGTGGTGCACGTATTCAGGAAGGTATCAACGCTTTGGCTGGTTATGCAGAGATTTTCGAGCGTAACATTCTGGCATCTGGTGTGATTCCTCAGATTTCTGGTATCTTCGGTCCTTGTGCTGGTGGTGCCGTATATAGCCCTGCCCTTACCGACTTCACCCTGATGATGGAAGGTACATCATATATGTTCCTAACAGGTCCGAAGGTGGTGAAGACCGTTACTGGCGAGGATATCGACCAGGAGCATCTGGGTGGTGCATCAGTACATGCTTCGAAGTCGGGTGTAACCCACTTCACCGCTAAGACAGAGGAAGAGGCTGCAGAGATGCTGAAGACCCTGCTGAGCTACATTCCTTCCAACAACATGGAGCTAGCTCCTCGCAAGAAGTGCGATGACCCCATCGACCGTTTGGAGGACTCACTGAACGAGATTATTCCTGAGAACCCCAACGAGGCTTACGATATGTACAAGGTTATCAGCGCTATCACTGACGACCACGAGTTCTTCGAGGTACAGCCCAAGTTCGCCAAGAACATCATCGTTGGTTTCGCACGCTTCAATGGTCAGAGCGTAGGTATCGTTGCCAACCAGCCTTCTTGCTACGCTGGTGTGCTCGATGTGAACGCCAGCCGTAAGGGTGCTCGCTTCGTTCGTTTCTGCGACGCTTTCAATATTCCTATCGTATCACTCGTAGACGTTCCTGGATTCCTGCCTGGTACTGGTCAGGAGTACAACGCTGTCATTCTGCACGGTGCTCAGCTGCTCTACGCTTATGGTGAGGCTACTGTGCCCAAGATTACCGTTACTCTGCGTAAGTCGTACGGTGGTTCACACATCGTGATGGGTTCTAAGCAGCTCCACACCGACCTGAACTACGCATGGCCTTCTGCAGAGATTGCCGTCATGGGCGCATCTGGTGCTGCTGCCGTACTGTACGCCAAGGAAGCCAAGGCCAAGAAGGAAGCCGGTGAGGACGTTAAGGCATTCATCGCTGAGAAGGAGGAAGAGTACAACAACCTCTTCGCCAATCCTTATCAGGCTGCTAAGTACGGCTATATCGACGATGTTATCGAACCACGCAACACACGTTTCCGCATCTGCCGCGCTCTGGCTCAGCTCGCTACCAAGCGTGATGCTCTGCCTGCCAAGAAACATGGTAACATTCCTATGTAATTGCGTATGAAGAACGAAGTGTATGCCGCCATAGCAATGGCACTTTACGAGTTCAAGGGCAATAACGTCCACGACAAAGAGCCTGGCATCATCACGATTGCCGAGAAGCAGACTCAGTGGAATGGTTATGCTCTGACGATGACAGAACACCCTTAATGAGTTAAGAGTAAAAACGTAAAAAAGAGAAATATGAAGAAAGAATATAAATACACCATCAATGGTAATGAGTATGAAGTTGCCATTGGTGAGATTGTAGAGAATGAAGCCGTAGTCACCGTGAATGGTGAGGAATACAAGGTGGCATGGGAACCTGAGGCTGAACCCGAGAAGAAAGTCGTGGTTCGTCCTGCAGCAGCTCAAGCCAGTGAGTCAAGTGACTCTAGCGAAGCTAGTGCAAATGTCAACACCAATAATGCCGTCAAGGCTCCCCTGCCTGGCGTTATCACCTCTATAGAGGTCAGCGTTGGCGACGAGGTGAAGGCTGGTGACACGCTGCTGGTATTAGAGGCCATGAAGATGGCGAACAATATTGAGGCTGAGAAGGATGGTAAGGTAACAGCTATCTGCGTAAAGCCTGGCCAAAGCGTGATGGAAGACGACGCATTGGTCGTGATAGAATAGACAACGGCTTTTTGCTTGCAGCGAAACGGCATATCTCTGATAGAGAGAAGCCGTTTCGCTTATAGTATGAAGGCTTTGAGCTGGCAGTACAAAGGCTTCAAATCAATGGCGCGAAGGAAGTGGGCGCATAGTCCGAAGGAAGTGGGCGCATAGTCCGAAGGAAGCGGAGGCATGGTCCGCACGTAGCGGACGAGGCACGAGAAGGAAGCGGAAGCCCCTTCCGCTACGTGCGGACGGGTCGCGAGAAGGAAGCGGAAGCTTTGTTCACTCTTGTACTTCATGAACGATGACTTTCACCTTTGCTATGCGTCGTTCTTCTAACTCAACAATTTCAAAGGTAAAGTTCATGAAGTCGATTTTCTCATGCAACTTGGGGAAGTCGCCCTTCAACTCTAACAACAAACCCGCTAGTGTGTCAGCATCACCCTCTGCATCCTCAAAGAGCGTATCGTCGAGGTTCAGAATCTTGTAAAAGTCACTAAGCAATGTCTTTCCTTCAAAGATGAAGGTATTGGAATTGATACGGATATAATTCTTCTCGTCTTCATCATATTCGTCATTGATTTCACCAACAATCTCCTCCAGAATATCCTCAAGTGTCACGATACCACTGGTACCTCCAAACTCATCGACAACAATGGCAATATGCACTTTGTTCTCTTGGAATTCGCGCAGCAGGTCGTCAATCTTTTTCGTCTCAGGGACGAAATATGGCGGACGAATTAATGACTGCCAACGGAAATTGTTGCCCTTGTTCAGGTGAGGCAGTAAGTCCTTGATATACAATATGCCACGAATGTTGTCGCTGTTGTCCTGATAGACGGGAATGCGCGAATAGTTATTCTCGACAATACACTTGATAACCTCTGAAAAAGATTCTTTAAAATCAAGGTCTACAACATCCTGACGTGAAGTCATAATCTCTTTGGCTGTTTCGTCACCAAAACGGACGATACCTTCCAGCATACGCTGTTCCTCCTTAATATCTTCCTTATCCGTCAATTCCAAAGCCTGCTCAAGGTCGTCAACACTTAATGCATGATTCTCTTTCTGAACCACCTTCTCAGCTAGCGTACCAGTTCGCAGAAGAATGTTGGCTATAGGCCAGAACAGACGACGACAAAACATGATGCCGCCAACCACCTTGCGACAGAAATGAAGTGGATTCTTAGCTGTATATATCTTGGGCATAATTTCACCAAAGAGCAACAGCAGGAAAGTGAGTATGACGGTAATGCAGAGGAACTGAAGCCAATAGGCACCACCAAAGTCGACGACATGTGCAAAAAAATAGTTGCACAAGATGATGATAGTAACATTAACCAAATTGTTGGTAATCAGAATGGTTGCTAAAGTACGCTCAGAATCGTCACGTAACATCTTAATCTTAGCATCCGTTTCATATCTCTCCTCGTCCAGTTCACTTAAGTCGGAAGGCGACAACGAGAAAAAAGCTATCTCAGAGCCAGAGGCAAAGCCGGAAATGAATAACAACAAACAAGCCAACACACCAGCCAATATGGCTCCAAGTGTTGGCGACATCAATGTTACTTCAGAAAAAATCTGTTGAAATGAATCTATGTCCATAAAATCTTATTCTGTAGGAACAGGTTCGGCTACCTTAGGAGTCAGCATCTCCATATTGTCAGCCCATATTTCCGTGACATAGCGTCGTTGTCCCTGCTTATCATCGTATGTCGTATAACGAATACGACCCTCAACGTAGAGTTTATCTCCTTTATGCACATACTTTTCGACTATCTCAGCAAGTTTACGCCACAACAATACGGTATGCCAGTCTGTTCGATCAGGCACTTGAGTACCATTCGGCAAGGTATAGCCACGTTCAGTAGTTGCCAAACGCACACGAGCTACGGCAACATCCTTCTCTACATAACGAATCTCAGGTTCTAAACCCACATTCCCTATCAACATGACCTTGTTCATAGACTATGCCTCCTTGCAATTGCCAAGATATGTAAACTTAAAATTCTTTCCTTTTGAAGATGGAAACTGGCTTCGGCTGTCAACGCGCTGGCTCAGATGATCAACAATACGGTTATAACAGTCCTGACCAGAATAAGCTTTACAACGTACAACGAAATGAGTATCACGATACTGGAACTTGCCGGTGCCTGGCATCAAAGTGACACGCTTAAAGTCTAAAGCGCCTTCATACCAACCATAACGTTCTTCGTTGAGACGAAGAACGGCAGGAGCGGCAATCTTGGGTACATTTACATCAGTGCGTACTGCACGTTTCTCTTTGAAATCCAGCATAGTTGCAGCTTCTGTCTTTATGATAATAAAATAAACTCGTGGACGTATTTTGTAACGCTTAGGATAGGCTACATCACTGGCCACATAGTCACGGATGTCTGCCTCAAGCATATGATTCATTCCTATCTCATCAATTTCAGATAAAAATGCAATAGCTTCATCTACTGTATTGACAAGTATTTCCTTGTCAAAATAACGTAAGTATAAATTCATCGAATTAGATTGTTTTCCTGTTGTATAAAAAAGAGCGGAAAACGGGACTCGGACCCGCGACCCCAACCTTGGCAAGGTTGTGCTCTACCAACTGAGCTATTTCCGCATTTCAAAAAAGTTCGAAATCTTGATGTGAAGAGGAGGAGACTCGAACTCCCACGTCGCAATTGACACTACCCCCTCAAAGTAGCGCGTCTACCAATTCCGCCACCTCTCCAACACGATTTTACGCGTGAATAAAAAAGAGTGCCCAGAACAGGACTCGAACCTGCACGCCTCGCGGCACACGCACCTGAAACGTGCGCGTCTACCAATTCCGCCACCTGGGGGACTCGGACCCGCGACCCCAACCTTGGCAAGGTTGTGCTCTACCAACTGAGCTATTTCCGCGTTAAAACCTCTTTGGGAGGTGCATCTCTCTTGATTGCGGGTGCAAAGGTAATGCTTTTTTCGAAACCTACCAAACTTTTTCCTGTTTTTTTTCGAAAAAAGTGATTATTTGCACTTTCTTGTCCTTTTTCTTGCTTATTTCTTTACTTCTTTGTATCTTTGCAGAGATAAATAAGAAGCCAAAGACATTCATGACAGAGAGATTAGAATTTACATCAACAGAGAAGGAACAGGCATTAAAACTCTATCAACATATACGTGAACAAATTGCGTCAACACTGTTGCCAGATGATGAGCAACGCATGCGTAGATACCTATTATCTACTATAGAGCAATGTCAGGTGAGTCGGAACATCTTCGGCCTCAACCCTATCCTATTGGCCTTTCAGACTGCTCAACTGATAGTAGATGAAATCGGTCTGCGTCGTGATGGTGTTTTATCTGTATTACTTCGTCCCAGTATCGAACAAGGTTTTCTGAGTATTGAGGAAGTCAGACAACAATATGGGGAATCGGTGGCTAGCATCCTACACGGTTTGCAGCGCATTCAAGAATTGTACGAGAAGAATCCTATCGTGGAGACCGAGAACTTCCGTAATTTACTGTTGTCATTTGCCGAGGACATGCGTGTGATTCTAATCATGATTGCTGATCGCGTGAACTTAATGCGGCAGATTCGTGATACAAAGCAATATGATGCCCAGCATGAAGTATCGCAAGAGGCAGCTTATCTCTATGCACCATTGGCTCATAAACTGGGACTTTATAAATTAAAAAGCGAACTGGAAGATTTGTCTCTGAAGTATCTGGAGCATGATGCCTACTATCACATCAAAGAGAAATTGAGCGAGACTAAAAAGAGTCGTGATGCTTATATTGAACAGTT
Source organism: uncultured Prevotellaceae bacterium (assembly GCA_902762565.1). Classification (GTDB taxonomy): domain Bacteria; phylum Bacteroidota; class Bacteroidia; order Bacteroidales; family Bacteroidaceae; genus Prevotella. The sequence continues at coordinate 102,283 of CACWOS010000002.1, forward strand.
CATCAAGCCTATATCTGAACGGCTGACAGAGGCAGGTCTGCATTTCCATATCAAAGGACGCACGAAGAGCATTCACTCCATCTGGCAGAAGATGAAAAAACAGAAGTGTCCCTTCGAAGGAGTCTACGATCTTTTCGCCATACGAATCATCATCGACTCTGCGCATGACGAACAGAACGAAAAAGAGATGCATCGGCATGAGGCTATGCAATGTTGGCAGGCTTTTGCCATTATTACATCCATGTATCAGCCCAACCCTAAACGTCTGCGCGACTGGCTCAGCGTACCTAAGTCGAATGGTTACGAAAGTCTGCATATTACCGTGCTTGGTCCTGAAAAGAAATGGGTAGAGGTTCAGATTCGAACAGAGCGCATGGACGAGATTGCCGAACGAGGTATTGCAGCTCACTGGCGCTATAAAGGCGTAAAGAGTGAGTCTGGGCTGGACGAATGGCTCACCAATATCCGGTCAATGCTGGAAACAAGCGACGGCCTAGATGCTATGGACCAGTTTAAGATGGATCTCTACGAGGACGAAGTGTTCGTATTCACACCCAAAGGCGACTTGTTTAAATTTCCCAAGGGTGCCACAGTACTTGACTTTGCCTATCACATTCATTCTAAAATAGGTAATGCATGCGTGGGTGCACGCATAAATAATAAGGTAGTAACCATCCGCCAGCAACTGCAAAGTGGTGATCAGGTGGAAATCATGACATCGTCAAGCCAGAAACCACGACAAGAGTGGATGACCATTGTAAAGACATCGCGTGCTAAATCAAAGATTCGTTTGGCACTGAAAGAGACACAAGTGAAAGAAGGTCTCTTTGCCAAAGAAATGTTGGAGCGCAAATTCAAGAACAAGAAACTAGAGTTGGACGAGCCCACCATGCAACACCTCATCAAGAAGATGGGCTTCAAGGAAGTCAGCGATTTCTATCGGCAGATAGCTTCAGGCGAATTGGATGTCAATACAGTCATCGACCGCTACATAGAAATACAACAAGGCGACGGACCAACTACTGGAAACAACCTGGCTGAGAGTGCTGCCAACTTTGTGTTGGACGAGTCGCGCCTGCCAAAGGAGCATATCGATGAAGACGTACTGGTCATCGACCGCAATCTGAAAGGTGTTGACTATCAGTTGGCACGTTGCTGCCAGCCTATCTATGGCGATAAGATTTTTGGTTTTGTAACAGTAAGTGGCGGTATCAAGATTCATCGCGACGACTGTCCAAATGCGCCAGAACTGAAGAAACGTTTCGGCTATCGTATTGTGAAAGCCAAATGGAGCGGCAAAGGCTCTTCGCAATATGAAATTACGCTACGTGTCATTGGCAATGACGATATTGGCATCGTCAACAACTTGACCAGTATTATCTCGCGTGAAGAGAAACTCATTCTTCGCAGCATCAATATCGACTCGCACGACGGGTTGTTCAGTGGCAACCTGACTATCATGCTCGACGACACCAATCGTATGGAGTCGCTCATCAAGAAACTACGTACCGTTAAGGGCGTAAAACAAGTGGTACGACTATGATTTTCTATTTCACAGGAACGGGTAACACGCGTTGGGCGGCTCAGCTGTTGGCTGAAGCGACAGGCGATGAATTGTACTATATTCCTGATGAGCTTGACAATGCCAAACTCCACTATGAGTCAAAGGACGACGAGCGGCTGGGATTCTGCTTTCCCACACATGGTTGGCAGCCACCACACATCGTTCGTGAATTCATACGTAGAGCGACTTTCGAACACGTCAGCTACTGCTATGCCTTGACTACTTGTGGCGATAACATGGGCTATGCGATGCGTATATTCGAGAAGGAACTGCGACAGAAAGGCCTACATACCGATGCACGTTTTGCCATCATCATGCCTGAATCGAATGTCTGCTTCTCGTTTCTCCATCTTGATACTGACGAAAAAGCACGCCAAAAAGTCGACGCTGCCCGCCAGCGTATGATACATATCTGCAAAATTATAACAGAACGCCAACGTGATATAGAAGAACTAGTCAAAGGCGCCATTCCTTTTACCTACACTTATGTGATTGGCGACTATTACAACAAACACCTAATTACCGATAAGAAGTTTTGGGTTGATGAAGAGATCTGTATCCAATGTGGACTCTGCCAGAAGCTATGTCCTGTTGATGACATAAAAGGGACACCGCCCGTGTGGCAACACAACGGACGATGCACAAATTGTTTGGCTTGTTATCATCACTGCCCTTCCCATGCCATCCATTGGGGCAACATGAAACGAGGACAGTATCTGCTTAATAAACTCTTGGCCCAAAAATAGTAGTTCCGATACGTACCATTGTACTACCCTCTTCTACAGCTATCAGATAGTCGTGGCTCATACCCCATGAACGTTCACAGAAGTAGTCTGCACCAGCAAAATAGCGCGCCTTCACATCATCGAAGAGTGATTTGGCATGACGGAATTCAGACCTTATCTGCTGTTCATCGTCTACATACGAAGCCATCATCATCAATCCACAAATGCGCACATGCGCCATCTCACGCCATTCCCCACCGTCCAACAATTCATATAAAGCCTGGTCACTTAGACCGTATTTAGTTTCTTCTTCTGCAATGTGCAGTTCAAGCAATACGTCGATGACACGATTATTCTTAGCAGCCTGCTTCTCAATTTCCTGCAACAACTTCAGCGAATCAACCGCCTCTATCATCGTAACGTAAGGAGCAATATACTTCACCTTGTTGGTCTGCAAATGACCAATAAAGTGCCAACAGATATCATTCGGCAACGTCATGTGTTTTTGGCGTAATTCCTGTTCATGACTCTCGCCAAAGATTCGCTGTCCTACTTCATAGGCAGCTTCTATATACTCATTAGGGTGATACTTGCTAATGGCCACCAAACGCACGTTTTGTGGCAAGTTAGCAAGTACCTGCTTTAAATTTCCTTTTACGTCGTACATCATCCCTCGAATTCGGGCTTATCGTTCTGGACTTGCTGTTTGCCGTATTCGAACACATCCATCAGTGTGGTTTCAGCAACAGAAGCTATTACGTAGTCAATCATCGTGGTACCCATCACGCTCTCAATATTACCAACAGCGCCCTTCAGCGTACCAGCATTCACCAGATAGTTTACGTTCGAACGTTTCTCTTTCTCTGTTTTCTCGTCAATCGTAATAAACTGCAGTTTAGCCTTATACCAACGGTCGGCCATCTCTTCATCAGAAAAGAATATCTCCTTATAACTGGCTATCTTTATATCCTCAATAGTAAACTCACCACTAATATAACTCGACATCTCTTCCATAATACGACTCTCAGCCTCAGTAAAGCTAAGGGCATCTACTACATAATTCTCTTTTACTTTCTTCTGCAAGCCATCCTCCATCACTTTCTCGTAGGCGATCTTGCACTCAAACCAAATTGCTGTTCTTGATCTCATGATAATTATAACATGTTACTACTTGATGATGGCCCGACTATTCGTACCACCCATTTCTTTTTTCTTCTGTTCTGTAATACGGTCTATAATCTCCGTTGCTATCAGCTGTGAGCGTTCTGGTGTCAGTCCAGCATCATTACCCAACTCTGCCTGTTTCTTCATCAACTCATCAATTGTAGACTCACTCTCTGCTGTAAACTTCTTTTCAGCATTACTCATATATTCCTTATTATATATCTTCGAGAGTATGCGTTCTGCCTCCTGCGTATATTTCTTACGGAAAATCTCCTCAGCTTTGGCTTGATAGTCACGTTCCGATGCCTGATCGTATATCAGCGAGTCACCACTATTGGTAACGCCCAGTTCGGCAGGGTCAAAGCCATCGTCTAACAAGTCGTCTGTAGGTTGTCGAGGCACAGGTTTCACAAACTCTACGGGATTGGTCTCAGGAAACATATCGAAATAAAGTCCCACACAAACTAATGCAATGATACACGATATGCTCACAATAATAGCTGAACGAATGAAGTTATGTTGCTTGCGAACAGCATTCAATAATTCTTCGGGCGTGTTATAACGGTCTTCGGGCGATTCGCTAACAGCCTTCTTCATAGCTCTACGATACTCTATTGGCATATCAGATACCGCACCAAGACTTTGTATGAATTTACCAATTGAGTAGACATCACAGCGATCGTCAATAGTACCGTGCTTCAACACCTCAGGCGCCACATATTGAGCATCCTCACCATAGAACTCCTCAAGATTACTCATCGACAGGTAGTATGAACCATGAGAGAGTAACATTGGTGAATAGTCACCCTTACGTGCAAACACCGTTCTTGGCGAAAAACATACGTGACGAATTCCCCTTTTATGCAACAACGCAGTAATGCTGACCAAACCTTCAAGAACATTCTCCAAGAAATTGTGATTGGCCACTACTGCTGGCGTTTCACTAAGCATCTCGGCAAACGACATATATTGTCCTGACTCAACAATTGCCAAACTGACTATCTCATCGTTTTGCATGACGGGGGTAAAGTGCAGCTGATGTTTGTCACCTATCGTGTTGTTTTCTTCGCATTCACGTTTCAGGGCTTCACTAAAAGTAATGCTGGCAATTAATGAATCATGAATATCAACCCTCGACTGGTATTTATTATCCATCTTTGCACGGAAAAATTCACCAATGGGCATATGCGACTGGTTAAGTTTTCCACCTGCTTTGGCTATTAGAAGTTCTTCAAAATTCATACCGTTCCCATGTTTTGATGCGCAAAGGTACAAAAAAGTTTAGAGTTTCAAGTTGAAAGATGAGAGAAAATTTGTTAAACTCTAAACTTTTTCGTACCTTTTCACTTTATGAATGTACTCTCACTCGAAAAAGCTCCAAAATAATTTGGCTTTTTGCTTGCTTATTCGTACCTTTGCACTCAGTTTTACGTAAAATACAAACTATAATGCCGGAAATATCAGTACGCGGACTTGAGATGCCCGAGTCACCTATCAGAAAACTCGCACCTCTTGCTGTCGCCGCAAAGAAACGCGGAACAAAAGTTTATCACCTCAATATTGGACAGCCTGACCTACCTACGCCTCAGGTTGCGCTCGATGCGCTCAAACAGATTGACCGTAGCATTCTCGAGTATTCACCCTCGCAAGGCTATCTCAGTTATCGCGAAAAGTTGGTTGGTTACTATGCAAAATATAATATTAACGTTTCAGCCGACGATATCATCATTACTTCAGGCGGATCAGAAGCTGTACTTTTCGCTTTCCTATCATGCCTAAATCCTGGCGATGAGATTATTGTACCTGAGCCTGCCTATGCAAACTACATGGCATTTGCTATCTCGGCAGGTGCCAAGATTCGTACAATTGCCACGACCATTGACGAGGGTTTTTCTTTGCCTAAGGTTGAGAAGTTTGAAGAACTTATCAATGATCGCACGCGCGCCATTATGATTTGTAACCCTAACAACCCAACAGGTTATCTTTATACCCGTCGGGAAATGAATCAAATTCGCGACCTAGTAAAGAAGTATGACTTGTACCTTTTCTCCGACGAAGTTTATCGCGAGTATATATATACAGGGTCACCTTATATATCGGCTTGCCATTTGGAAGGTATTGAACAAAACGTAATTCTCATTGACTCCGTATCGAAGCGCTACAGCGAGTGCGGAATCCGTATTGGTGCACTAATCACAAAAAATCCTGAGGTACGCAAAGCTGTCATGAAATTCTGTCAGGCCCGTCTCTCACCTCCCCTAATTGGTCAGATTGTGGCCGAGGCTTCACTCGAAACACCTGAAGAATATCTTCGCGACGTGTATGATGAATATGTAGAACGTCGTAAATGCTTGATTGATGGACTAAACCGCATCCCTGGTGTTTATTCTCCCATTCCTATGGGTGCTTTCTACACTGTGGCAAAGTTACCCGTGGACGATGCAGAGAAGTTCTGCCGCTGGTGTTTGGCCGAATTCAATTACGAGGGAGAAACTGTAATGATGGCACCAGCTGCCGGATTTTACACAACTCCTGGTGCCGGCATCAACCAAGTGCGCATTGCCTACGTGCTAAAGAAGACCGACCTTGAACGTGCACTCTTTGTGCTGAAGAAAGCCCTTGAAGCATACCCTGGACGAGTGGAGGATTAATGATTAATGATTAATGATTAAAGGTTAAAGGTTAGAGTTGAATCTACCGCTTTTCATAGCACGGAAAATATATAGTCAAGGGGGCGACCGACAAGAAGTGAGCCGTCCTGCTATTATTATTGCAACCATTGGCGTTGCTATCGGACTGGCCGTGATGATTATCACCGTGTCTGTGATTTCTGGTTTCAAGCATACTATCAGCGACAAAGTTGTTGGTTTCGGCAGTCATATACAGATTACAAACTTCATGACGCAGCAGGCAGCCATACCTGCTCCTATTTGTATCAGCGATACACTGATGCGTAAGATTAGAAATACCAATGGCATTCTACATGCCGCTTGCTACTCAATGACACAAGGTATCCTGAAGACCGACGATGACTTCCTTGGTGTTGCCTTCAAGGGCATTGGTAGTGACTACGATACCAGCTTTTTACGTAGCAATATTGTAGAGGGACAAATGCCGAAGTTTGGTACCCAACCATTAAAATACCCTTTACTTATTTCGCAAACGATTGCCGACAAACTTCAACTAAAGATTGGGGCAAAGGTTTACGCCTATTTTATTGGCAATGAAGATGTTCGTGTCCGCAAGTTTACTATTGAAGGCATCTATCAAACCAATATGTCACAGTTCGACCAAAGCCTTTGCTTTACCGATTTTTCCGTACCAGTCCGTCTGAATGGATGGGAACAAGATCAGTGTAGTGGCGCAGAATTAACAGTAAGCAACTTCGACAATATCGAGCAAATTTCTTCAAATATTGTCAAACTTGTCAATAGTAAGACCGACCGATATGGCGAAGTACTCACATCGCAAACCATCCATGAGGCCTATCCCAATATTTTCTCATGGCTTTCATTACTTGACATCAATGTATGGATTATTCTCGTTTTGATGATGTGCGTAGCTGGCTTTACTATGATTAGTGGTCTTCTCATCATTATCCTCGAACGAACTCAGATGATTGGCATCCTGAAGGCATTAGGCATGCGCAACGACACCGTACGTCATACATTTCTGTGGTTTGCAGCCTTCATCATTGGGCGCGGACTTTTCTGGGGCGATGTTATAGGTGTGGGACTTGTTGTACTGCAACAGCAAACGGGTTTCATCCACCTCGATCCTGCCAACTATTATGTTGATACAGCCCCTATGGAGCTTAATATTCCCATTATCGTAGCCCTCAATGTCGCTACGCTGCTCATCTCAGTTTTCGTGCTCATCGCACCAAGCTACCTAATATCACATATACAGCCTGCGCGCTCTATGCGTTACGAATAAGACAGATATTCGTCATATTTATATAAAAGGAATAACGTCATAACGACATAAAACAATAAGACTATGGAAAGAACTTGGAGATGGTTTGGCAAGAAAGACAAGATTACTCTTGCCATGTTGAGACAAATCGGTGTCGAGGGCATCGTAACGGCTTTGCACGACGTACCCCTTGGCGAAGTATGGACAAGAGAAAAGATTCGCGACCTACGTGAGTACATTGAAAGCTATGGCATGCGCTGGAGCGTTGTCGAGTCGCTACCTGTTGTTGAGACCATCAAATATGGCGGTCCAGACCGCGACCATCAGATTGAGGTCTATAAGGAGTCGCTACGCAACCTCTCGGCTGAAGGCATCCACTGCATTTGTTACAACTTCATGCCAGTATTGGACTGGGCGCGTACCGACCTCTTCCACAATAATCCTAACGGAGCCACCAACCTCTACTTCAACTACGCTGAGTTCGCTTACTTCGACATCTACATATTGAAACGTCCGGGTGCTCGCGAGGAGTGGGCAGAGTTCAAGTTCCCAGCAGGTGTAGGCGAAGGTCGTAACGTGCTGGCAGAATGCGACGAACTGGCTAAAACTATGACGCCCGAGAAAGATCATAAGCTTGTAGAGAACATCGTCATTAAGACGCAAGGCTTCGTTTCTGGTAACTTCAGCGAGAACGACGAGGCTCCCGTGCAGAAGTTCCGTGAGTTCCTCGACCTATATAAAGGTATCGACAAGAAGCAACTGCGCGAAAACATGAAATACTTCCTCGAGGCCATTATGCCTGTCTGCGAGGAGTGCAATATGAATATGTGCGTACACCCCGACGATCCCCCTATCGAGATTCTCGGTTTGCCACGTATCGTTCGTACAGAGGAAGATATCCAGTGGTTCCTTGATGCCGTGCCCAACAAGCACAACGGTTTGACCTTCTGTGCTGGTTCTTTGAGTGCCGGTGCCTATAACAACGTTGTGGAGTTGGCCAAGAAGTTTGCCTCGCGTACACATTTCGTACACCTTCGCTCGTGTCACATCTTCCCCAATGGCGACTTCACTGAAGCCTCTCACCTAGGCGGACGTGCTGACCTTATCGAGCTAGCTCGAATTTTCGAGAAAGAAAATCCACAGTTGCCCATGCGCGTTGATCACGGCATGACCTTCACTGATGAGCCTGGCGGTATTCTCGACGAGTCGAGCCACGGCCACAATGCAGGTTACACTCTTCTTGGCCGCATGTTTGCTCTCGGACAGGTGCAGGGCATCCTCGCTACCGTCGACCGCGAACTAGGCATTAACTATAAGCAGCCTGGTTTCTTCGATTAAAGATTAGTATCAATAAATAATAACGGGTCGTGGTGTTTGCCATGACCCGTTATTATATCTAATTATTCACACTATTTCAAATAGGTAATTCAAGAACAAAGCGAGCACCTGGTCCTGTATACGCAGCATCAAGAGTAAGCTCACCTCCCAGACGACGAGCTACGTTGCGTGCTACAGTAAGACCGATACCTTCACCATCAAAATACTGATTGAGTTTTACATATGGCTCAAAGATGCGCTCTGCATCGGCAGCCTCAATGCCCGATCCCGTATCCTCAACGGTATAGATGGCCTGCATCTTTTCCATATCAACATTGACAAGCAACTTGACTGATCCCTCAGTAGTGAACTTCAGAGCATTGTCAAGCAAGTGGGTCACAGCACGAACAGCCTTGCTGAGATTGGTGGAGAGCATCGTAGCTGCAGCATCAGGAGCGACAATGGTCTCGAACTTGATGTATTGAGCCTTGTCAATTCCAGACAGACGGACGGCCTCGTCAGAAACTTGGGTTACCATCACATTATCTGTACGATTGAGCGGAGGCAGGTCGGCAGGAATATCATCGAGATCGATGATCTTTGCCAGCATACCTTGTAACTTAATATCACCAGTAGCACGAAGTGCAGACTGAAGGTGCTGCATGAGAGGATTCATAATCTCAGACTTCTTTTGAGTCTGTTCCTTCAGTTGGGTAAGTTCTACGAGATAGGCATTGCAACGCTTTTCGAGAGCTTCATTGGCCTGACGCGACTTTTCCTTCTCTTCTTCCATCTTGTCGAAGGCAAGCAAAGCTTGCTCATAGCCCTCACCAACATTATCGAAGTTCTTTTCAAGCGCACGATAGTCTTCTAGCAGTTTCTGCTGTTCGTCGACTCGACGTTGATAGTCAGTAAGCAGTTGTTGCTGTTCTGCAGCCTGCTTCCTACTTGACTTCAGTTCGAAATAGTATGCAATGCCGAGCACCAAGGCTACAGCAAGCGCGATTAGGAATGCGTATAACATAAATTATTCGGCTTTCTTTTCTACCTTCATAAACTTAGTAAATCCTGTCATAGCCAGCACCTTGTAGATTTCAGCACTCACATTAGTCATCTTGAACTGACCACGCTGCTGCATGACTGTACGCATAGTCTTCTGGATAATACGTAGACCGCTTGATGCCATATAATTAAGCTCTGTGCAGTCCATCTCCAAGTCGACACCGCCATCGGCCAGTGCGGGTTGGATTTCCTTTTCAAACTCAGGGGCGTTCATTGTGTCAATACGCTGTCCGGTCTTAATGATGGTCTTACCATTCTCTTTGATAATCTGTGTCATAATGCTAAATATTTAATTGTTGTGTAGTATTTTAATTTATTTTATGTCTTTTTTCATTGTCAGGAGATTCTTTCCTTCCAAACGTTGATAGGTTACTTCGTTCATAATATTCTTGACGATGTAGATGCCCATACCACCAATGTCACGCTCCATGGGGTTGACATCAGGATCTGCGTCCTCCTTTGCGGTTGGGTCGAATTCCTTGCCGCGGTCAGTAAGTACGAAGGTCAGTTCCTTGCCGTGACTTTCAGCCACTAATTCAATATCAGAACACTTACCCTCAGGATACGCATAGAAGATGACATTTGATACCATCTCCTCCAAGACTAGATTGAGATTCATCTGGAGCTCCATGTCAAGACCTAGTTCCCCAGCTATTTCTTCGAGGAACTGGTTGACGCGTTCTAGCTCGCCAATCTCATTCTTAATCGTTATTTCCTTTCTCATAAGCTTATAGTTTTATTGGTTGCTTTGATTACTGATTACTTTGACGCAAAGCATGGTAAGGTCATCGTTTGGTTCTGCGCCATCACGATGTTTCTCGACCTCAGCACGTAGCATCTCGATAGTTTGCTGCGAACTCTCAAAAGGCGTATGTGCCAATATTTCGAGCAGGCGTTCATCGGTGAACTGCTCTTGCTGGCGATTCTCTGCCTCATTGAGTCCATCGGTATAGATAAACAGCGGACGATCCATGATATTCTCTATCTCCTCACCTTCGAACTCAAAGTTTGGCCAGAGTCCAATCGGGCAGTTTGGAACCATGTCAATAAAGTCGGCACTACCCTCTCCTATCAGTACGGGAGGATTATGTCCTGCGTTACAGAAATCAAGGTGACCTGTATGAAGGTCAACGAGTCCAAGGAACATGGTAACAAACATCGAAGTCTCGTTATCCTCACCCGACAAGGCATCGTTAATGCGTGTGGCAATCTCAGCAGGCTTCATCCCCTGAGCAGCTAGCGTACGGAACAGACGTGTAGCCTGAGCCATAAACAATGAGGCGGGAACACCCTTACCGGAAACGTCACCCAAAGCGAAATAAAGCTTATCGGCCTCATCCTCAGGTTTATCAGCTGGCATGAGCAGATAGCCGTATAGGTCACCGCCCACCTCTTTCGCAGGTGTCATCGACGCATAGAGGTCAAGGTCTGGGCGATCTGGGAAGCGGCTGGGCACCATGCCCATCTGTATATTACGAGCAATACGCAGGTCGCTCTCAATACGTTCCTTAGCGGTAGTTGTCTCTTCTAGCTGATCATAGGCTGTCAAGAGTTCTTCGTGGGTAGCCTGCAACTGATCGTGAGCTTTCTTCAAGCGGCGTGCAGCAATGATGCGGAATACAATGAAGATGACCATTGCCAACAGAATAATACCTACAATAATGAGTGTATTACGGAACTGCGTGCGTTCCTGCTCCATCTTCAACTCATCGACATGGAACATCGTGTTCAACTCATTCAGTTGGTTCTTGGTATCAGCACCACTAATAGAGTCCTTCAGGCGATACATTTCATGATAGAGTGCCGATGACTCCTCGAAACGGTGCATACCACTTAATATTTCAGCACGCTGAGCTGCTATAGTCAGAAAGATAGCTTTGTCTTCACCAGCAGGAATCATACGCAGACGGCGCGTATTCAACTCGAAAGCCTCCGCATATCGGCCTTGTTTAAGCCGCAACTGACTTTGCGCTATAAGCCAAGCCATGCTCTCATAACTTGTGTCTTCGCCCTTTATCTCCTTAGCATGAGCCAAAGTTTTTTCAGCATCATCAAGGCGTTCCTGTCCAAGAGCTGCCTGTGCACAGGCTATGTCGTAGTAGAACCACAAAAGGTTCTGATGACCAGCGTCAAGTTGTGGATTCTCTTTGATATACTGATCGATAAATTCTTTCCACTTAATGGTAAGTTCCAACAACTGCTGGTATTTGCCCTGTTCGTTGAGTACATCGCCCAAATACGAAAAGACTTCACTGGTATAGATGGGCAATGGCGACAATTGTAGCAACTGCTGAAGACCTTTTTCATATGCATCGGCACTTTGGTCCAAGTTATTCATGTTCAGATAGACATTACCCATCGTATAGTAGGCAATACCCTGACCATAGGTCTCCTTACGTTCCATAGCATCGGCAAACATCAACTGCACCTCACGAAGTGCCTGGTTCTTGCTGTTGCTGTAATAGATTAAGGAGTTAATATAGAACGTCCAAACCTCATAATATTCGTTCCACTGACCAAGATGGCGCAACTTGTCCATATCGTTTTGGAAAAAAGCTTTTATGGAGTCAGCTTCGCCACGATTGTAGAAAGAAGCCATGCGCCCCAATATTTCCTGCGCACGTGCCTTATCAGACTGACTATCAGCCTTGAGAGGCATCAAGATGCCACCCAACAAAAGCATAAAGGCTATCAATATTGGTCTTCGCATTGTATTACGTGGAAATATTAAATTTTCAGTTCCTTAAGTATCTCGCTCATACGCTGCACATTCTTGACGCGCATTGGCACCAAAGGCAGACGCAACACATTCTCAATAAAGCCCATCTCGCTGAGCATTGCCTTGACACCAGCAGGATTGCCGTCTACAAAGAGCAGTGAGAAGAGGTCTGTGAAGCGATGATGAATCTTGCGGGCAGCATCGTATTCGCCTTTCATCTGTAGACGAATCATCTTCGAGAATTCCTTGGGCAGCGCATTACCAATCACACTAATGACACCTACTGCACCACAGCTAACCATTGGGAACGTAAGTGCATCGTCACCAGAGATAACATCGAAGTCGGCTGGTTTGTTCTTGATAATTTCGTCAACCTGTTCCAGATTGCCTGAAGCCTCCTTGATGGCCACGATATTCTCGCAATCCTGAGCCAATCGAACAGTTGTGGCTGCCTGCAGGTTGACCCCCGTACGACCAGGTACATTATAGAGTACGACGGGCAGCTTAGTAGCTGCAGCAATCGCCTTGAAATGCTGATAGAGTCCTTCTTGTGAAGGTTTATTATAATATGGACACACACTCAGTACGCCATCAATTCCGTGGAAGTCAACCGTTTGTAACTCATCGATGATAGCTGCGGTATTATTGCCGCCACATCCCATCAGGATGGGCACACGTCCGCCAACTAAGTCAACTATGAGATCCTTGATTTTCTTTTTTTCGTCTTGTGTTAATGTTGGTGTCTCGCCCGTAGTTGCAAGAATGCAAAAGAAGTCAGCCCCGTTATCCAACTGATATTCAACAAGACGGATAAGCGACTTGTAGTCGACAGAACCGTCTTCCAAGAAAGGAGTAATCAGTGCTATACCGAGCCCTTTAAAAATATTACGTACCATAAAAAATAAGAATTCTTACTAATTGGTTGCAAAATTACTAAATAAAATTGGAAATCGTTAGCATTTTGCAAAAAAAAATGCCCAAACACAATCATTTGGGCATTTTTTTGTTAGAGTTTCCTCAGTACCACTGCTGAACGGGCCGGAATATAGATCTTTAACCACTCTTTATGATCCTGAACATAAAGTGGATCATAATTGGTCAGATGGGTCACACTATCGTCAGCAAAACCGTTGCCGCCAAACTCCTTAGCATCGGTATTCAGCACAACCTCGTACGAGCCTGTGGGTACAAGGAAGCCATAATCGGTATACGAGCGTGTTGGCGAGAAGTTGAAGACGAACACCAAATCACCACGCATATAGCACAGCACCTGGTCACCGTCGTCGTGCCATATCTCAGTAACAGGTGTTGCCTGGAAATTCTTTTGGCTCTTGATGACTTCAAGCATCTTTCTATCGAAATCGCCTAACCAATGGTAACACAGGTCTTTATTGTCAACAAGGTTCCATTGGCGACGGGCATACTTATAACTCCAGCCGTTGCCCTCGCGCGGGAAGTCAATCCACTCAGGATGACCGAACTCGTTGCCCATGAAGTTCAGATAACCGCCGTTGATGGCACCAGCTGTCACGAGGCGAATCATCTTGTGCAGGGCAATACCGCGCTGGGCCAGGTCGTTAACGTCCTTCTTGGCAAAGTGCCAGTACATGTCAGCGTCGATGAGGCGGAAAATAATGGTCTTATCGCCCACCAGAGCCTGGTCGTGACTCTCGCAGTACGAGATGGTCTTCTCGTCCGGACGACGGTTCTTGACTTCCCAGAAGATGGAGCAGACGTTGATGTCCTCGTCGCGTACCTCTTTAATCGTCTTGATCCAATAGTCTGGGATGTTCATAGCCATACGGTAGTCGAAGCCGTAGCCGCCATCCTCGAACTTAGCTGCAAGACCAGGCATACCCGACACTTCCTCGGCAATGGTGATGGCGTTCTTGTTGACCTCATGAATCAGACAGTTGGCCAGCGTCAGATAACAGATAGCATTGTCGTCCTCGTGGCCGTTGAAGTAGTCGCCATAGCCTCCGAAGGCCTCACCGAGACCATGCGAGTAATACAACATAGAGGTCACACCGTCAAAGCGGAAACCGTCAAACTTGAACTCCTCCAGCCAGTACTTACAGTTACTGAGCAAGAAGTGCAAGACGTTGTCCTTACCGTAGTCAAAGCACAGCGAGTCCCATGCGGGATGCTCGTGGCGGTCACCTGGATAGAAGAACTGGTTGGGATCGCCACAAAGGTTACCCAAGCCCTCTACCTCGTTTTTCACAGCATGACTGTGCACGATGTCCATGATGACAGCAATGCCCATCTTGTGCGCTGTATCAATCATCTCCTTCAGGTCCTCAGGCGTACCGAAACGGCTGCTGGGAGCGAAGAACGAAGATACATGATAACCAAACGAGCCATAGTAAGGATGCTCCTGAATGGCCATCACCTGAATGGCGTTGTAGCCGTCTTTCTTGACACGAGGCAGCACGTTTTCAGTAAATTCCTTATACGTTCCGACCTTTTCGGCATCCTGTGCCATTCCCACGTGGCACTCATATATCAACAGAGGAGCCTTATTGGGCTTGAAGGTCTTTTTCTTCCACACATAAGGCTTTTCGGGGTTCCACACCTGAGCAGAGAAAATCTTGGTCTGGTCGTCCTGAACCACACGACGGCACCAGGCGGGAATACGCTCGCCCTCTCCACCATTCCACTTCACCTTCATCTTGTAAAGCTGACCGTGCTTCAGGGCTTTTTCGCTGAGTTTCAACTCCCAGTTGTCAGTACCTGTAATACGCATGCAACGGTATTTCTCGTCTTCTTGCCAGTTGTTGAAGTCACCAATCAAGTAGATGTCGGTGGCATTGGGTGCCCACTCACGGAACACCCAGCCCTTGGCCAACTTGTGAAGACCGTAATACAGGTGACCAGAAGCAAAGTCCGAGAGTGTCTTCTTGCCATTCTGCGTCAGCTGGCCAATCTTCCAGAGGGCATGATCGTGACGTCCGCGGATAGCATCCTCAAAAGGTTCCAGCCAAGAGTCGTCGCGTACCAGTCCGATATGTTGGGGCTCCTGCACTTTCTTCACCGCTTTCTTGGCAGTGGTTTTCTTTTCTGCGGTGGCCTTTTTCACAGGAGCCTTTTTTGCTGTCGCCGTTGTTTTCTTCGTTGTTGCCATAATCTCTATTTACAATTTGACAATTTACAATTTACCGTTTTACTTATTCATGCCTTAACCTTAAAAATGGCCTTCTTAATTTCAGGAACGCCAGCGATACAGGGAGCATGACCGTCCTGTGGGAAGAAGATGGCCATCATGCCAGGCTGGCAGGTCAGATAGCTGTCGGCTGCCAAGTCGGGAATCTTCGTGATGTCCTTCTCAGCGTTATATTCAGCATCGGGCAACTGATCGCGCTGGGTATAGCCAAAGGTCTCGGCATCAGACAGCGGAATCTGGATGTCAATCATCCTGTTATGCGTCTCAATAACGGCCTCGACAGGTGTTTTGCCTTTAGCCATCTGAATGTTCACAAAGAGGTCCTTGCCCTCTATTTCATACTTGCCAGGCTCCAGCGCGTTCAGGTCGTGCTGCTGGATAAATTCAACCACTTTGGGGAACAAGGGATTCACCTGAGCATAATTCTTCAGATTTTCTACTTTGTCAATAATCATAGTGCTTTTTAGTTTGAAATTTGAAATTTAATATTTGAAATTTATGATTTGTCTGCTTTCGTTGCTTTAACTATTTTTGTTAATACAGCTACAATCCGCTTTATGTCAGAAACTATTGAATCATATTCAATATCAGAAATATATTGTGTATCATGAATCAAATCAATCCAATAATAGGATTCAGAAGCTTCCTTTAATGCAACATTCATTTTATTACAAAAATCAGCTCTGCTTTGGGCATTTTTACCCTCAAAGACATTAGCCCCAATACTTGTCCCAGACCTGAACAATTGCTTCGACATAATAGATTCATTTTTACTTTCTTTTAGATAATTACATAAATTAACTACTCTGATAGCAAATGACTTTGAAAGTTCGTAAATGTCGTTTTCTATAATCTTATTATATTTTTCCAGCATATAAATCAAATCATAAACTTCAAACTTCAAATATCAAACTTCAAATATCAATCTACCTGCCGTTTGCCACGTATATAGCTTCCCTGGGCAATGATGTTGCCGTTATGGTCTTTCTCAACGAAACGCCCGTCACGACGGTCGTCAACGTATGAGCCCTCAAAGCGCTTGCCTTCCTTGTCTTCCTCGATGGCCGGTCCCTGACGCTTACCCTGCTTGAAGTGGCCTTTGAACTTCGACCCGTCGGCATAGCGGGCTATACCCTCGCCGTGAATCTGGCCGTTCTGGAACTGACCCTCGAACACGTCACCATTCTTCATCGTCAGCTTGCCGCGTCCGTTAGGCTTGTCCTGTTTCCATTCGCCCTGATACTGGTTGCCGTTCTTCCAAACCAGCATGCCTTGGCCTTGCTTGGCACCTTTCTGGAACTGACCTGTATATTTGTCGCCATTGGCATAACGGAACACGCCCTGCCCAGTGCGCTGGCCGTTGACATAGTCACCCTCGTAGGTGTCACCATTCTGGAACTTATAGATACCTTTGCCATGCTGCACGTCGTTAGCCCACTGGCCAATATACACGTCACCCGAGGCGTAGTGGTACGTACCCTTGCCCGAGCGCTGGTTGTCTTTCCACTGACCTGTATAGCTCGAACCGTCACCCCAGTCAAACTGGCCTTTGCCGTTCTTCATGTCGTTAGCCCATTCGCCTTCGTACCAAGCACCCTCCTTATGCGTGTAGCGACCTTGTCCGTGACGCTTGTTCTGCTTCCAATTGCCGTCATACTTGTCGCCATTATAATAATACATGGTACCGTGACCCTCTTGGTCGTCCCGATACCACAAGCCTTCATAGCGGTTGTTGTTCTGGAAATAGTAAGTACCCTTGCCGTGCTGATGGTCCTGAAGCCATTCACCTTCGTATTTCTCGCCGTCCAGGAAGGTGTAGACGCCATAGCCCTGACGCTTGCCTTTCACGTATTCACCTTCAAAGATATCGCCGTCCTTCCATACCGTACGGCCTTTTCCGTGGGGTTTGCCAGCCTGCATTTCGCCCTTGTATTCTCCGCCGTCTTTCATCTTGTAAGTTCCCAGAGTTATCTTCTGGGCCTGAACGGAAAGAGCGCTTGTTGCCAATAATATTAATAATGTATATTGTATCTTCATGAATGTCCATTCGTTTGTTTAACCTTACAAAGGTATAAAAAAAAATGCAATTCTTCGTTCAAATTCACAATTATTTTATATCTTTGCAGAAAATTTAAGAAAAAGACTATGAAGTTTATTGCTATCATCCCCGCCCGCTATGCCTCCACCCGTTTCCCAGGCAAGCCCTTGGCCGTGCTGGGTGGAAAGCCCGTCATTCAGCGTGTTTACGAACAAGCCGTCTCCGTACTTCCCGAGGCCTACGTCGCTACCGACGACGAGCGCATCTTCCTGTGTGTCGAATCCTTTGGTGGACGTGCCGTCATGACGCGTGCCGACCACAAGAGTGGCACCGACCGCATTCAGGAAGCCGTAGAATATATAGGTACCGATGCTGACGTCATCATTAATATTCAGGGCGACGAGCCCTTTGTACAAGCCTCACAGCTGCAGTCGCTCATGGCACTCTTCGACGACCCAACCACACAGATTGGCACCCTCGGCAAGCGCTTTGAGTCGATGGAAGCCGTCCAGAATCCCAACTCGCCCAAAATTGTCTGCGACCTGCGCGGCTTCGCCCTCTACTTCAGCCGCAGTGTCATTCCCTACGTTCGCGACGCAAATCATAATCTTCAAACTTCAAACTTCAATCTTCAAACTTCAAACTTCAATCTTCAAACTTCAAACTTCAATCTTCAAACTCTACCCTTCCCTTACCTCAAGCACCTCGGTCTCTATGCCTACCGCCGTGAGGTATTGCGCGAAGTGACACAACTGCCCCAATCGCCCCTTGAACGTGCCGAGAGCTTGGAACAGCTGCGCTGGCTGGAGAATGGCTACCGCATCCGCGTCGGACTGACCGATGTCGAGACCGTCGGCATCGACACCCCTGAAGACCTCGCCCGCGCCGAAGAATTCCTAAAAAGGTGCTGCTCGCAATGAGTAGCACCTTATTTAATATGTAAGAGAGAGAGGCTTATCTATTGGAATGCGGGGATTTTTATGCTCTCAGCGATTTTTTTGCCTTGTTCTTTGTGGATTAAAAAATAATCTGTATCTTTGCAGCGAAAACATAAAAAAGGATTATGGAGACAATGCAACTACGTGCGGAATTGTTCCGCGAGATGAATCCATTGCTTGACAACAATGCGATGCTCACAAAGATGCTCGCATTCGTAAGGTCCCTGTTTGCTGCTCAGCAAATGGAGCAGGAGGCTGCGCAGAAGAAACACTACGAGGTGAAAACCGTGTCGCCCGACATTGAGAAATGGAGCGGCTGTGCTACGTTCACCCAGGAGGAGATAGAAAGTGACCCACGGTTAAAAGCGATCCTGAGCCGATGAAACGCGTATTCCTTGACACCAACATCCTGATTGACTACATTCAGGCCCGTGCAGGTGGCGACGATGCTAGTGCACAATAGGGTCGGTTCCGCTGTGCACTCGATAGAAAAGTTAAATCTATGGCAGAAATTGATACTTTTTCGGGCAAACAGAGCTGAATATCAGAGAAAAATGTTACCTTTGCAGCCAAAGGCTG
>CACWOS010000003.1 GCA_902762565.1 uncultured Prevotellaceae bacterium
CGAGTCGAACGCACCCGCCAGTCCGACACCCACGAACTCGTCAGGCGACAACAGCGGCGGCGGCAGTCCTCTGCCCGTAGGTGGTGACACGGAAATCGAACCGGACGACGGAGATTAAAGAGTGTGCGCCTACGGGCGCAACTCTTTGAGTTTGAAAATTGAAAATTAAAGTTTGAAGTTTATGATTTGAAAGATTAAAGTTTGAAAATTAAAGTTTGAAATTTAAAGTTTGAAGTTTATGATATGAAAGATTAAACTTTGAAAATTGAAGTTTGAAATTTAAAATTTATGATTTGAGGATTTGAGACTATGAAAAAGGAAACATGGAAGACGGTGATACAGGTGATTGTATCAATCCTGACAGCAGCGCTGACGGCGCTGGGAACAGCAAGTTGCGTGCGCGTGCTCTAAGCACGCTAGTGAAGTCCTGAGTCAGAAATGACCCAGGACTTCTATCTGTTAGATTATTGAGTTTCTGTTTCTCTCTAATATGCATGGTCGTCAGTTATCTCCGTTACGTCGAGCTTCTTCTTGTCGATAGACCACCAAGCATGCCAGATGTATGCCAGCACAAACGGTATGAGGATGCTGACAATGGCCATGGTGGTGAGCGTGAACTCGCTGGAGCAAGAATTCTGGATGGTGAGCGACGACTGCAGGTCGGCTGTCGAGGGATAGTAGGCCGTGTTGTTCCATCCGGCACAAAGCAGTAACGAGAGCACGACCAGTACGACACCGATGCCGGCAGGCCAGATGCCCCATATCCACTTCTTGTCAGCAAAGCTGCGTCCAATGGCGAAGAGCACCAGTACGACACCAATCAGCAGGACGATGAGCAGATACCACATGTCGAGGAAATTGTGCAGATACTTATAGGGCTCGATGACGATGAGTCCGCTGTCGTCGTAGGCAAAGCCGTCCTTCAAGAGCAGGTGGACCAGATAGACGACAAACAGCACGACGAAGGCCAGCGACGAGCCCGGCAGCTGGAAGGCGGCACGTGAGCGGATGTCGTCGTCGTTCACATTATTAATAATGTATAAGGAGCCCAATACACGTGCCAGGAACATCACTGCCAGTCCGAACACCAAGACCCAGGGATTGAGCAGGGCGTCGAGACCGTGCGAGGCGTTGGCCCAATGTGAGATGACAGGCGTGAACGACTGCGCATCGATGAGGTTGTCCTTCATGACGATGAAGTTCGAACCCTCGAAGAAGGTGGCTACGGCACCGCCTAACAGCAATGGTCCCAGAAAACCGTTGATGGCGAGGAACGTCTGGAAGGTCTTGGCACCCAGCAGATTGCCCAGCTTGTTCTGGAACTCGTAGCTGACGGCCTGCAACACGAAGGTGAAGAGGATAATCATCCAAAGCCAGTAGGCGCCGCCAAACGAGGTGCTGTAGAACAGTGGGAACGAGGCGAAGAAGGCTCCGCCAAAGGTGACCAGCGTGGTGAACGTGAACTCCCACTTGCGTCCTGTCGAATTGATTATCAACCGACGTCCCTCCTCCGTATAGCCCAACGTGCGTACCATGGAGTTGGCACCCTGCACGAACATCAAGAAAACTAATAATGCGCCTAACAGTGATACTAAGAACCACCAATAATGTTGTAAGAAACTATAGGTCATATTTGTTTGGAAGTTAAAGAAGTTAGAGAAGTTAGAGAAGTAAGAGAAGTTAAAGAAGTTAGAGGAAGTTAAAGGGAGTTAGAAGAAGTATACTCCGGACCCTTCTTGATTTGCTTGAGCAGGATGTTGATTTCTACGCAGAGCATGAGGGTGAACAGGAAGAGGAACAGGAAGAACGTCAGGGCGACGCTGAAGCCTTCGACATCGCTGACAGCGACCCATGTGGGCAGCATGTCCTGAATGGTCCATGGCTGGCGTCCGAACTCTGCAACGAGCCAACCGCTCTCAGAGGCGATGTAAGCCAGCGGTACTAATAGGATAGCCACCCAATAGTGCCAAGCGGGTAGGGTGGTGATGTCGTACTTCTGCAACAGAGCCTTGGGGAACTTATAGGTCACGGCGAGGATGACGGCAAAGAACAGGATGAACAGACAACCTAGACCCACCATCACGCGGAAAGCCCAGAAATTGATCCATACGGGAGGAACGACATCGTTCTTGTCCTTCACATAGCCATAGCCGAAATACTGCATGTTAGAATTGATAGTTGACAGGTGAGAAGTGAGAAGGGCAGGGTCGGTACCTTCCTTCTTCGCCTTACGATAGTCGGCGAGGGCTGTGATGGCCTGCTGTCCTCGTTTTATCTTTTCGTCGACAGAGGGCTCTTGGGTGCCATCAGCCTTGGTATAGCCGTTCAGGATGTCGTTGATGCCAGGCACATAGCCCTCGAAGTCGTTGGTGGCCATGAAACTCAGTGCATAGGGAACTTTGATACCAGGCACGATAGCCAGTCCCTCACCATTGCCGCCATCGTAGAGGGCCTCCATGGCTGCCAGTTTCATGGGCTGTACCTGAGAAACACTCTGTGCTGACTTGTGACCAGTCATCGCTGCACCCAACGAGGCCACCAGACCCACGATGGCTGCAATCTTGATGCTCTCTGTAGCCAGTCTTACATCGCGTTTCTTCATGAGATACCAGCACGATACAGCTACCACGAAGACGGCACCAATAATCCATGCGGAGATGACGGTGTGGCAGAACTTGTCGATGGCGAAGGGCGAAAGGGCGACGTCGAGGAACGATACCATCTCGTTGCGCATGGTGTCGGGATTGAACTCGCACCCTACAGGATACTGCATCCACGCGTTGGCCACCAGAATCCACCAGGCACTGATGGTAGCGCCCAAGCCCGTGAGCCAAGTGGATGCCAAGTGGAAGCCTGGCGAAACCTTCTTCCAGCCAAAATACATCACAGCCACGAAGGTGGACTCCATGAAGAAGGCCACGACACCCTCAATGGCCAGTGGCGCACCGAAGATGTCGCCAACGAACCATGAGTAGTTCGACCAGTTGGTGCCGAACTCGAATTCAAGAATGATACCCGTGGCAATACCCATGGCGAAGTTGACACCAAAGAGGCGTTGCCAGAACTGTGCGGCATCGCGCCAGAAGGTGTCACGTTTGCGATACCAAATCGTCTCGCAGATGCCCATGATGACTGCCAGTCCGAGGGTCAGCGGCACAAACAGCCAATGGTAGATGGCCGTCAGTGCGAATTGCGCTCTTGCCCAGTTGATGGAACCAGCGTCGATGTTTAGAATTAAATCGTGTAGCATAATATTAATATTTAATGTTCAACGTTCCATGTTAAGAACCTGAGTCGCCACGAATTCGGATTCTTGTCCTTGCTCTGCGTGTTCCTTAATGAAGTTTGGAAAGAAAAACAGCTTAAGAATGGCAAAAATGACGAATAGCTTGATAAGAATGATGGCCCATAGCGTTCGCCCTAACTTCATGGAACGAAAGCCATCGGCATACAAATCATATATCCGATAAAGGATACCCTTCTTGTTCATAGCGTTAGTTTCTTGTTATTCAATGTGGCAAAGATACGAATAAGCGAGTAAAAAAGCAAATAAAATGCAAAAAATATTTTTTTTCTTTGTTGTTTCATGGAAAAAAATTATCTTTGCAGCGATTTTTGAAAATATTAAAACATGAATAAGAAAGTAATCGCTCCGTTGGCCGTTGTCTTCGTGCTGCTTTTAGCCGGAATAGTTTATCTCGGCTATAAGCTTAATGAGCAGAAACGGGTGAATGAGGACATGCAAGAACTTGCTGCCCTTGACAAAAAGGAGATGGAGAACGAGTATCAGCAGTTTGCCAACCAATATAAAGAGATGCAAACTCGCATTAATAACGACTCTATTGTAGAACAGTTGGGACGTGAACAGCAGCGTACACAGGAGCTGCTGGAAGAATTGCGCCGTACGAAGGCTAACGATGCTGCTGAGATTACACGATTGAAGAAAGAGTTAGCTACCGTTCGTGCTATCTTGCGCAGTTATGTGTTGCAGATTGACTCGCTGAACCAGTTGAATGCAGAGCTGATGGATGAGAACAACCGTGTCCGCTCTGAGTTGGAAGAGAGCAACCAGCAGAATATGCAGCTGTCGTCGAACAATGCTACATTGTCTGAGAAGGTGGCCATTGCCTCGCAGTTGAACGCTGCCAACATTAATGTCATCATGCTTGACAAGAAGGGTAAGGAGCAGACCAAGCATCCGCATCAGATTGACAAGAAAGGCACGCTGAAAGTACGCTTTGTGTTAAGCCGTAATGCTACAGCAACCAATGGTATGCGTAGTATCTATATTCGTGTCATCAATCCTGTAGGCGAGGTTATCAATGGTGGCGGTACCTGCCCCATGGAGGGTTCGCAGGTGGCTTATACTGCTAAACAGGATGTGGAATATACAGGTCAGGAGAAATTGATGGAGATGTATGTTCCCAAGACATCCCTGATAGAAGGAAAATATACAGTTCAAGTTATTGCTGACGGACACGAGATTGGTTCACGTTCCGTAGAAATGGAGAATTAATTAAGATAAGATGTCTGCTAAAACACAACATAACAATATCCTATTGGCTATCGTAGGCTTTGCCCTCGTGGTAGTGCTTGTGGCCTTAATAGGTTTCTTTGCCTTGGGTCGTGACCCAGAATTGATGCAAGGACAGGTAGAAGTGAGTGAGTATCGCGTATCGAGTAAGGTGCCAGGACGTATCTTGGAGATTCGCGTCAAGGAGGGTGACTATGTCAAGGTTGGCGACACGCTGGCCATTCTCGATGCGCCAGAGGTGCGTGCCAAGATGGAACAGGCCCGTGGTGCTGAGAGTGCTGCTAGCGCTTTGGAGCTGAAAGCGCAGAACGGTGCCCGTCAGGAGCAGATACAGGGTGCTTACCAGTTATGGCAGCAGGCCAAGGCAGGTCTTGAGATTGCCGAGAAATCGTATAACCGTGTGCAGCGCCTGTTCGACGAGGGTGTCATGAGTGCCCAGAAACGCGACGAGGCCTATGCCAACTACAAGGCTATGGAGGCTCAGGAAAAGGCCGCCAAGAGCCAGTATGAGATGGCTCAGAACGGTGCACGTCGTGAGGATAAGCTGGCAGCTGCCGCACAGGTGAACCGTGCCCGTGGTGCTGTTCAGGAGGTCAACTCATATATCCATGAGACGGTGCAGGTGGCTCAGATGGAAGGAGAGGTGAGCGATATTTATCCCAAGGTGGGTGAACTCGTCGGCACAGGCTCGCCTATTATGACCATCTCGCTGATGAAGGATATGTGGGGTGCTTTCAACGTTCGTGAAGACCAGTTGGGCTCGATGACCGTAGGTACTGAAGTGGATGCTTTTGTCCCAGCCTTCAATAAGTCTATCAAGATGAAGATCTATTATATGAAGGATCAGGGCACCTATGCCGTTTGGAAGGCTACCAAGGCCAATGGTCAGTATGATCTGAAGACTTTCGAAGTGAAAGCCCGTCCTATAGAGAATGTTGAAGGCTTGCGCCCAGGTATGTCGTTGATTATCAAGTGATAATTGACAGTTGATAATTGACAATTGACAATTGAAAGCGCTGAGGCAGATATACGCTATTATGTTGCGCGAGTTGTTAACTATGCGCAAACATATTATCTACCCTGCGTGTATGGTCGTATTCCCGTTGTTGGTGATGGTATTCTTCACCTCACTCATGGATGACGGCCTGCCTACAGAGATGCCAATAGGTATTGTGGATGCTGACAATACCACGACGACACGAGCCTTGATACGCCGGCTGGATGCCTTCCAGATGTCACGCATCGAGCATAGCTATGCCACGGTAGCAGAGGCGCGTAAGGCCATTCAGAACAATGAGATATACGGTTTCCTGTATTTCCCCAAGGGCACGACGGAGAAGCTGCTGGCTTCGCGTCAGCCTAAGATATCCTATTATTATTCATACACCACGTTGGCGGCAGGTGCGTTGCTGATGAAAGACCTGAAGACCATCTCGACGCTTGGCTCGGCTGCTGTGGGACAGGCTACGATGCGTGCGAAGGGTTTTACGCCTGAGCAAATCCAGACTTTCCTGCAGCCTATCAAGATTGACCTGCACCAGATAGCGAATCCATGGACCAGCTATAATTCCTATCTGTCCACGATGATTGTGCCTGGCATGATGATGCTGTTCATCTTTCTGATTACAGCTTATTCGTTGGGTACGGAACTGAAGTTCAATGTCTCGAAGAAGTGGATGGAGATGGCCGATAATAACATGACGGTAGCTTTGTTAGGCAAGTTCTTGCCCCAGACGCTTGTCTGGCTGGCTGTGGTCTACAGCTATCAGTACTATGTGTTCTTTCATCTGGGATTCCCACACTTAGGTAGCCCGTGGATGCTGGTGCTGCTGGGACTGATGCAGGTACTGGCCTCGCAGGGCTTTGGCATCTTCGCCTTTGGACTGACGCCTTCGCTCCGCATGTCCATGAGTATCTGTTCGCTGTGGGCTGTGCTCAGCATCTCGATGGCTGGCTCTGCCTTTCCCGTCATGGGCATGGACCGCCCGTTGCAGTCGTTGTCGTGGCTGTTCCCCCTACGCCACTACTATATGATGTACCAGACTTGCGTGTTCAACGGTTTTCCGCTCGTCGAGTCGTGGTTCCACTTTGTTGCACTGGCAGGCTTTATGCTGTTGCCGTGGATGGTTGTCAAGAAGATAAAAAACGCAATGCTCACCTATGTCTATATTCCGTAAGATGTACGAGGACCTGCAGCATGTCTGCTACATTTGGCGATGTGAGCTGAAACAGGTGTTGAAGGATGAGGGTGTTCTCATTTTCTTCATCGTCGTGCCCATTGTCTATCCGCTATTGTATTCCTGGATTTACAATAACGAGACCGTTCACGAGGTGCCCGTCTGCGTAGTCGATATGTCGAACACAGGTCTGTCTCGTGAGTTCGTCCGTAAGTGTGATGCGTCACCCGACGTACGTGTGGCCTACTACGCACAGGATTTGGACGAGGGCAAATCGCTGGTGAGTCGTCAGTTGGTGAAGGGCATCTATTTCATTCCGCCCGATTTCGAAACCAATCTATTGCGTATGAAGCAAGGCATCGTGAGCGTCTACTGCGACATGAGTCTGATGCTGACATATAAGGCCATTTACCAGACATCCATGCTGGTGTCAATGGAGATGGGCAAGCAGATACAGACGAAGATGAGTGGACTCTATACCAGTCGCGAAGAGGCCATTTCAGCTCGTCCGCTGGAATATGAGGATGTACCTTTATTCAATCCGAAGGGAGGTTATGGCTCGTTTATCTTACCTGCTGTGCTGATACTGATATTACAGCAGACGCTGGTGCTTGGTATCGGACTTTCTGCAGGTACAGCCCGTGAGGAGAACCTGCTTGGGGCGCTGGTGCCCGTTGGCGATAAACGCTATGAGTCGTCGTTCGCCATTGTCTTTGGCAAGGCACTGGTTTACTTCATGATTTATGCTGTCATGGGTGCTTGGTTGGTGGCTGGCGTTCCGCGATTGTTCCACTTCCCGCAGTTGGCAACGTGGCAGTCGCTATTGACCATCATGTTGCCTTATACGCTGGCATGTATCTTCTTTGGCATTGTGGTGTCGTGTCTCGTCAAGTATCGCGAGAACGTCATGCTGATCATGGTCTTTGCCTCTGTGCCGATGTTGTTCATGACGGGTATCTCATGGCCACAAAGCAATATCCCAAGTTGGCTTCAGGGCGTGTCATGGCTCTTTCCCAGCACGTTTGGCGCACGCGCTTATGTTCGCATGAATTCCATGGGTGCTACACTCTATGACGTGCTGACGGAGTATCGCATCCTTTGGATTCAGGCTGGCGCCTATTTCCTGTTGGCTGTGGCAGTCTATCGTTTTCAGATTCTACGTGCCCGTCGTTATGCCAAGGACCGCTTGCTGTTCCTGAAGCGTAATAGAGAGGCACGCACTCTTAACTCTTAATTCCCACGATTTGTGTCTTGGGTAGTTCACGGTTGCGTTTGTTGACAACGGTGACAACAGCCTGTGCCAGATTGATGAAGGCCAGTCCTGTGGCAGTCTCACTGCTCGTAGCAGCTGGCTCACCAGCATCACCACTCTCGCAAATGCTCTGAACTAGAGGAATCTGTGCCAACAAGGGAACATTCATCTCTTCTGCCAACTTTTTGCAACCTTCCTTGCCGAAGATATAGTACTTGTTCTCAGGCAATTCGGCAGGTGTAAACCATGCCATGTTTTCGATGAGTCCGAGGATGGGCACGTTCACCTTCTCGTTCCTGTACATGTCGATACCTTTGCGAGCATCTGCTAAAGCAACCTGTTGTGGGGTCGACACGATGACTGCACCAGTAATCCCCAGTGTCTGGAGAAGGGTGAGGTGGATGTCGCTAGTGCCTGGAGGTGTGTCGAGGATAAAGTAGTCCAATTCTCCCCAGTCGGCATCGGCTATCAGTTGTTTCAGGGCACTTGTTGCCATACCGCCTCGCCAAAGCGTAGCTGTATCGGGACTTACGAAGAAACCTATTGATAACATTTTGACGCCATAGGCTTCGATAGGACAAATGAGCTGGCGACCATCCTTTTCCACAGCATAGGGACGTTCGTCCTCGACGTGAAACATCTTGGGCATTGACGGACCGAAAATATCACAGTCCAACAAACCTACCTCGTAACCCAAACGTGCCAATGCAATAGCCAGATTGGCCGAAACGGTCGACTTGCCTACACCACCTTTGCCTGAGCTCACAGCAATGATGTTTTTCACGCCGCTCAGCAATTCCTCGCCCTTGGGACGGGGCTTCGATTTGAATTCTGTCTTGATTTCTACCTCGACATCCTTGCCGCAGTGATATTTGATGGCTGCCTCTGCTGCCTTTACAGTCGATTTCAGAAACGGGTCGGTGTCTCTGGGGAATTCCAACACAATGCCAACCTTCCAATTCATCCCTCCTACGGGGGGATTGAGGGGGGTTACGGTTGGCTGATCTGCCACCATCTCGCTTTCTACTAAGTTTTTCTTTGTGCCAACATACGTTACCGTTGCCAGCGCATCCATAATCAGTTTGGGATATAACGTCATTTTTCTCTTTTGCCTTATTTTGGGGGACAAAGGTACGAATAAGTAATCACAATACAAAGATTTATAGCAAAATAATCATCATAATTGGAAATAATATGTTAATTTTGCACACGAAACTAACTAAGCGAGACAGATTCAAATATGATCAAGATGAAGAAATACTTTGTTTGTTGCCTGTGTGCTGTCATGGCATGCGGTCTGACTGCGTGTGGCGATAAGAAAAAAGGAGTGAGGGATGCGGCAGAGTATCAGACGATGGTTGTGAGTAAAAAAGACATGATGCTCACCCAACCATATAGTGCCAGACTGACTGGACGGCAAATCGTGGAGATTCGACCACAAGTGACGGGTAATATCACGCGTATCCTGACAGCAGAAGGCAAGACCGTACGTAAGGGACAAACACTGTTTATCATCGATCAGACGCCTTTTCAGGCAGCTCTGGAAGTGGCCATTGCCAACCGTCAGAGTGCCGAGGCTAAGTTGTCGACGGCGAAGATGAACTACGATAGTCAGCTGAAACTGAAAGAGGGTAGTGTGGTGAGCGACTTCAGTGTGGAGACCACGCGCCACGAGCTGTTAGAGGCCCAGGCGGCACTGGTGCAGGCCCAGGCGCAGGAGAAGAATGCCCGCTGGCAGTTGTCGTGTACGGAGGTGAAGAGTCCCGTGGACGGTGTAGCCTCTATGATTCCCTGGCACGTGGGCGCTCTGGTGAGCAGTAACATCAGCGAGCCGCTGGTGACGGTGGCCGATGATAGCCAGATGTATGCTTATTTCTCTGTGACGGAGCGTGCCGTCATCAACCTGATAGACCGTTATGGCTCGACAGCCGACTTCATCAACAAGGCGCCAAGCATCAAACTGCGACTGGCCAGTGGAACGGAATATCCCATAGAAGGACGCATCGATGCTGTCAGTGGTACAGTGGATGCCCAGACAGGGGCTGTCACCTTGCGTGCTACGTTCGCCAATCCCCAGCATCTGCTGCGTGACGGCGGTTCGGCTACGGTGCTTGTGCCTTCCGATCATAAAGACTGTATCGTCATTCCGCAGGAGGCTACCTACGAACTGCAGAACCGTACGTTTGTCTATCGCGTTGTGGACGGCAAGACGAAGGCTACTGCTGTCACACTGTTTCCGCAGAACAACGGCAAGGAATATATTGTTGAAGAAGGTCTTAATGTCGGTGATACTATCATTGCCGAAGGCGCCGGACTATTAAAGGATGGAATTGAAATAGGAGGGAAAAAGCATGAACGTAAGAACATTCATTGATCGCCCGATTCTGGCATGCGTCATATCACTGTTGATGGTACTGGTGGGTATCATCGGACTGGCCAGTCTGCCTTTGGAACAATTCCCGGAGATAGCACCACCGACGGTTCGCATCATGGCATCGTACACTGGAGCCAATGCCGAAACGGTGCAGAAGAGTGTCGTTGTGCCCTTGGAGGAAGCTATCAACGGCGTGGAGGGCATGATGTATATGACATCGTCGGCATCGAACAACGGTACGGCCTCGATAGGTATCTTCTTCCGTCAGGGCACAGACCCCAATATGGCGATGGTGAATGTGCAGAACCGCGCCGCCACAGTGCAGGGACGACTGCCGAGTGACGTGGTGAAGGGCGGCATTACGGTACGCAAACGCCAGACGTCGAACATCAAGCAGTTAGCGGTGTACAGTCCGGATTCAACCTTCGACCGCTCGTTCCTAGCCAACTATACGAAGATTAACATTGAGCCGCGACTGAGCCGTATCGGTGGCGTTGGCGAGGTGAACGTGATGGGTGCTGACTATTCGATGCGCATCTGGCTGGACCCCTTGAAGATGGCGCAGTACGGACTCGTGCCTGCAGATGTTACGAAGGTGCTGGACGAACAGAACGTCGAGGTGGCCACGGGTACGCTGGGTGCTGAGAGTCAGAACACGTTCCAATACGTACTGAAGTATCGTGGTCGTTATGAGGAGGAACAGGAATACGAGAATTTGGTAGTGCGGTCACTGCCTGACGGCAATGTGCTGCGCATTGGCGACATTGCCCGTGTGGAACTGGGGTCGCAGAACTATAACATCATTGGTGAGACGAATGGCAGTCCGAGTGTGAACATCTCCATCAATCAGGTGGCAGGATCGAATGCCAACGAGATTATCAAACAGATAGATGCAGAGGTCGAGGAGATACGGCAGTCGTTGCCGCCAGGTATAGTCATCGAAGACTTGGAATCAAAGAAGGACTTCCTGGATGCATCGATAGCAAGCGTTGTTGAGACGTTGCTCGAAGCGCTGGTCCTCGTCATCCTTGTGGTTTTCCTTTTTTTGCGCAGTTGGCGCGCGACGATTATTCCTGCCATTGCCATCCTGGTGTCGCTGATAGCTACGCTGGCCATCATCTATGCCATTGGCTTCTCGCTGAACATGCTGACACTATTTGCACTGGTATTGGTTATCGGAACGGTAGTGGACGATGCCATCGTGGTCGTTGAAGCCGTACAAGCCAAACTAGATAGTGAAGAGTTGAGAGTGAAGAGTGAAGCGTTTGCTTTCACCTATCATGCTACCGTCGAAGCTATGCATGGCATCACGTCGGCCCTTGTTACGACGACGCTGGTCTTCATGGCAGTATTCGTGCCAGTCTGCTTCATCGGTGGTGTCACGGGCACGTTCTATACGCAGTTCGGACTGACAATGGCCATTGCTGTTGCCATTTCGTTGTTTAATGCCTTGACATTGTCGCCTGCACTTTGTGCACTCATCATGAAGAAGCAGGACAAACCAATAAAGATTAAGCGGCTGCCGTCATTCGAAGGCTTCGTCCGCGGCTACAAGCAGGGCCTCTCTAAAATACTCCGCAAGCAATGGCTTGCCTTTGGTCTTGTTATTTTGGCTATCGCTGGTCTCTATTGGATGATGCGTACCACGAAAACAGGATTGGTACCCAATGAGGATATGGGTACGGTGTTCATCAATGTGCAGGCATCACCAGGTAGCAGTCTGCAGCAGACCTACCATATTTTGAAAGAGGTAGAAGAGCGTATCAAAGACCTGCCTCAGTTGCGCATCTATTCGCTCATTGCGGGTAATAGTAATAATTTTGAGCAGTCGTCGTCGAACGGTAACTTTACGCTGAAGCTGAAGAAGTGGGACGAGCGCAAGGGAAAGGGTGATGACGTGCAGAGTGTAGTGGACGAGATATATCGCAGAACGGCAGATATCGCCAATGCAAAGATACAGGTGAACACGCAGAATATGTTGCCGGGCTTCGGACGTATCAATGGCTTTGAACTGCATATCCAGGACAAGCACGGTGGTACCATCAACGACCTGCTGATGCAGACCAACAAGCTCATTGCCGCCCTGAACGAGCGTCCGGAAATCAGTCGTGCCATCACTAACTTTTCGTTGAAGTATCCCCAATACCGTGTTGAGGTGGATGCCGCCTTGTGTAAACGTCGTGGCGTATCGCCTACGGAGGTGTTACAGGCATTATCGGGTTATGTGGGCGGTTCGTATGCCTCGAACTTTGTACGTTTCACCAAGCTCTATCGCGTCATGGTACAGGCCTCGCCCGAGTACCGCCTGGATGCAGAGTCGCTGAACAATATCTTCGTGCGTACGTCGTCAGGCGAGATGTCGCCCATTGGACAGTATCTGACGCTGACACGTATCTATGGCAGTGAGACGTTGTCGCGCTTCAACCTGTTCCCCAGTATTATGGTCAATGGAACGGCTGCTGAAGGCTACAGTAGCGGACAGGCCATCAATGCCATTCGCGAGACGGCAGCAGAGGTGTTACCAGAAGGCTACGGCTATGAGTTCGGCGGTATGAGTCGTGAGGAGGCATCCTCGCAGAATACGACGGCATTGGTCTTCGTTATCTGTATCATCTTTATCTACCTCATCCTCTGTGCCCTCTACGAGAGCATCTTCATTCCGATGGCAGTCATCTTGAGTGTGCCCTTCGGACTGTTGGGCTCGTTCCTCTTTGCTTGGATGTGGGGACTGGAGAACAATATCTATATGCAGACGGGACTCATCATGTTGATAGGTCTGTTGTCGAAGACGGCCATTCTGTTGACGGAGTACGCCTCAGCACGCCGCCGGCAAGGTATGAGCATTCTCGCAGCTGCATTGGATGCCGCAGCCGTGCGTTTGCGTCCAATCTTGATGACGTCGTTGACGATGATTTTCGGTTTGCTGCCTTTGGCCATTGCTACGGGCATTGGAGCTAATGGAAATCGCTCCCTTGGTGTGGGAGCGATTGGCGGTATGTTTATCGGTACGATAGCGTTGCTCTTTATTGTTCCGATTCTTTTTGTGGTATTCCAAGCTATTGAGGAACGCGTGTTCCGTCGTCAACGCTAATCGATTGCCCGCAGGTTTTTGTCGAGTTGTGCGGTACTGCTGGCTCCAACGAGGACGCTGGTGACACCTTCTTGTTCGAGAATCCAACGCAAGGCACGTTCAGCCAGTGTACGACCTTCGGCCTGTGCCTCCGCATTCCATGCCTGTAACTGTTGAAGTAGTTCGGGCGTGAGCATTTCATGCTTGAGGAAGTGTTCGCGTGTCATGCGGGAGCCTTCGGGAATGCCGTTGAGATAGCGGTCGGTAAGCAACCCCTGAGCCAGAGGCGAGAAGGATATGAAGCCCACACCTTCATCGTGGCAGAGCTTGAGGATGCCTTCGTCTATAGGCTCGTGGTCGAGCATGTTAAGGCGTCCCTGATAGATAAGTAGGGGCACATCGCGTTGCTTCAGGTAATCGATGGCAAAGCGCGTTGCCTCTAATGGCCAGCGTGAAATACCGACATAGAGTGCTTTGCCAGCACGGACAATGTCGACCAAAGCCTGCAGGGTTTCTTCAAGGGGCGTATCGGGGTCGTAGCGATGCGAATAAAAGAGGTCGACGTAGTCCAAATGCATACGCTTCAGGCTTTGGTCAAGACTTGCCATCAAGTACTTACGTGAGCCCCAGTTGCCGTAAGGACCATCCCACATGTCGTAGCCGGCTTTGGTAGATATGAACAACTCGTCGCGATAGGGACGGAAGTCCTCGTCCATGACGCGACCAAACGTTTCCTCAGCAGAGCCATAGGGAGGTCCGTAGTTGTTGGCTAAGTCGAGGTGGGTGATACCGTGGTCGAAAGCATAACGCAAAATCTCTTTCGAGCGCTGGTAGTCGTCGACACCTCCAAAGTTATGCCACAAGCCAAGGCTTACCTTGGGCAGCAGTACGCCTGATCGTCCGCAACGCTGATACAGTGTCTCGCTTTTCTCGTAGCGTTTGGGGTCAGCAATGTATTTTTCCATCATCATCACTATTTACTTATCACTTCTCATTTCTTATTTATCACTTTCAGGAGTTTAACTTCTGAATTGAGACCGCTTTTGACGGGCTCCCAGTTTTCATACGTGGTCTTCTTGTAGTTGATATCGACGACGTTGATTTCCTCCATCTTGCGCCATTTGACGCCACGACGGTCAAGGTCGGCGATGCGGTTAGCAGGCAGGTTGGTGACCTCGATGCGGATATCGTTCATGCCGGCCTTGAAGAACTTGTTCTTGATGTCGAGCACATAGGGCACGCTCCAGGCACAGCCCACAAACTGGCCGTTGATATAGACGCGGGCCGATTCGCGGACGTCGCCCAAGTCAATCTTCCACGATTGGGCATCATTCAGATCACGACGCATCAGCTTCAACTTTGTCGTATAGATGCCCGTGCCCATTGTTACCTTGACGCTGTCGTCATCGAGTGTTTCCCAAGTCTGGATTTTGTCAAGAGCAAAACTCTTGGCTACGCGTGGCGCTTCTTCGGTGAAGGAGAGCTTCCAAGGACTGGTGAGAGGGTACTCCTTTTCTGTTTGTCGCTGTGCTACAGCAACAGACTGAACGGACGGCTTGTTGAAGGTCTGGAGGATGATGCTCTGACCTGAGCGCAAGGCAAGGTGTACTTTACCATTTGTGACAGTGGCTGGCGTGATATCGCCATTCAACGGATTGAAGAGCGTGGCACTCTGGAAAGGAACAGCCAGAGGTACGTCGGCATCGATGTCGTTCGGCGTTAGGTTGGCGATGAAGTAGTGGTAGCCTGTGCCTGCGTTTCCGCTATTAGGCGAACGACGGCGGATGGCTTTCAGTCCGTATTGTGTCTTCATCGACTCTGGTGTTGCAGCCGAGGCAAGTTGCTGGGCGTCCACATGATAATAAATCTTCGCCCCTTGGGCCTTCAGTGCAGCGATATGTGCCTTGACGCTCTCGGGCATATTGCCACTGCCAGGAATGATGAGCCCCTTGTAGCGTGTACCGGCAGCAGTTTCGAGCATACCGTTCTTATACGTGACACCCATGAGCAGACGCTCAGAGATGTAGTCGCAGTCGAAACCGGCACAGTCAATGTCTAGGATGGTCTTGATGAATTCGGGTGCTAGCTTGCCCATACCGTGGATAGTGAATTGCATGAGCAGTTTCTTGGGATTCTTCTGCCACATATCGCGGACGGGCAGGAAGACGAGGAAGTCGTTGTCGGGTTGTCCCCATTGCAGGAACGACTGGCAGCGCTCAACGTACTGCATGAAGTAGGGAGCGTCGCGCCAAATAGAATTCGTGGGGCTCATGTCGATGGATGCGTAGAACTTCCAGCCTGGCCAGACGTCGTCCTTTGGTGAATAGCACGTGCCGTGGAAGTACATGTGGTTAACACCAGCGCAGAACATGAGATCAAGGTCGGGCTTGAGTTGCGACAGTGACGTGCGGAAGTGTTCGGTGAGCCAGGTGAACGTCTCGCTGGACGTATATGGTTTTCCGCAGACGTGGGCAGCGGATGGCGCGTACTTGAACATCGAGTAGTCGCTGTCGTTCTTGCGCGTCTTGCCTGGATCGGTCCGCAGACCCTTGATGCCGAACTCAGAAAGGCCGAAGCCCTCGATTTCGGGTATGTCGACGGCCGCGTAGCAGTCAATCAGGTTAGCGGGTGAACCGTGTGCCTGATTGCGGGTGGTGGCGCCGTGTGAATGTGCCCATGCCGTCCACTGCTGCGTGAAGTTCTCGAGCAGCAAGTCACCCAGTGTTTCGCGGTAGTCGGCCACTGTCTTCACGTCGGCGGCGATGAGCTCGGGCAGATGTTCTTCGAGTTTATAGCCGCGGCGCTTCTCGAACTCGGCAAAGAGCGTGGGTGTCCACGTAGCGTCGCTGACCTCATAGCTGTCGTTAAAGAAAGTGCGCGGATAGACTGTCCCTGTGCGTTCGAAGGCCGCCTCGATATGCTTGAGATAGTTGGCCACGGCAGTGCGGTCGAAGTGGTCGATGACGAGACCCTCGCCACCAGGTGCCGCACGCTTCACCTTCATCACGCCGTAGCGGATATAGACGGCGATGATGCGCCAGTCTGCATCGACAGGTGCAGTCCAGGTTAGTTTGCCATCAGCAATTTTGTCTGTTACATCGACGACAACTCTATCGCCGTCGACAGGACCATATGCCATTACTTTTTGTAAACGTGAGTTCTTCCGGTCTTTAGCGGCAACGGTAAGTGGCAGGTCCTTGATGATTTTTCCGCAAAAGACGGTGTCGACGAAGATGACCTTGTTGGCGCTCTCCTCGAGCGGCACCCAGGGGCCACCGAACGGCCAGCCAGTGCCTGTGGCCATGTCTATCTCGATGCCGAGGGTCTTACCGTAGACCTGAGCCTCGCGGAACATGGTCATCCACTTGTCGCTGAGGTAGGGGATATTGTTGGCCTGATTGCCTTGTACACCATAGAGTGGCGTAATCTCCACGGCGCCGATGCCGTGGTTGGCATACTGCTTCAGGTTCCACTGCAGGTTGTCCTTGTCGACGGCCGATCCGAGCCACCACCAGCGGGTGCCGGGCTTGGCCTCGTTGGTAACAGTGGGCCAGGACTGCGCCCCTATTGTTGCAGCAAAACCGCAACATACAAGAAAGATAAAAAATCGTTTCATGGCTTCAATAATTTGTAGTATTCAGAAAGGCCGAGGAGATAGCAGCCGGTTCCATAGTCCTCGAAGTCGGGCATCGAGGTGAAGGTGACAGGCTGACCAGCCGAGGGGTCCTTGCCGGTACCTTGGTTCCAACCGAGGAATCCGTCCTTGTGGAGACATGACTCCAGAGCTTTCCACGCCTTGTCGCAGGCAGGACGATAATCCTTATCCTTGAGGATGCCCTGTTGGATGCCCCACGCCATACCATAGAGGAAGAGGGCCGTACCTGTCATTTCCGGGTCGGGATAGACGGCATCACTAACGAGGCTGGCGTGCCAGAAACCGTCGGCGTGCTGACACGAGAGCAGCCCCTTGGACATTAGCAGGAAGTCCTTCTTCAACTCCTTATATTCCTTGCTCTTGGGCGACAGATTGTTCATGCAGCGCACGAGAGCTGCATAGACCCAACCGTTGCCGCGACTCCAGTAGCAGTTCTGTCCGTCCTTCTCCTTGTACGGAGGGACGTAGTCGGCATCGCGCCACCACAGGCCCTCCTTCGTGTTGAACAGACCGCCACCGCATGTGTTACGCGTCCAGCGATACATCCGCATGGCATGGTCGCGATACTTCTGCTCGCCCGTCACGTTGGCCACCTGCATGTAGAGCGGCATAGCCATCTGGATGGCGTCAATCCACGTCCACCATCCGTAGAGCTGCGGTTCGCTGCCGCCCTTGAGCTTAGCGTTGGCAATCTTCTTGCTGTTGGGCGTCTGCATCTGGTGGTCGAGGTTGGCGATGACGTTGGCCAGCTTGGCCTTCTGGTCACCACCCTTGAGCGCTGCCAGTTCGACGTACGTCTGTCCGCAGCACTGATCGTCAGCGTCGCAGGTCTGCACACCATTTCGTGGCGTCCACTGGTGGAAGTCGGCCCATCGCGTGGCGTAGTCGACGTAGCGCTGCTGCGGGTCGATGGCGTTGAGGGCCATGAGTCCTTCGTAGTAGACGGCGCGCGTCCATAGCGATGACGGGCGGACTTTCTTGACATTAGTGGGAATGGTTGGGTCGGCGTACTTCGTCATGAAGTAGTCGTTAGTGCTGCGGGCTGCCGAGAGGACGGCGGCGGGCTGGGAGAGGACAGTTGCTGTGGCACAGCAACAGACTAGACAAGCAATGAGGATTCTTTTCATATTATTTCGTGATTTCGTTATGACGGGATTACGTTATTTCGTCTCGAGTTTGGTAATGATGTCTTTGAACGTCTTGGGCGTTGTGGTCAGGGAAATCTTCGAGGGCTTCCGGCCAGCACGGAGAATGACCATCGCTTGGCCCTGCCAGAGACGGACGTGCGGCTCGGTGGCTATCTCGTCGGTGGTGATGTCGCCATTGGTGACGGCTACGATGCTGGCGTCTCCGTCTACCTTAAACGACAGTTCGTCGTCGTAGCCATAGCAGCGACGACCCTTCGCATCGACGGCCGTCAGGCGTACGTGCTGCAGATCGATACCGTCGGCGTGCCAGTAGTCATCATTGCCCGTAGCCTTTGCGATAGATGGTGTGGCGGGCAGGTCGGGCTCAGCTATGATGCGGACGGGTTTGCCTGTGGTCTCTAGGACATGACGTGCTACAGCCTTCCCGTTCTTATAAGCGACAGCCTCCAGCTTTCCGGCCTGATAGTCTATCTCTCCCCAGCGTATCTGGTTGCGCAACTTCGCATTGCCGATGGGGTTTTTCTTTCGGCCCAGACTCTTGCCATTCAACAACAGTTCTACCTCGTCGCCGTTCGTAAAGATATAGATGTTGGCCTTCGTCCCATCGGCACGGTTCCAGTTCTCTGTCATGCGGTCATTACCCATCTTGACGCCGTTCCACATCTCAGCTTTTTCGCTTTCCAACACGGCTAGGTGTACGACCGGTTCGTCAGGACGGAAGAACGAGCGCATGTAGTACGACTTCGGTTTGGGGTCGAGCGAGATATAGAACACGCCCTGGCTCCAGCCTTTTTGTGGCCAACCCATGCTCTCGCCCAGATAGTCGATGGCACCCCAGTAGGCCATGCCGATGACCTTCCGCAAGTCCATCTCGAAGAAGTTCTGTCCCATAGCCTGCGTAGATGCCTCGCTCTGGTAGAACGTCATCCACGGGAATCGGCGTCCGTCGCCTGGGAAGTACATATACCTATAGTTATAGGCCTGTATGTCAGTCTGCAGCGCCAGGTCGCAGGGCAGTGAGTCCGTCTCCCAGTTACGGTAGCGCGGATGCATGGCCACGGTGACCTTGCGTGTCGAGTCGTAGCGTTCCAAGACGGGCTTCATCATCTTGTAGCACGTCACGCCCCAGTCGTTGAACGGTTGGTTGGGGTCCTGCTGCAACTCGTTGCCCAGACTCCACATGACGACGCTAGGCGAATTGCGGTCGCGCTTCACCCATTCGCTGACGTCGTACGCCCAGTGGTTCATGAAGGGTGTGCGCTGTCCTGAGTGCTGGTCGGTCCACTTGTCGTATAGCTCGTCGACCACCAGGATGCCGTACTTGTCGCACAGCTCTATGAACTGGCGCGAGTAGGGATTGTGGCTCGTCCTTATGTGGTTGATGCCGAACTGTTTCATCAGCTTCAACCGCTTTTCGATGGCTCTCGGATAGGCTGCAGCCCCCAGCGCTCCCAGCGTGTGGTGGTTGGCATAGCCCTGCAGCAACACCTTCTTGCCGTTCAGCTTCATGCCGAACTGCGGGCCGTACTCGATGGTGCGGATGCCGAACGATTCTGCGTACTGGTCGACCACCTTGCCCTCCTTGGTCATCAGCGTCACCTCGGCACGATAGAGGTTGGGCGACTCCGTGTCCCACAGCTTTGGCTGCTGAACGTCAATCTCCTTCATGCGTACCTCCTGCGTACGTGATGCGGCCTTACGGGTGAAGGCCTCCGTCGACTCATAGATGACGGTGCCGCTAGGGTCGTACAGTTTCAGGGCTATGCTGACGTCGCGACTGCGGCTACGGTTAGTGAACTCGACACCCACGGTGACGTAGCGGTTCTCTCGTGTGGTGATGTACAGCGGGTGACGCTCCAGATAGAGGTCGGCCGAAGTCGTGACGAGGTTGACGTCGCGGAACAGTCCGCCGCCCGTATACCAGCGCGAGGCCCGCTCGTCCTGCGTCTCGGCCTTGACCATCAGTTCGTTGGGCTGACCATACTTCAGTCGGTTGGTAATGTCTATCTCGAATCCGACGTAGCCGTAGTCCGTACCGCCTATGCGCTGCCCGTTCAAGTAGACGTCGGCCGTCAGCATGACACCTTCAAAGTCCAGCAACACGCGGCGGCCCTTTATCTTCGGGTCGGGTGTCAAGGTCTTCTTATACCAGCCTGTGCCAATCTCCTTAAATCCTCGTGCCGACAGGCGACTCTTGATGTTGGCCGCAGCGTCGCTGTTGTCGGCCTTCTCGCCTGCCGACGGTGATACCCACGGCTGCGAAATCTGGAAGTCGTGCGGCACGTCGACCGTCTGTGTGTTCTTAAACTGTGCGTCGCGGCTGAACGTCCATCCGAAGTTCAGCGTCTCTGTGGTGCGCTGGGCCCACGCTGTCGTGGCCAGCATCGCCATCATTAGGAATATTTGTCTCATAGAATGCGTTTAGTTTGTTTCTGAGTGCAAAGATAATAATAAATAAGGAGAAAGCCAAATATTTCCCCTATTTTTCCCTAATTAACATCTTTTCGTTTTTTTAGTTGCATCTTTGCAGCATCATCTAACGCATAACGACGATGCGTGCGGTGGTGGTTCCGATGACGGCACTGACATCGACTGATGACATCTGCGGGCTTCATCAGTCTTTATATATATTATTAATATTAATGTAAAGACTCATGAAGAAGATTCTGATGATTTTCGTGATGGCCTTAGCCGCACTGACGGGTAGGGCACAGGTAGTGTGCGACACGGTGCTGAACCGCGTACAGACCACACCGTTCACGTTCGCCGTACCCGTAGCGGACGGCAACTATCGCGTCACAGTGACGCTGGGTAACAAGAAAAAAGCAGGGCAGACTGTGGTGCGTGCTGAGAGCCGACGCCACTACTTCGACGTCGTCACGACGAAGAAAGGCCAGTTCACCGACCTGACCTTCACCGTCAACAAGCACTCGCCCCTGATAGACAAGAAGGCCGCAGACGGCAAACTTCAAGAAAAAGCACAGCATTTCACCCAGGGTGAAGTTATGCTCGTTCGGAATGTCCGTCTGAAGCCCCGCGAGCTCTCCTATCTAAATTGGGACGACTCGCTGAACCTGTCCTTCTGCGGTCCCGTCCCCGCCGTGCAGCGCATCAAGATTGAGGCCGTCTCTGCCGCTTCTCCGGTGTGTCCTACCACCGTCTTCCTCTGCGGTAACTCCACCGTCGTCGACCAGGAAAACGAGCCGTGGGCTTCGTGGGGACAGATGATTACTCGTTGGTTTGGTGAGGACGTCGCCATCGCCAACTATGCGGAGAGCGGTCTGTCGTGCACCACGTTCCTGGCCCAGTTGAGACTGGACAAGATACTGACCCAGCTAAAGCAGGGCGACTACGTCATCGTGGAGTTCGGCCATAACGACGAGAAGGAAAAGAAGGCCGGCGACGGTGCGTGGTACTCCTATTCCCGTAACCTGAAGATCTTCGTCGATCGCGTCCGTCAGGCTGGTGGCCACATCATCTTCTGTACGCCGACGGCACGCCGTTTCTTCAAGAACGGTCGTGTCGAGAATACTCACGGCGAATACCCTGAAGCTATGAAGACCGTGGCCCGTCGCGAACACGTGCCCGTCATCGACCTGACGCAGATGTCCACGACGTTCTATGAAGCTCTGGGCGAGGAAGGCTCCAAGCGTGCCCTGGTGCATTACCCCGCTAACACCTTTGCCGATCAGCCCAAACCGCTGGCCGACAATACGCACTTCAATCCCTACGGTGCCTGGGAAATCGCCAAGATGGTGGTCATGGGACTGAAGCAGATGCAGTCACCCTTGGTGCAGTATCTGCGTACCGATTGGCAGGACTTTAACCCCGCTCAGCCCGACGATCCCAACGCATTCACGTGGTACACCAGTGCTGGTGCCGTACTCGTCAAGCCTGACGGCAATTGATCACTTCTCACTCATCACTTCTAATTTATGAAACGATTTGGATTTAAAATGTATTTGAAGCCTGGCTGCGAGGAGGAATACCAGCGCCGCCATGCTGCTATTTGGCCTGAACTGGTTGACATGATTCACGAGGCCGGCGTTAAGAACTATAGCATCTTCTGGGACCGCGACACCAACCTGCTATTTGCCTATCAGGAGTGCGAGGGCGAAGCATCGTCGCAGGACACTGACGACGTCGACCCCATCACGCAGCGCTGGTGGGACATGATGGCCGATATCATGGAGGTGAACCCTGATAACTCACCTGTCACTATTCCTATTCAAGAAGTATTTCATTTGGATTGAGATCATGAGAAAAGCATTTCTGTTGGCCTGTATGTTCATGGGTGTGATCACGATGCGGGCTGCCGATTTTGGGAAACCTGTGACGTGGGACGCCCAAAGTCTTATCATCGATGGACATCGCGTCTGTCCTGTGATGGGCGAAATCCATTATTCGCGTGTTCCTGCCGACGAGTGGCAACGCGAGGTTCGCAAGATGCGCGAGGGTGGGGTGACTATCATTGCCACCTACGTCTTCTGGAGTCATATTGAGGAACAGGAAGGCATCTTCCGTTGGGACGGACAACGAGACCTGCGCCGTTTCTTGGAAGTCTGCAAACAAGAGCAGATGCCCGTCGTCCTGCGTTTGGGCCCGTTCTGTCACGGTGAGGTACGCAATGGTGGCATTCCTGACTGGGTCTTTACGAAGGGCTGTCGCCTCCGTGAGCAGAACCCTGTATTTCTTGGTTTGGCCGAGAAACTGTATCGCCAGATTTTTACGCAGGTACAAGGCTTGCAATGGAAGGACGGTGGTCCAGTCATCGCTGCCCAGTTCGACAACGAATATCGCGGCCACGGTGCCTACCTTATGGCTCTCAAACAGATAGCTCAGAAGATTGGTTTCGATCTGCCTTTCTACACCCGTACAGGATGGCCTGAACTGCGCACTCCAGTCCCCTTTGGTGAGATGCTGCCACTCTATGGCGACTATGCCGACGGCTTCTGGGACAAGGAAGTGACAGAGGGCTGCGGCAACTATTATAAGGCCTTCAACTTCAAGGCCTTCCGCTCATCGACAGCCATCGGCACTGACCTCCTTGGTAAACAGGAGGCTAAGACATCGAAGGGCGATGACAGCTATCCGTACTTCACCTGCGAACTGGGTGGCGGTATGGTGACGGCCTACCACCGTCGTCCTTACGTCTATCCGGAGGATGCCTACTCAATGGCACTCATCAAACTCGGCTCTGGCAGCAACCTCCTCGGCTATTACATGTATCACGGTGGCACCAATCCTGAGGGCGTGCTCCATACCCTGAACGAGGTACAGACGTCGCCTGGTACGGCCAATAACGACCTGCCCGTTTGTACGTACGACTTTCAGGCACCCCTTGGTGAATTCGGACAGACCTATCCGCAGTACTACATGCTGCGTCCGCTTCACCTCTTTATGCAGGACTTCGGTGAGATGCTTGCTCCAATGGAGGCTTCATTCCCTGCACCACAGGACTTGAAGCGTGGACAGGATGATGCGCTTCGCTGGGCTGTCCGCACCGCTCCTGCCACTGCTCCCGTCGCTTCTACGGCGGGTCCCACCTCCGCCTTCATCTTCGTCAACAATTACGAGCGCTTCGTCCATCTCTCCGCCAAGAAGTCCGTCCAGCTCTCCGCCGCCGGCGTCACTTTTCCCAAGATGACCATCCCCTCTGGCTGTATGGCCATCTTCCCCGTCAATGTCTGCGGCCTCCGCTTTGCTACGGCTCAGTTCGTGGCGCGTCGTGACGGTAAACTCTACATGATGCAGATTCCAGGCATCCCTACCACCATCGTCCTTCAGTCCGGCAAGACGCTGAAGAACGTCAAGCCTCGTGGTACCGTGACACCTGTCTACGACAATATCTACCTCCTATCTCGCTACGACGCCGAGCATCTCTTCCTCGATGCCGAGCCTGTTCCCGTCGCTTCTGCGGCGGGCGCCCTCTCGACTCCCCCTTCCGTCACCTTTACGAAGGTGCGTGATGCAGGTCCTTTGCGCACTATCGTCAAGGGCAAGGCCAAAGTCGCCGCTGCACCCTTCGAACAGGATTGGCAGAATGCTGCCGTCTATCGCATCGCCCTGCCGCAGGACTTATCACTTATCACTTCTCACTCATTACTTCTTCGTGTCACTTATCGCGGCGACTGCGCCCGCCTCTATGCCAACGGCAAGCTCGTTGCTGATAACTTCTATTACGGCCGACCGTTCCTCTACGGTCTCTGGCGTCTGCCTAAAGACTGCACCGAATTGGAGCTCCGCATCCTGCCCTTGCAGCCCGATGCGCCCATCTACCTGCCTCGCGAAGCCAACAAGACCGCTGGCGAAGCCATCACAAAAATCGAAATCATCAACATGCAATAGCTCATGAAACGACTGCTGATAGCTTTATCATTTCTCATTTGTCATTTCTCTTTAAACAGCATAGCTGCTCAAACGATTTCCCTCGCCGGTCCTTGGGACTTCTCCCTTGGTGACAGTACCGTCTATCACGACTATGTCATGTTGCCAGGTTCCATGTTGACTAACGACAAGGGCGATATCGTGTCAACGAAGACGCAGTGGACGGGTTCGCTCTACGACTCGTCGTTCTATTTCAATCCCTATATGGCGAAATATCGCGTCGAGGGGCAGATGAAGTTTCCCTTCTTCCTGACACCCGAACGTCATTATGTAGGCAACGCTTGGTATAAGCGTAGCATCTATATTCCCAAGAACTGGAAAGACCGCCGCATCACCCTGTTTTTGGAACGTCCGCACATCGAGACCACCGTCTATGTGAACGGTCGGCGCGTCGGACATCAGATGTCGCTTTCTACGCCTCATCGCTATGATATTACTGATGCCGTCAACAGTGGCGAGAGTAATACGATTGCTATCTGCGTCTATAACGGTATCGAGAACGTCTGCGTGGGACAGGACTCGCATAGCGTGACCGATCAGACGCAAGGCAACTGGAACGGTATCGTGGGACGTGTCGAACTGCAGGCACAGTGGAAGAAACTGAATATCCGGCAAGTCCGCATCCGTCCTGATATTGAGAAGCGCTCTATGGCAGTCAGGGTCGAATTGGAGAATCATTTCAAAGGCGTGCGCGTCATGCCCGTCCATGAATATGGCGTGCGTGTAGAGGTTCGTCCGTTCGATAACGGCCAACGACGTCCGGACTGCAGAGTATACACGAAGGAAGCAGACAAGGATGTCGTAGAATTTGAGATACCTTTAGACGGCTATAAGCTCTGGGATGAATTTCAGCGCTGTCTGTATCAGCTGAAAGTCATGGCAGGCGATGACGTCTATGAGACAACGTTCGGACTTCGCGACATCAAGGTCAAGGATGGGAAAATCCTGCTCAACGGTCGCCCCTTGTTCCTGCGTGGCACCGTAGGCAACTGCTGTTTTCCCGAGACGGGCTATCCCCCTACCGACGAGGCAGCGTGGATGCGCATTTTCCGTAAGTGCAAGGAGTATGGACTGAACCATCTGCGCTTTCATAGCTATTGTCCGCCCGAGGCCGCCTTTGCCGCTGCCGA
Source organism: uncultured Prevotellaceae bacterium (assembly GCA_902762565.1). Lineage (GTDB taxonomy): Bacteria > Bacteroidota > Bacteroidia > Bacteroidales > Bacteroidaceae > Prevotella. The sequence goes on from CACWOS010000003.1 coordinate 25,728, forward strand.
CCGCGTCGGCATCTATCTGCAACCCGAAGGGCCGTCGTGGCCCAATCATGGCGTCAAACTGCGTCGTGGACAAAAGATAGACGCGTACCTGATGGACGAAACCAAGCGTATCATTGATGAATATGGACATCATCCGTCTTTCTGTTTCATGGCGGCAGGCAATGAGCCCGCTGGCGACTGGGTCAGCTATTGTAACGACTGGGTGAAGGCCATGAAGCAGTACGACCCCACGAAACTCTATGCCGGAGCCAGTGTCGGTGGCGGCTGGGCATGGGACGACGGCTCGGAGTATCATGTCAAGGCCGGCGCACGCGGACTGGATTGGGGCAAGCATGCCCCTTCGAGCGATGACGATTACTACCAGCAGTTGCTCTTCCCACGCAACTATAAGTCGGCAGTGCCTAACCATTCGCCCATCCTGGCCCACGAGCAGGGTCAGTGGTGCGCCTTCCCCGATTTCTCGGAGATTCCCCAGTATACAGGCGCCTACAAGGCCAAGAATTTCGAGCTGTTCCGCGACCTGTTGCGCGACCACGGCATGGCCTCGCAGGCCGAAAAGTTCCTGATGGCCAGTGGTCGCCTGCAGACGCTCTGCTATAAGTACGAAACTGAGCGCAATCTCCGCACCAAGGACTATGCCGGTTTCCAGTATCTGGGCCTTAACGATTACTCAGGACAGGGTACGGCCCTCGTCGGACCTCTGAATGTCCATTGGAGCGAGAAAGGGTACTGCACGGCTAAGGACTGGACGCAGTTCTGTGCACCTGTCGTCGTGTTAGCCCGCTTTCCTAAGTTCGTGTACACCAACGATGAGACGCTCACTGTTCCCATCGAGTGCTACAACGCTTCCAACGCAGAACTGACGAATGCCAAGATAACTTGGGGCGTTGCCGGTATTTCCAATACGCTTCCTGTCACGACCATTCCCGTTGGTAAAAACAATGAGTTGGGTACAGTCACCCTTCCGCTCGCACGATATGATCAGCCCACCAAACTGACTCTCACCGTCACCATTGACGATGTTGCCGAAAACCACTGGGACTTCTGGGTCTATCCTCAGAATCATGGGGACGCTTCTCTCCACCACTCGTTCTACGAGACAGACACCCTCGACGCAAAAGCACTAAAGGTCCTGAAGAAAGGCGGTACAGTACTCCTCACAGCTGGTGGTAAAATTCGTTACGGCAACGACGTTCGCCACACCTTCACGCCTGTTTTTTGGAATACCTCGTGGTTTAAGATGCGTCCGCCTCATACTACAGGTGCCTATATTCAGGCTGACCATCCAGTCTTCCGCGACTTCCCTACCGATGACTGGCAGAACCTCAATTGGTGGGAACTCACGAACCGTACACAAGTCATGAATCTCGCCGAGTTTCCCAAGGATTACCAACCCATCGTGCAACCCATCGACACCTGGCACGTATCGCGTAAGCTCGGCATGCTCATCGAGGCCCGTGTCTTGAAAGGACGCCTGCTCATGACTACCCTTCCCATCAGCGAAAAGCAAACAGACGGAAAGCCCGTTGCCCGCCAACTGCGCTACAGTATCCTCCGCTACATGCAGAGCCAAGACTTCAATCCCTTGCTTCGTCTCGATGTTGACGTCATCCGTCACCTCTTTGAACGCGAGGCTCCTCGTGTCGATATGTTCACCAACGAATCGCCTGACGAGTTGAAGCCTAAAATCGGCGGATAGCTATTTTTGTAAGAAAATGGGGAAATAATGTTGTTATTTCCCTCATTTTTTGTACCTTTGTGGCCAAAAATAAAGGTAGAACAAAGATGAATAGAATGAGAATGGCTTTGCTGGGGCTTTTTTCCTTTGGTTTACTGTTAGTGGCTATTGCCCAGGAGCCGAAAGATAAGAATCCACAGCTTACTGCTAATGACACCACATTGACAACTGGTAACGACACGCTGGTTGCCGATTCGGCTATGGCACTGATTGATGCCGATTTGGCTGGTCCTGATGAGATGGAAGAGGGGGGGGGACTCCACAAGCAGTTGAAGCGTAAGTTTATTGAGGGATCAGCAGGCTTTATGTCGCTTGTGGCATTGGCGTTGGTGCTGGGACTGTCATTTTGCATTGAACGTATCGTTTATCTGACATTGTCGGAGGTGAACACTAAGAAACTGATGAAGGCTGTCGATGAAAAGTTGGAGGCTAACGATGTCGAAGGGGCTAAAGATATTTGTCGTGATACACGTGGCCCTGTGGCCTCTATCTGCTATCAGGCTTTGTTGCACATCAAGGAACCACTGGAACAGATAGACCGTCAGCTGACCAACTACGGCACCGTGCAGATAGGTAAAATGGAAAAGGGGTGCACGTGGATCCGACTCTTTATTGCTGTGGCTCCCTCATTGGGATTCCTTGGTACGGTAATAGGTATGGTAATGGCTTTCGACCAAATTCAGACAGCTGGCGACATCAGTCCAACTATTGTAGCCAAGGGTATGAAGGTGGCTCTCATTACGACGATATTCGGTATTGTGGTGGCTATTGTGCTACAGTTCTTTTACAACTACATCCTAGCTAAGATTGAGCGATTGACGGCACATATGGAAGAGTGTGCTATCACGCTGATGGACTCTGTTACCCAATATAAATCACGCAACAATGGCTGAAGCAGGTAGTTTTCTCTTGGCCGAAGTGATGCTTTGGCTCATGTACATCGTCTTTGGTGTAGCAGTGGTGGCTGTTGTCGTGTCGGCTACGCGTTCTTTCTGGATGGATAATCTGAAGAAGTAGTATGTTCCGTTGGAAGCATAGGGACGTTCCCGAACTCAACACGACGTCGACTGCCGACATCTCGTTTATGTTGTTGGTGTTCTTCTTGGTCACTTCGTCGATGGACAGCGACAAGGGACTGGGACGTAAACTGGCTCCCCTTGACGAGCAGCAACAAGAACAGCGCGACATTAATCGCAGCAATGTGCTTGAAGTAAAGATTGATGCCAACGATGTACTCTATTGTGACGATAAGGTGGTGACGCACGAGGAACTGCAACTGCAGGTGGAGTCGTTTGTGGCTTCGCGACAGACAGACCAGCACGTTATTGCTGTCGAGACTAACAGACAGACCAGTTATAACGCTTATTTCGAGATGCAGAATGCTATCGTGAGAGCTTATCGGGAATTACGTGAAAAGATGGCACGACAGCAGTATGGACACTCGTTTGCGCAGTGTAGCGATGCTGAGCGCGATGCCATCAAGGCGCGTTATCCACAAAGAATTTCGGAGGGCGTGAAATGAGCAGATTTAAGACGACACGGAATCGTGAGGTGCCAGGCTTGAACTTGGCAGCCTTGCCTGACCTGATATTTACGGTGCTCTTCTTCTTTATGATAGTTACCCATATGCGTGAGGTAACTCCCAAAGTACACTACGAAGTACCACAGGGGTCAGAGATTGAGAAAGGACGTAAGGCAGGCCTTGTCTATTTGTTTATTGGTAAACCTGTTGACGCTCAAGGCCAAATTCTATCTGACGAGACGCGCATCCAACTGAACGACCGCTATGTGACCGTAGGCAAGATTGCAGAAGAAATTGACAAGGAACGTGCTAAAATGTCGGAGGACGAGCGCCAGCACATGACAGTCAGTATCCGTGCCGACAGGGATACCGAAATGGGCATCATCAACGATGTGAAGCAGGCATTGCGTCGTGCAGGTGCTTTGAACATCAACTACTCTGCTACCTCAAATAATCCACAAAAGCATAATTAAAGGCGTGCTTTTCGTCCTTCTCGTGCACTTCTTTCTGGGCTATCTGCCAGTTGCTGTAGTCTGGGAAGAAAGCGTCTGCCTCCGCAGGCGTATCATCTACTTCTGTCAGACATAGACGGTCAGCGAAGTCAATAGCCTGCTCGTAAACGTGTGCGCCACCAATGATATACACGTCCTCATCAGGCTTGCAACTGTCCAAGGCTGTTTCGAGGGTGGGGAAGACCTCGCAACCAGGCAACTCTTGAGTGGTTCGCGACAATACGATGTTGCGACGATTGGGTAATGCGCCCTTGGGCAACGACTCAAACGTCTTGCGACCCATTACAATGGTATGCCCTGTTGTCAGCGCCTTAAAGCGTTTCAAGTCGTTGGGCAACCAGTATATCAGCTTATTCTCGAAACCAATGGCACGGTTCTTCGCCACTGCAGCAATGATATTAATCCTCATTCTATGTTTATGTTACTCTTATTGACTGCAAAATTACAAAAAAACGAGTGAAAAGCCAAATTTATACAAAATATTGTTAATCAATATATTGGATTAGACCATAATTTGCTATATTTGCATGTTTAGTATAAGATATTCCAAAACAAAAAAGTTATGAAAGTAAATTATAGTAGCATTTTTTCGACATTGTTCGTGTTGTCATTTCTTGCATGCGGTAATGGTACTGGGAGCCAGCAGACACTGGTAGATTCATTACAAGAAGCTTTAGACCATCGTAATGAAGAATATCGTCAGTTAGACGAGTATTTGACCATTATCTCAAGTAGTCTAGATACTATTTCCAAGCAGGAGAGTGATATCTTTAATGCCAATCAGGAGAGCCCTGCACCTAATCGTGAGAAAATCAAGAAGGACTTAGAGACTTTCCAGCAAAATCTGAAAATTCAGCGTGAGCGTATCTCCAAATTGGAACAGCAGTTGAAAACCCAAAAAGATGGCAATCAGAAGTTGCAAGCTATTATTAACTCTTTGAAGACTCAACTTGCTGAAAAGGAGACCCAGATAGCTAATCTTCGCAACGAGGTTAGTAAGAAGGATGCAAATATCGATGAGTTGTACAAGAATCTGAGCGAGATGATGTATGTGAATAAACGTCAACGTGATCTTATAGGGTCACAGCGTGAAATGATTGCCTCTCAAGATGAGCTTATTAACCAGGGTTTTATCAAGATTGGTTCTAAATCAGAGTTGAAAGAATCTGGTGTACTGACAGGTGGCTTCCTCAAAAAGTCGAAAGTTGACTATTCACAGGTTGACAAGAGTAAGTTCTTTGCTGTTGATATACGTAAGTTTACAGAACTTGACATCAACTCCAAGAACCCGAAGATTCTAACTAATGTACCTGAAGAGTCATATATCTTAGATCGTAATGGCGATAAGATGAAGTTACGCATTATCGATCCAGAACGTTTCTGGAGTGTCTCGAAATACCTGATTATTCAAATATGATATTCTGATGAAGAAATTATTAATAACCTTGCTTGTTCTATTGCCTTGCGTGGTTATTGCGCAGACACGCAAGGTAAGTGGTACATTCACTTACTATGCCAATCCCAGTATGTCGGTCAAGCAGGCAATGGCAGCTGCTATTGAGAATGCCAAAATTCAGGCACTGGCCAAAGAATTCGGCACTTCGTTACAGCAAAACACTATTTCGCAGATAGGAAAGACTGGTTCAAGGGAGAATGAGTCTTTCAGCCAATTGAGTTTTGAGGAGGTTAAGGGTGAATGGATAGAAGACACTAAGGAGCCAGAGACAAAGATTACTGCAACGATGAATGACGGTACTCTGATCATCGAGGCTAAGGTTTGGGGTAAGGCTAGAGCTGTTACTAATAAGGCTGCTGAATTTGAGGTCATGACTCTTCGCAACGGCACCGATAAGAGTTTTGCCAGTCAGGAGTTTGTAGAAGGTAATATGCTTTATACCTATTTTATTGCACCTGCTGACGGATATGTTTGCATCTATCTTCTTGATGAGAGCAATACTGCCTATTGCCTGCTACCTTATGGTGGTGATGCAGATGGGCAGCAACCCGTCAAACATGGTCAGGAGTACATCTTCTTTTCGAGGAAGTTCCCCTACGACGTTGCTCCTGCTGTTGTCGATGAATATCCTCTGACTTGCGGCGATGAATTTGTAGAGCACAATCAGTTATATGTGATCTATTCACCTAACCCTTTTACAAAGGCTGTTGATCGTCAGGCTGGGAAAAAGGTGAATGTTAACGATAAGGAGTTAGCTGTACCACGACAGCTTAGTTTTGATGATTTCCAAAAGTGGCTGAGCAGACTCAGTGCACGCGACAAGGAGGTAGGAAAGAAAATTATTCGTATTTCCATCAAGAAGCAATAAAAAATAAGACTTGCAACACAGTAATGGTGCAAGTCTTATTTTTTATTGCTTAGTACTTATAACCTTTATTGTTGTACCTTTGGAGCTACAGGCCTTACGTTACAATTATAGTTCTGGGGGACACTACCAATGTAGAAAGCTCTGCCGAAGAATTCGTTGTAGAACGACAGTTCAAAAACGTAACTTTCTTCAGTATCGGAGGTAAGATAGAATCCGTAATTGCCATTATGGCTCAATGTTTGATTGGCATCCTTAATACCGCCTGCAGGCAGGAAAATGCTGTTGCCGTTAGCGAGGCTGGTAACCTTGAAACCGGCATTTTGGCTGTCCCAAGTCCAATCGCACTGTGTCAGCAGTTCCTGCATATCAGCCTTTGTCGGCATGCGCCATACACCCTTCCAGGTAGCTTTAACAGCATCGTCTTCGTTCCATGACATGTAATCGCCAATCTCGTATGCAGTGCTGGCTCCCATATTGCAGGTGGACCACAATAGACCGCTCTTCAAGCCTAAGTCGATGTATGGATGGCCATTGTATGGATCTTCCTTGATAGTGACGTTGAGCGTATATTGCTGCCCCATCTTCAGGGCAGGCAACTCGACATCGAAGGGGAATGACCTCTCGTTGTCGTAGGTGAACACCAAATGAACCATTCGGCTCTCATCAGGTAACAGCAATACGTCCTGTTTCACTGTCTTGGCAGCAACAGCATCGGTCGTGATGGTCAGTGGAGCCTCAATAGTCGCTACGCTTTCAGGATAGCCAACCAACAAGGGTTGGGCATTCTCAGAGTTGTAGGTAAATCCACCCTGTTTGTAAATCTTTTCGCCAGACAACTGGATGGTGTTCAGTTTAGCCTCCTTCTTATAGGTAACGTTCAGGCGCAGCAGACATAGTGCATGCTGGAACTGGATGTTAGCCTCTGGAGCCTTGTTGTTAACTTCGACATCTGAAATGCCATAGAGGAAGTTCTCCTGTGCTGCAAGATCAACTCCTATAACGGGCATGGCGGGATTGAAGTCTTCCTTATAGGGATAGTAGGCAACTACACGGGTCTGTGTGGAACCCAGAATGATATTGTTGGTGTTCAACTGCTTACCATTCCATTCGGAGGCTACGTTCATATACGTATTGCCATAAGCCGGCAGAAACAGCCCGACTTTGTCGCCATTGGTAAATGTCGTATCGTTAATGGCTGCCCTTGTAGTTGGCAGTTGGGCGTTGATGCTCAGAATGGCTGGAGCGTCGTCGCCAACAGCAGTCATCTCGAAATCGTTGCTGCATGCCCATAGCATCGTGGCAGCAATCAGTCCTAAGAATATGTTATGTTTTCTCATTATTCTGTCAAATTAAGGGTTAGTCCATATTCCAAGTGTTCTCAATATTACCTTCGCCATTGTTGCTCCAATCCAGAATGGTGGAACTGCCAACAGAGATGGCTACCGGCATGTCCTTAGACGTGTCAATAGTGACGGGATAGACATAGCGGCTGTTGGATGACCATGTTGTATATGGAAGCTCAACACTATATACATTTCCGCCAATAGTCAGTTCTAAAGTTACGCGATTGTATGAATTTATACTGGTAGGAACGACTAGCAGGTCGATAGTCTGTGAATCCTCCGACAATGTAATAGTCTTTTTGAGTGTCAGCGTGGCGGCTTCACGGTTTGCGTAAATCATACTGAGCATAGACTCAAGGAAAGAGTCCCATATATGAGTATTGTCTTCATTATGGGCAATAACATATGCCATCTCTTTGGCAATATCTGCCAATTTAGTACTATCACACTTGACACTGATAGCGCTACCTTTTTCAATGTTCTTCAGCGAGATGCATGTCAATTGTTCGCTACCGTTCTGCTGTTTTAATACAAACGATATGCGGGCCAGTGCATGATGGAACGTCATGGGTACTTTCGGGTATGCTGCGTTAATAAAAGCTCCTTTTGCCAAATTTGGCGTACCTATCAAAATGTCACACTGATCACCATTTTCATCGGGTGTAATATCAGCATCCTTAAGATTGGCTAAACCAATGAGGCCTACATTAGCGCCACTTAATTTAACCGTTGGGTTGATTGACCAGAATCCTGCTGCATTGTACTCTGCCCAAGCATAGTTAATGTTATTGGCTGCACCGCTAACGAAGAGTTCCACCATACTACCGGCACTGAAGCTAGTGGCTTCAATGATTGAACGGGTAGTGGATATATCCGTAGTCAACTGGAGGTCAGCCGTTTTTGCCATATTGTCGCTGCCTTCTTCAGAAGAACACGACACCAGTCCCAGCAACGCTGTTGCCAAGGACATCATGATTGTATATCTTTTCATCTTCATAACCTATACATATTAATTAGATTTTGATGTGGCATATCCTTAATTGATATTGCTATCCTTCCAGACATCCAGACCGTTTTGGATATTAGAATCCCAAGGCACAATCGTCCACTCGCCAGCCTCAAGTTCGCCGAGGTGGTTGATAGTCAGCGTAATGTCGTACTGTGTATTGGCATAATAATTCTTTTGGGGTAGAGTGGCTGTCTTTTCTGTGCTGCCGTGAAGCGAAAGTGTAGGAGTCTGATTGCCAGGCAAAATTAAAAAGTCTGCCTCAATAGCATTGTTGTCTGTCAACTCGTTATTCTGTGGCTTCAGATAGATAGAGCCGCTTTTATCCTTTCCAACATTGGTGTTGAACCCTGCTAAATCGTAATATCCTTCTTTAAAGAGATTATTCATCTCCAAACCATAGAAGTTGTAATCGGATGTGTTGCCAACAGCCTTCTTTACTGTTACATGGATACGCGCAAAAACATGTTTCATGCTCAGTTTAGCATAAGGAGAACTTTCTGTAGCACTTCCGTAATAAGAGGTGAATAACAGGTCTGTCTGAGAGGTGAGGCTCAAGGGAAAGCCTTGCTCTAACGCTGACATGGTCAGGTTCTTATTGTATGGATAATATGCATACACGTAGCAGGTACCATTCTCAGGGATATACACTAGCTGATCGAACTTACTGTTACCATCTAAATAGGTTACCTCTCGGTTGAAGCCATCCTCTAATACGTTGTTGTAGAGATAAGATGTGCTTTTGGTGACAAATACGCCATACGCGCTGTTGTTGGGGAGGGTAGAACCTTCAACTACTGAACGGGTGATGCCATCAAACTCAATTTGCAGAGGCACGCGGCTTGTATTGCCGCCAGCCTCGTTCTCCTCACTGCTGCAGGCGAGCAGCAGTGGGAGTGCAAGAAGTGATAATATTGCTTTTTTCATATCGTTTCTGTTCTGTTTAGTCATAAATATCTATATCGGTATTGCCGCCGTTGCTCCAAGGCTGCACATATACATCACTGACGGAAATTGACACGTCGGTACGTGTGTAATTGACAGTGATATCATAGTTGTACTTCTTTCCATACTCCCAACTGGTTGAGGGTAGTGTGACAGGAATGACCTCAGTCTTCATGTTAGTCGAGTTGTTCAACGTGATGTTCACTTTTACCTCATTTTCACCGAACTTGACAGGTATCAACGAGTTGAAGTAAACTAATGAGTTCTTCTCGTAGTTCAACGCAATTTTCGTGGACTTTGACCATGTGGCAGCATTGTTCTTAATGAGTGTCATCGTACCATTGGTCAAGTCAAATGTTGCATTGGTGCAAATGGCCTCAGCCTTTTCTGCATTAGCTATCTCAACCTGAGTGATGTACTTTGACGAGGTGGCACCGTTGGTTGACTTGCAACTAATGTTCAGATTAACCTGATAGGGCAGCAGTGTTGTCATCGGACAGCTGACCTTGTTGTTGGTCGGGCTTATCTTGGCATGACCATACTCGAAATACTTGTCAGTATAATAAATAGGTATAGCCTTGTAATTAGTGTAGCTCTTATTATAAGGCTTATAGACATAGACGTCAGCCTCGCCTGAAATATTGCCTGACCATGAAGTGCCCGACCAGTTGCTGGCGTATGTATAGTTATCGCTAACAATCCAGAAACCTGCATAGTTTGAATAGAATTCAGAACCAGTCAGATCTACGTATGCATTAGCCTGAGTGGTAAATTCTTTCACTGGCGAGTAGTAGGGCGTTGTGCCGTATGGTAGCGTTACCTTTGCGCGTACATAGTACTTTGTGTTGTCGTTCAACTTTAGTGTTGCATTGTAGTTGTTGCCGTAGCGGGAACCAGCCATTTGTTGGGCATTGCTCATATCGGCATTGGTAGAGTATTCGAAAGTGACTTCACAGTCGCTACGTCCCCAATAGTAAGATACATATGCACTATAGGATGTGATTTCGCTGACAGTAATCTCGTTGGTGATTTCGTTTGTCTTAAACTCTGTGACAGGACTCTGCACGAAACCGTGCGGTTTTCTCAGGCATAACTGTACGTAATAGGTTGTGGCAGGCAGCAGGTCTGTCGAACTGGTGTAGTATCCGCTGCTCATACTTGCATTCAACTCTTTTGAATCACTCATGTCGGACGATGTGGACAGCAAGTAATAGGCGCGTTCAATCCCATTATCGTTGAGACTTGGGTATTGCAGTGTCACGTTCAGTACTTGTTTCACATTCTGCTTAACCGTCACCCCACCCAGCGTAGGCACATTGTTATTGGGCTCTTGTACGTCCTGACATGACGTCAGCATGGCACCGGCACTGACCAGGCATGCCAATAAGATAAATATATACTTTTTCATGTCTTTTGTTTTTTAGAAGTAAATACCAACACCGAAATTACCTTTTAAGTAATCCTTAATTTCTTTGGTGTTTGCTTGTACACCGGCTTGTACGTAGAAACGGCTAACTCTTACCATGAGTCCAGCGTCAACCATCACGCCGCTATAGCAGTCAGGTGTCTCCCAATAATCACCATTTTGATATTCCCAGTAGATGTTACGTTCCTCATAACCACATCCGGCATAGAGATAAAATGGTCCGTAAGCGCGACCGATAAGACCTGCAGAGGCCCCCCAGTACCTGCGCTTCTCATTGCCATTGAACCATCCTTCGTTGTAGTAGGGGTAGCCGTCTATCGGCTTGCCGTTGAATTGCCCCTTCAGATAGAAACCGTAGTCCTTGACAACACCGACCATTAGACCTGGTGCTGCATACTTCGGGTTTGCATCAGGGAATACTGCGCTGATGCCTGCGAAAATCTGGTACTTTTCCGGCTTGTAGTTCAGCCATGAACTCTTCCCCATCTTGATGGTCATGCCGTCCTTGCCTTTCTTCGTAGTAGCATCCCATCCGGCATACTCGGCACGCAATTTGGGATTGTTCTTATTGGTCACAATAGAGAATGTACCATCCATATTGGTGAGCACACTCTCGTTGGTGCCTTTAACTTGCACCTTGGCTCCAGGCATGGGGACACCCTTGGTATCGGTTACTGTGCCCGTTATGGCGGTTTGCGCCATTGATGGCATAGCTAACGTTGCCAGAGCCACACTCAACATTAATAGTTTCTTCATATTGATGTATTGTAATTTATGTTCTTTGGTTATTGATTCATCTTCATTTCGCCCCATTCACTGCCTAAACCAGGCGCGCTGATAACGGTAGGTGTCTGTGGCTTTTTGTTAACCACAGTTGACTTCTGTCTGACCTTCGTCTTGATGTAGTTGCCTAAATCAGATAGCGTCACGTTACCTTTGGTCTCTTGTAGCTTCTTAAGCAGGTAGTAGGTGAAGAGTCCGTGACTCTTTTCCTTGTAGGGCATAGCTGTTTCGTTGCCGCTGGCTGCCGAGAAGATGACCATATTTCCCATGGGCAACTCTTCTTTGGGGCTGATGGCTACACCTCGTGCTGCCACCAGCATGCCGTCGTCACGCTTTGAACCGCTAAAGCAGGCATCTAAGAATACCACTACAGAGTGGGCTTTCAGGGCACCTAACTGGCTGTACAATTTCTTCAGTGAGTAGCATCCGTCAGTCTGCTTGCCATCAGCGTCGATTGGCAGCAGGAAGGCATCCTTGGTCTGTTCATTGGGAATACCATGACCGGCATAATAGAAGATAACCTTTAGGTCGCCTTGATAGGCGGCAGCAATGGATTCTATGTCGCGTAATGCACGGATCATGATACCATACGACGCATCCTTGTAGAGACGGATATTGTCCTTTGGCAGCCCGAGAGTCTTCTCACAGTACTTGGCAAATGTCGTTCCGTCATTCTGTGCCATCGGTACACCAGCTACCATGCTGTAATTTTCGTTACAGATGATAACGGCAAATGTCTTGTCGTTCTTTACTTTTGTTTCAGGAATGTTGAGATCGACATCCGATGCTCCAACGGATACTTTTTTCTGCTGTCGTGTTGCAGCGTTTTGCCTGCTTTGCTGATTGCTGGCAAAGAGACTGTTGTCCAATTTGTCAAACTGTACGTCAACTACGGTCTCCGTATAGTTGAGGCTCTTGTCGCCTGTAAACTGATAGGTTTTTCCTGCAGGCGTAGTAAACGTCAAACTAGCAAGTGTCAGCCTGTCTCCTGAAATATAGAACTGCGGATTGCTGAACTGCATGCCGTTCCAGCTGCTTTCAAACGAACGAGCCTCGTTGTTCTCACGTGGTACAGGAACGATGAGCTCACCGTATTTTGACTCAATAAGGAATACGCGGTTCTCTGCATCGTATGGACGCAATACCATGTCACGTCCAAATCGGATGTTCTTGGTGTAACTGTTGATATACTCCTTTTCTGCTGATGCCAATAGTTCCTTGACCTTAGCTTGGCGGCTTTCTTCAGTTACGCGGGTACGGTATTCCTCTGCTGTTTCGTATGGGTCTTTGGCCTGCCATTTCTTAAGACGCTCTTCTACGAACTTCTTTGCATACTCCGAATACAGCGGTAGCTCCTCCTGCTGTTGGACTGCGGGAGAGGCTGATGCAGACTGGCTGCTTGCGATACTTGGCGTGTTAGCCAGTGTGTTCTGAGTGGCATAGGACAGTGCCGTTGGTGCCATTCCACAGCTGACGGTTACACCACCCATGGCTGTCACTCGTTTGTTGGCTTCTGCCAATTTGCCCGTCTGCTCAGAGAATAGGTAGGATATAGCCAATGCTTGTGCATATTTCAATGAGTTTGTTTCCGCACGTGTTATCTCCTCTAATTCTTTGGCAGCCTCGGTAAAATACTCCTTGGCCAACTTTTGGTTTCGTTTCGCATTGTTGCCTGACTCGGCAGCAGTATGATAGGCAATTCCCATGTTGTACTCGCAAATGGCAATATGCTTTGCCAAATCCAAACTGCGAGGATTTGTGACACGTAGTTTCTTATATATTTCCAAAGATTGTTCGTATTGCTGAGTCTCTTCATAAAGCTGTGCCTGCAGTTTCATGAGGTCGGTGTTCGAGGGCTGATACGTGAGCGCTTTGGTCAAGTAGCGCTGCATGGCTGCATAGTCTTTGCTATCCATGCAGATATTGATAGCCTGTTTCAGGATGTTGATGTTCGACGGGTTGTTGTTCACCACCTCATCGAGAATCTCCTTGGCTGATGTATAGTCCTTGGCCTTTACGCAAGCGTCCATCATAAACGACAGCACGTCACGTCTGTGCTTTTGTTCGCCTGTCGAGAGATAGGCCTTGAAATATGGTATCACGCGCTGGTAGTCACCGCTGTTGTATGTGTTGGCAGCAGCATTATAGGCTATCAGTGGATAGTTCGATGAACGCTCGAAATCCGTACCAGCCATGACGGGCATCATCTGGATGTCCAGATATGCCTGTGCAAAGAGCATGGCGTTGGTCCTTTGTCGTTGTGAGGCATTATAGATGTATGCCTTCTCAATCCAGGGGCGCATCTCCGACAGCGTGGTACGCAGTTGGTTATAGTCTGCCGAACCAGTACTGACAGTCTTTGCTTCTAGCTTTAAGGCTTCGTAGCTCTGCCATAGGGTAGCGTAAGCTGTGCCTGGGTTTCCGCCATTGATCTGACTGAGGAACTGCTTGAAAAGGCTGCAACCATATTGCACCCCTGTTTGGCCCCAGACGCCTATTGGCAGGAGAACCGCCATGAGCATGATGTATATGATACGTTTGTTCATGCTTGTGTTGTTACTGGTTTAAAAAGCGTCTTCGAAAATGTAGTCCACGAAGATACGGCGGAACTGACCACCGACACCTTCTGCCTCTTCAACATGTGTCTCGTAACTGGTGTCCATCGTCTTCAAAGCCTGAACTCCTTTTTGCATGGCGTTCTTCATGCCCATAGCACGCAGGAATGCCAGTTCCTCGTTGGTGCGGATGCCTGAAGCCTTGGTAACGTTCAGCGTTGTAGCCGTACCATTGGCTGTGACAGGAACATCGGTAAATTCACCATATTCGTTACGATAAGGTAGAGTCTTCTTGATAGGTGTGGCATCAGCAGAGCCCTTGATGACAATCTTCACTTTCTTGCCAGGTTGTACGTAACGGGCAAAGTCCTTCTGCATGGCCTGATTGATGATATTCAGCATGGTCTGTGCAGCTGCCGACTGCTCAGCCTTGTACTGTCCGGGAGCAAAATCCTCGCGAGCCGAGAAAGCTGCATCCACAGCGTAGTCGAAACTGACTTTGTAGTTGACGTGACGCTTACCATCGGCATCAGTCTCAGTGATGGTCTTGGTGCTGACGTTAATCTTGGTATGATCTGACAACTTCTGCTGAACCTTAGCCGTGGTCACCATTTCGTTTTTCATCTCGTCTAATGCCATCTCGTCCATAGCACCTTGACGGGCTATATCTAGAGGTAGGAAGTTGTTGTCCTCCTTCAGATAGTCTAACGACTGGCGTCCGCGGTTGTCGTAAGTATAGCTCTTACCCGTGTTCTTATTGTAGATGTCGGCATACAATAGTTCGAACTTGTCGTTCTTACCTACGCCATAGACAGGGTTACGCAATTCGATGTCATCGGGATTCATAAAATAGCGCAGATCTTCCTTGGGCACGTCAATATAGATGGAAGGCATGTCACCAAGGTCGAGTGCCATCATGTTGGTCTCTGGGTTATAGTTTCCTAACGACATCTGGGGGGCAGAACCATAGTCTGATGCCATTCTTGTGGCAATCTCCTCTTCAAATAAACGCATCTGTGCAGCACGTGTCTCGTCGTTCACACGCATCATGTACTGCTCGTCCGTCTCCTCAGGCATGCGCTTTTCCCATTCTGCCATACGGGCTTGCACCTCGTCGTCCAACAACTTGGTCAGGTAGGGGGGCAGTTCGTTCATCTGCTTGTAGTGTATGGAGTTGACGGTGTTATAAACCAGATATAGGGCTCCGCGCTTATCCTTGGCAAAAAGCAGGTCGGTTACACCACCTTCGGCAGCGTCAACATATATGCGGTCTGTATCGTCAATCAAATTGACGAAGGCAATGCGTGAGTCGCCAGTTATCACTGCCACATACTTTCCGTCTGGATGGAATTCGCAGTCACGACCTTCGCCCAAAGACTGTATATTTAGTTTCTGGTTAAAAGCCTGTGTGTCGAACACCTTCATCTGGCCGTCGCTGCTAAGCAGGGCAATCTCCTTAGAGTTCTTTGAGAATGCGAATGCAGACAGGTTGCCTTCAACGGCAATATCTGCACGCAGAGACTTGTCATCCATACCAACAACAACAAGACGCTGTCCGTTGGAAGCTGCTAACATACTGCCGTCGTTGCTGAAAATCAGTTTGCTTGCTTCGAAGGGTAGCATCGTCGTTTCCATTTGTCTGTAGTCATTCAAACGGAAAAAAGCAACCCACCCCTTTGTATCAGCTACAGCCAAACGTGTACCATCAGGCGTAAAGCAGCAGGTGGTTACTACATCATTCATCTTGGTAGTACCCAACTTCTTGTTCTTTTTCCAAAAGTCATAGACGCTAACTACTTTCTCATTGTCTTTCACTACAGCATAGCTATTGCCTGACGGACTGACAGACAAAGTACGAATCTGCTTGCCAGAGGACAGCAGCTGTCCTCCGCGAAGGTTCGTTACGTTTTGGCCTGCCACAAAGATGGTGTTGTTCTGATAGTTACCCAGTAAAGTGGGGGTGGCTGTCTGTTGATATGCATCGTCCTGTCCGTTGAGTATCAATGCTTCTTGCGCTGATATTGTCAGCGAAGGTGCTACTGCACAAAACAGGAAAAGACAGCACTTCTTAGTAATAATCTCCATATTTTTTAATATTAATAGTTTTAACGTTTGATTTGCAAAAATACCCATTCTTCATGATATGTGCAAGTGATTTGTGAATTTCTATTTATTATTTAGTAAATTTTAACAGGTGCGCGCAAACAAAAAGCGCCGTCCTAACGAACGACGCTTCTAATCTTAAACCGAAACTTCCGCTTTGATGTGTGGATGCGGATCGTAGCCAACGAGCTCGAAGTCCTCGTAGTGGAAGTCGAAGATGCTCTTGACGTCAGGATTAATTTTCATCGTGGGCAGGGGACGAGGCTCACGCGTGAGCTGTAACTTGGCCTGTTCGATGTGGTTCAGGTAAAGGTGCGTATCGCCTGTCGTATGGATAAAGTCACCTGGCTTGAAGCCAGTCACCTGCGCCATCATCTGCAACAACAGCGCGTAGGAGGCAATATTGAACGGCACGCCCAAGAACGTATCTGCTGAGCGCTGGTAGAGTTGCAACGACAAGCGGTCACCTGCGACGTAGAACTGGAAAATGGTGTGACAAGGAGGCAACGCCATCTTGTTGACCTCAGCGACATTCCATGCGGAAACAATCATGCGACGCGAGTTGGGATTGGTTTTTAACTGGTCTACGACGTACTGTATTTGGTCAATCACACCTCCGTTGTAGTCAGGCCACGAGCGCCATTGGTGACCATAAACAGGCCCCAGTTCACCGTTTTCGTCAGCCCATTCGTTCCAGATGCGTACACCATGTTCCTGCAAGTATTTCACGTTGGTGTCGCCATTCAGGAACCAAAGCAGCTCGTAAATGATACTCTTCAGGTGCAGTTTCTTCGTTGTTAACAGGGGAAATCCGTTGTCGAGGTTGTAACGGCTCTGGGTGCCAAAAATACTGATGGTTCCCGTGCCTGTACGGTCGCCCTTCTCCGTTCCTTCTGTGAGGATGCGGTTCAATATGTCTAAGTATTGTTTCATAATCGTTTAAGTATGGGTTCGTAATCGTTGGGTATATGTGTCGTCTTGATTTTCCATTCTTTGGGGTAGAGGTTGTTGGCGCGCGAGCCGATGTTTTTGGCAGGCCCAAGTGGGAAACCTTGGAAGGCAACGTTGACCAATCCGCGTGGTGTTTCCTCGGGCAGTACGAGTGCTTCGTGGCGCAAGTAGGCCATTGCCTGTTGGTAGGTTAGCTCAACTTGAGGACCGTCTACGTGCAGAGGAATTGTTCCCAGCGTGGGAATCTTTTGTTCCCAGCGTGGGAATCTTTTGTTCCCAGCGTGGGAATAATCGGCTTGCTCCGTGGGGACTGCCGGCCTGCTTCCTTTGCGCAGGACGCAAACAAAGAGCCCTTCGCTACGCGAGATGCCAGGAATGAAACGATAGACGGGTTCGTGGAATCCTTCGAGCAGGGAACCCGTGATGTTCTCTGACCAATGGTCAGAGTGTGGCGCTCTCTCTTTGAGAGTGTGGCGTTGCAATGCAATCCATTCTGATTTCACATCGACAGGCACGACCTCGGCATCATCGAACGTCTCCAGTATCCAGCGAATATTTTCTTCGTTCTCTTTAGTATTAAAGGTACACGTACTATATATTAATAGGCCACCGTCATTCAGACAGGCCCATGCGTCCGTCACAATGTCCCGTTGCAGTTGCCAGCACTTTTCTACCTGTTGGGGACTCCATTCGCGGATGGTGGCTTCGTCCTTGCGGAACATGCCTTCGCCAGAGCAGGGAACATCGCAGAGGATGAGGTCGAACTTCATCTTTGCCTTGCGATAGTCTTTGGGATAGGCGTTGGTGACGTAGTGATTCGGATAGCCCCACTTGGTCACGTTTTCCAACAGGATGCTCGCACGATTGCGGATGGGTTCGTTGGAGTAGAGTACACAGTCGTCAGGCAAAGCCGCACGGAGTAGGGTAGACTTGCCACCAGGAGCGGCACACATATCTAAAGATATGTGAGGTATGATGTCTGATGTAAGATATTGGCGCAATACTTCGTCCAAGAACATCGATGCGGCTTCCTGCACGTAGTAACAACCTGCATGGAACAGCGGGTCGAAGGTAAAATTGGGGCGTTGCTTCAGGTAATAGCCGTTCCTGCACCAAGGCACAGGCTCGGCATCTTCCATCTGCCATTCTCCTTCTTTTATCTTCATGGGGTTCAGTCGAATACTGACAGGAACGTCCTCCTCGAACGATTTTAGATACCGTTCGAAGCGCTCCTCGCCCATCAATTGGCGTGTGTAATCACTGAATGCCGCAGGTAAATTTGCCATTTCGTTTGCAAAAGTACAAAAAAAAGTTGTACCTTTGCAACTAATTTAGGATTAATTGCGTCTAACGGATAGAAATATTTAAAGAAAAGAAAACAATGAACGCAAAGATTCAGTTATTAGTAATGACGGTTGTCCTCATCGGATTGACTTCATGCACTGGTTGCAGAGTGAACACGTGGCACGTCGAGACATCGCAATCATCCCAAACGCGCCCGTTGCGCGATTTCGAGCGTATTGAACTGTTAGGCTCGCTCGATGTCAAATATCAGCAGGCCGATTCCTTCTCCGTTGAGGTCTGTGCGCCTGAGAAATACTTGGACCAGGTGGAGACTCTTGTCGATGATAATCGTCTAGTTCTCAGAATGAAGGGCGAAGGTAAGTTCATCAACTTCGGCGTGACTGACGGTGACGACGTAAAGGTGTATGTGACCTCTCCTGATCTGATTGGCGTCACCCTTCGTGGGTCTGGCGATTTCGAATGCCTTCACCTCGTGGATACCGACAACCTTGATATTACGCTGAACGGGTCTGGCGACATTAAGTTCGCTGATGTTATCTGCGATCGAGTCAATGTGTCGCTGGTTGGTTCTGGCGATGTTGACATGAGGGAGGTGAAGACTCTGTGGGCAGGTGTGAATCTCGTAGGCTCTGGCGATGTCAAGATGTGCTTTAACAATAGTGGAAAGGTGGAGGCCAACCTGACAGGCTCTGGCGACATTACGCTGAAGGGCACGGTTAGCGACTACAAATATAATGTCCGTGGCTCTGGCGATATGCATATGAAAGAATTACACGTTGCTAAATGATTAATGGAACATTCACTAAATGATAATAGAAAAATGATAAAGAATAAATGACTATGAAAAAGGTATTATTAACATTGGCATTGCTGCTCACGCTCACAACGGGTATGGAGGCAGCAGGACAGAAACACCGTCATACGCCACGTCAGGAAAAGGTGGATTCAACGAACAAAGATGCTGTTGTTGTGTATTCGGATACGACGAGTATGGATACGATGACGACGACGAAGCATAAGGGTAAGGTGACCATTACCACACCGACATCGCCTTGGAGTTCAAATACCGTAACCTACGAGATGGACGACGAGAACTTTGGCAGCATGTTGAAACATCTCTTTGTTGATATGGATAGCAATGGCATTGCAGGCATTTTCTTCGTACTGGGTGTGTTGCTCATCCTCTTCGTGCTGGCTCCTGTGCTGATTATCATTGCGCTGTTCTATTTCATCAACAAGAATCGCAAGGAGAAGATGCGTTTGGCACAGATGGCCATGCAGCAGGGACAGCCCATTCCTGACCAGTTGCTGAACAACAATCCCACTGATACTGACGATGAGTATCAGAAGGGCATGCGTCAGTGCTTCGTAGGTGTAGGCTTGATGGTCTTCTTAGGCTATGCCGCTGGTCAGGTAGGCTTCGGTATTGGTGCATTGGTGTTCTGCATCGGACTGGGTAAGGTGTTTGCTTCGAAAACGGCACAGAAGAGAAATGATAAGAATAACGAATTAAATCAGCATAATTATGACTAAGAAATTACAACGTAGCAACGATCGCGTGTTAGGCGGCGTTTGCGCAGGATTCGCAGAGTATATGGACTTCGATCCAGTAGCTGTTCGCTTGGGTTATGCAGCTCTGACGCTGTTTACTGCCTTTGCAGGTATTCCTTTCTACATTGTGGCGTGGATCATCATTCCCGCTAAGACTCAATTGTAAAATAGAAAATAGTCAAGTCGTAAATGACCACTGATATCTCTCTCGTTGCACAGGTGGCGATGTTCGGCAATAGACGGGCTTTCGACGAGCTCGTACGCCGATACCAGTCACCTGTGCGCAGGTTCTTCCTGAGCCAGACGCTGGGAGATAGTCAGTTGAGTGACGATTTGGCACAAGATACGTTTATCAAGGCATATACCAACATCCGCTCTTTCAAGGGGCTGGCGTCGTTTCAGACGTGGTTGATGCGTATTGCCTATAACGTGTTATACGATTATACGCGCAGAAACCATCCGACTGAAGATGTGGACGCAGTATCTCAACGATCAGGTACTGAGAATACTTCATTGAAAATGGACCTATATGCTGCATTAGCGCTATTAAAGCCTGACGAACGGACGTGTATTACCCTGCAACTCATTGATGGATACGATATTGCAGGTATTGCAAAGATTACAGGTATTAAAGATGGCACGGTGAAGTCGCACCTGTCAAGAGGTAAGGAAAAGTTAGCAACCTATTTAAGACAAAATGGATATGATAAATAAAGATGAACGCTTGCTCCAGCAGTTTTTTAGCGAAGCAGCAAACCAGACAATAGAAGACAACGGTTTCACAGAACGTGTGATGAGCCAGTTGCCAGTTGCTTGTCATACTCAGCAAAAGCGCTTTCTGCGTATATGGAATACTGTTTTCATTACCCTCTTTGTTGTACTGTTCATCGTCTTTCATGGTTGGGAGTTACTGGCTGTCCAGTTCGAGGTGATGTTGCGTACGCTGGCAACACAATCGTTCAGCATCAATCTGCTGATGCTGTTCTCAATAGTGTTCGGCCTATTGTTGGTAGGTACAGGTGAGGTTATTTCTTCGGAGTTAGCCCGTAAGTAGTTCTCAGCACAATAAATTCTGTACGACGATTCAGCTGGTTGCATTGCTCCTGCTGTTCCTCGTTCTCTAGCGTCTTGATGAATTCTTCCGTCAAGACGTCGTTCTCTTTTAGGAAGGGATACTTCTCCGTCAGTTTCTTGCGCACAGTCTTGGGCTTCTCCTTGCCATAACCCATTGGTGTCAGACGGTCTGATTCGATACCTTGTTCCACCAGATACTGCACTACCGTCTCTGCACGTTTTTGTGACAGTTGTTTGTTGTATTCAGCTGGACCCTTGTAGTCGCAGTGTGCACTGAGTTCGATGGTTACGTTAGGATTTTCCTTAAGCAGTACCACCAACTTATCGAGTGACTCTTTCGATTCTGGACGCAGGGTGGCTTTATCGAAATCATAGAAGATGTTGTCTATCATCACTGGAGCAGTAATGGAGGCCAATGGGAACTGAAGTACATATTCCGTCGATTCATCGACTGAGTCGACGCGCAATTGTTCCTGATGGTTCAGGAACCCCTTGCAGGTGCCTAATAGTACATAGTCTACGTTAGGCTTGATTTCCTGTACAAATGACCCGTCGCCTTTTACACTGAGTTTCAGGTTTGTTCCATCGTTGCCAATCAGATATACCTGTGCCTGAGGCAGTTCATAGCCTTCGGCCTCATATACCCAACCCTTGACGGTTTGGATGATATCGGGCTTCGCAAATGAGTAGATGTGGTCCCAGCCCTTGCCGTCACCACGATTCGACGAGAAGAAACCTTTGTTCTTCATACCTTCGAAGGTCATGCCGAAGTCGTCGCCCTGCGAATTGAGCGGATAGCCTGGGTGTTCGATGACATAGAGTTGGGCATTCTTCGAAATGTTATCATGAGTCTCAATAGGTTTGGCAATATAGATGTCCAAACCACCCATGCCCTCATGTCCATTACTCGAGAAGTAGAGGTCGCCATTAGGACGGAATGTGGGGAACATCTCGTCGCCTGCTGTGTTGATGGGGGCTCCAAGGTTCTCGACACCTCCCAAACCACTACTGGTCAGACGTACGCGCCAAATGTCGTATCCGCCCTTGCCGCCAGGCATGTTACTTGTAAAGTAGAGCCATTCGCCATCGGGACTGACAGCAGGGTGAGCGTAGGCTGATAGCGTGTCGCGTGTCAGTACCAGTTCTGTAGCTTTGCTCCATGCAGCATCCGAACGTTGACTAGTGGCGATATTGGCATAGCGTGGATACTGGCCATCTGTTTTGCATTGCGTCAGGTACATGGTTCGTCCGTCGGGTGTGAACGAACAGGCACCTTCTTCACCATCACTGTTCAACTCAGAATCTATGACCTCAGGACGTTGCCATTTGCCCTTGTCGTCTTTTATGGAAACAAAGATGTCGGCATTCTTCGTGCCAGTGATGCCACTTAATTCGTCGCCCTTGGCCTGATTGCGTGTAGAAGTGAAGAACAACTGGTTAAAGTCTTCACCCGTCAGCATGGGCGAATATTCCGAACGTCGTGAGTTAAAGAAGTTCTCACGCTTGACGATATACCGAGAACCTTCCTCCTTCCAGATTGGTGCTTTCTGAGCTGAACGTAGTCCAGCCTTTGCCTGTTGTTCGTAACTTCGTGAATCCTTGAAG
This sequence comes from uncultured Prevotellaceae bacterium, assembly GCA_902762565.1. Lineage (GTDB taxonomy): Bacteria > Bacteroidota > Bacteroidia > Bacteroidales > Bacteroidaceae > Prevotella. The sequence continues at coordinate 48,471 of CACWOS010000003.1, forward strand.
GCGTAACTTTTAATAGAATCCAATGCTGTCTGGTAGTTCTTGGCAGCTTCTTTGTAGTTTCCGCTCTTCATCAACTGTTCAGCCAAATGCAGATAAGTCAACGAGTCTGTCTGTTTATAACGAACAGCATTGTTGTAGGCCGCAATAGCTTTCTGTGTGTAGTTGATGCGTCGGTAGCTTTCAGCCATCTTTAACGCTCGCTTACCTCTTAGTGCTCGCTCTTTGGCAGGCGTCTGTGAGTAAGCTTTCTTATATTGTGCTGCAGCATCATAATATTCACCAAGGGCATAGTATTTATCCCCTTTTTTCATAGCTTGTTCTGCACCACATCCCGTTAAGATTACTAACAGGAAACAGCCGAATGCTAATAGCCAATAATTCTTCATACCATATCTATAACGAATTTCTATACTTTTTATTATAGATAGGCATCAATAAAATATATCAGTCGTCAGGATTACCCTTGTAGTGGTATGGTTTCAACATGGGGTTGTCGCCTAGGTCCATTTCAGGTATGCCTCCATCCTTAATGAGCTTGTCCTGCTGCTTGCCGCGTACGTTACCTTCTGCCATCAAGAAGTCATCATAATTGAGGAAAGGAATAACGCATCCAAAGATACCGATACCTTCGCGCATTCCATCTGGATGCAGGTTGTTGGTTATACGGGCAGTGCAGAATATGGTGTGACGATATATCTCGAGCTTGTTGTTTCGATTGAATATCGCTAATATTTCCTTATCGTTGAAAGTACTGTCTGCTTCGGTGAAGGGACGGCGAATGTTATTGAATACTTCGTCTACAGGATCACAGCGTTTCTCAAAATTGTCTTGTATGCATTCGCGGATGTTGTCTTCCATCTGTGCCTGCATTTCTTCATCAGAGGGGATGGTTAGTATTGAGGCAATCAGCAGAATGAAAAGGGTGCCTGCGAGGATGACTAACTTACCTAGACAACTGTTGGTAAACTCAGATGCCATAGATTGCTTCTTATAGGTACTTCTGTTGGTTGGTTCCATCTTTTTTGTGATATTAAGTTACTATTTACTATGTATTAGGTTCATAAATTCCTGACGGGTCTTTGCCTGGTTGAAGGCTCCGCTAAAGTCGCTGGTAGTGGTTATGCTGTTCTGCTTCTCCACACCACGCATCTGCATGCACATATGTCGAGCCTCTATCACGACCATGACTCCTAAAGGATGGAGGGTTTGTTCGATGGCCTCCTTGATTTGTAGCGTCATACGTTCCTGCACTTGCAGGCGATGACTATAGATGTCTACTACGCGGGCTATCTTTGAGAGTCCTGTAATATAACCATTGGGTATGTAGGCTACATGTGCCTTGCCATAGAAGGGCAGCATGTGGTGTTCGCAGAGTGAGAAGAAGTCAATATCCTTAACGATGACCATCTGCGAGTAATCTTCCTTGAACAGTGCCTGGCGTAATATTTCATGAGCATCCTCCTCGTAGCCTTTGGTGAGTGTCTGCATAGCTTTAGCCACGCGCATAGGTGTCTTGAGCAGTCCTTCGCGTTGTGGGTCTTCACCTATTAGCTTCAGAATCTCCTCATAGTGACTAGCCAAGGTGTCAAGTCCCTCTCTGTATGTTTCGTTCTCTGTCATTAATATTGTACAGTTATCTTCCCTTTAACGATAGAAGCTTGATTATAGCCCAAATTGCGTAGTTGAACCAGCATCTGGTGGGCTTCCTCGTAAGTACGGTAATTGCCAACTCTGCATATCCATCGTGGAGAGTAGAAATGTACGTATACAGGTACGTTGGCAAAGTGCGACTTGATGTTGTTGCCTATCTGCTCAGCCTGTACACGGTCCTTGCGTGAGTTGCCTCCTGCAAAGGCTTGTACGCGATAGCCGTTTACCTTCACGCCACCACGCATTACCTTTTTGCTTAAGTCTGGATTTGCCTCGTCAGTCTCGCTGTTATCGCCAGTGCTAATGCCATTGATCACCGTAGGTTTAGTGGTGGGTGTCGTTGGTTTTGTTGTGGACGTGTTCTTACCAACTGTAGATGCGTTGGGAGTAGATACATTAGACTGAGTAGGCTGTTTGGTATTGTTCAGCACTTCACTATTGACGAGTTTGCTGATATTCTCGTCCTCATGAATAGTTATGGTGCCCTGCCCATTGCTGTTTTGCTGTTGTATGCGCTGGGTAAAAGTCTGTGCACTGGTATTAATTGCAATACCAGTACACAGCATAAATATTGTTACGATGCGTTTCATTATTTCCAAGCGTCGATGATGCCCTTGAAGTCTGCGCACTTCAGAGAAGCGCCACCAATCAGACCACCGTCAATATCGGGCTTTGCAAACAGCTCTGGAGCGTTCGAGGCTTTGCAACTTCCACCATAGAGAATGCTGGTATCGTCGGCTACAGCCTGACCATACTTTTCTGCGATGATTGAGCGGATGTATGCATGAATCTCCTCAGCCTGCTCAGCGGTAGCGGTCTTACCTGTACCAATAGCCCAGATGGGCTCGTAGGCGATGATAATCTTGCGGAAGTCCTCCTCAGCAAGGTTGAATACGCTACCCTCGAGTTCAGCCTTTACAACTTCGTTCTGCTTGTTGGCCTCGCGCTCAGCCAGACTCTCACCGATGCAGAAGATAACTTTCAGACCGTTCTTCTGTGCCAGCAGCACCTTCTCTTTCAGAATCTCAGGAGTCTCCTTGTAATATTCGCGACGCTCTGAGTGACCCAAAATCACATACTGAGCACCAGTAGACTTAATCATCTCAGCGCTAACTTCACCTGTGAAGGCACCCTTCTCCTTGTCAGCACAGTTCTCAGCACCCAGGCCAATCACACTGCCTTCCAGCACTTGTGCAACAGATGCGAGGTGGATAAACGGTGTGCAGATTACCACGTCACAATTGGGCTTGTCTGCAGCCAGTGCTTCGTTCAGTTCCTTTGCCAGGGCTACGCCCTCCTGCAGGTTCAGGTTCATCTTCCAGTTGCCTGCTACAATCTTTTTTCTCATGTTCTTTTTACGTTTTAAAAGTTGATATATCTTGTCTTTATTGTTCTTATCCGTTTTCTTCAGCCAATTCGACCACATCCACAATCTGTCAGCTAGTGTGAGTAGCAATAGCGGCAGCACATACCATAGTAGGATGGTTAGAATCTTTTGCGGCACGGAATCCTCAGGCATCTTTCCTATCTCTAGAAATTGCAGTTGCTTGGATAATTCCTTTTCGCTAGGCATGCGGTTATGACTCCATTTGCGTATCACCTTACCGTCTTTTAGCAGCATCAGTCCAGGATTACTGCGGATCATGGTCTTCAACACAATGTCATCAGTCAGACAGAAGTCGTATTCCGCGCCTGTTCTTTCTTTCCATTGCTGTATTCCCTGCTTTCCACTAGCTGTCAGGCAATAGAACGAGTAATCGTAGTCCTGTGCATACTCATGTACCTCGTTAATGCGATCCAGTTGCGAGTCATCAGCCTGTTCCAAGTGTGGCGACACCAGTAGAAACGTGTAACCCTGATTGAGTAGTACGGGCTCTGTGATGTCCTCGCCATCCAACTCCATAAAGAAGTCGGCGTAAGGTAAGTCTTCGCCATTCATTGTTCGCGTCCAACCATCCCTGAGGTCTGTGCCTATATGATAGGGACGGAAGTCGAAGTATGGCAGATCGTACAGCGACCATCCAGATACGGCTATGATGAATAGTGCCGAGTAGTTGATGACAATCCACTGGTTTGAGCGCGATATGAATCGCATCATATCCAAAGGCCAGCATCTCACGATGATAGCAAGTATCAGCAACGCCACATTTTTCCATAGCGTCTGCCAATTGGTCAACACGATGGCATCGCCGAAACATCCACAGTCGCTGATGGGATTGGCTATAGCTAACCACAGTGTGATGGGGGTCATCACAAGCATTAGTATCAGTGTCAGCAATGTCACTAGTCTGCGACGGATGGCAAAAAGCAGACAGGTGCCCAGTCCAAATTCTAAGGCCGATAGCAACACCGCTGCGCCCAGCGTGGCAAAGTCAGGCACGTACTGTGCCAACTCAACGGCCTGAAGATAGTCGTGTATCTTATATTGTGTTCCCAGCGGGTCTACGGCTTTGACGAATCCTGACAGTATCAGGACGATGGCCAATATCAGCCGTGCTATATTTACTCCCGCCTTTCTCACTTATTCTTTTAGCTTTATGGCTCCAAACACTGCATAATTGATGATGTCCATGTAGTTCGCATCAATGCCTTCGCTCACCAACGTATTGCCCTGTAAGTCCTCAATTTCCTTGATACGTTCAATCTTGGTCAGAATGAAGTCTGTATACGAACTGACGCGCATTGAACGCCACGCTTCGTCGTAATCGTGGTTCTTGCGCTTCATCAGTTCCAGAGCTTCCTTTGCATGTTGATCGTAGAGTTTCATTGCTTCGTCGTTTGTAATGTCGACGGTATCACAGAATCCGTGCTCCAACTGGATGAGTCCCACGATACCATAATTAATTAGTGCGATGAACTCAGGACGAATACCATCACCTACCAACGATTCTTTCTTGATTTCCAACGAGCGAATTCGCTTAGCCTTGATAAATAGTTGGTCAGTTAACGACTCAGGACGCAGGATACGCCATGAAGCTCCGTAGTCGTGGAGCTTTTTTTCGAACAGCTGTCGGCATTCGTCGATAATCTGTTCGAATTGTGCATTCGTTTTTGCTTCGTTATTAGCCATATCGGCTGCAAAATTACGAAATAATTGTGAAATAGCCCACTATTTTTGCAAAAATATTCGTATCTTTGCACCTCGAAATAGAAATACATCAAGATGAAACTATATTCAGATGCCGCTTTGGCTCAGATATTGGATCAGGAAATCTTCCACCAAATTAGTCGTGTGGCTGACCAGATGGATGTCGAGTGCTATGTGGTGGGTGGTTATGTACGCGATATCTTCCTCGAACGTCCGTCCAATGATATTGATGTCGTTGTTGTTGGTAGTGGCATCGCTGTGGCTGAACAGTTGAAACACCAGTTAGGTAAGAAAGCTCACCTCTCTGTGTTCCGTAATTTTGGTACAGCACAGGTCAAGTTTCGTCAGAAAGGTAGAGAGTATGAAATTGAGTTTGTGGGCGCTCGTCGCGAGAGTTATAGTCACGACTCGCGCAAGCCCATTGTCGAGGATGGTACGCTAGAGGACGATCAGAATCGTCGCGACTTTACCATCAATGCAATGGCTATTTGTCTGAACAGCCAGCGCTTTGGTGAGTTGGTAGACCCCTTCAATGGTATTGCCGATCTTGAGGACGGCATCATTGCCACGCCTCTTGATCCTGAAATTACCTTCAGTGACGATCCCTTGCGCATGATGCGCTGCATTCGTTTTGCTACTCAGCTCAATTTCCAGATAGAAGATGCTACATACGAGGCTCTACAACGAATGGCTGACCGTATTAAAATAGTGAGTGGTGAGCGTATTGAGGTGGAACTCAACAAGATTATGATGGCGCCCCATCCCAGTATAGGTTTTGAACTTCTCCAACGCTCAGGACTTTTGCAGATAATTCTACCCGAATTTGCTGCGCTTGACATTATTGAAAAACGTGATGGTCGTGCCCATAAGAACAATTTCTATCATTCTCTTGAAGTGCTGGAAAACGTGGTGAAAGCCAACAGCCAACAGTCAACAGCCAACACCCTTTGGCTCCGTTGGGCAGCTTTACTTCATGACATTGGCAAGACGAAGTCAAAACGTTGGGAATCAGCCGTTGGTTGGACATTCCACAACCATAACCTCATAGGTGCCAAGATGATACCCCAGATATTCCGCCGTCTTAAGTTACCTATGGGCGTTGAGATGAAGTACGTTCAGAAACTCGTCGACCTCCACATGCGTCCTCAAGTCATAGCAGATAGTGAAGTGACCGACTCTGCCGTGCGCCGACTCATCAACGATGCAGGCGACGATATTGACGACCTTATGACGCTTTGTGAGGCTGATATCACGTCGAAGAATGAGATTAAAAAGAAGCTTTTCCTTGAAAATTTCCGCATCGTTCGTGAAAAACTCGTCGACCTTAAGGAAAAAGACTACAAGCGCCTGCTTCAACCCGTTATTGACGGTAACGAGATTATGCAGATTTTCCACCTCCAACCCTCTCGTGAGGTAGGCATTTTAAAACAATACCTCAAGGATGCTGTATTAGATAATAAGGTGAAAAACGAGCGCGAGCCTCTCATGCATCTTCTAATGCAAAAGGCTCGCGAAATGGGATTGTCGTCTTGAATTATTCTTCCTTAATTTCTGAATACAAGACCTTCTCCAAACTCGTCAATAATGATGGGCTTTTCACGATTTACCTCATCGGCTAAAATCTTGCGTGAAAGGTCGTTGAGTACAAGCTGTTGGATAGCGCGTTTCACGGGGCGAGCACCAAAGTCGGGATCGTACCCCTCCTGAGCCAAGAACTTGATTGCTGCTTCGGTGGTTTCCAATCGGATACCCTGTGGTTCTAGCATATCCGTTACCTTTTTCATCTGCAAGCGTACGACATCAGCAATTTGCTCCTGCGTCAATGGCGTGAAGGTGATGATTTCGTCAATGCGGTTGAGGAATTCAGGACGCATAGTCATTCGCAACTGCTCGCGTGTGGCGTTCGAGGTCATGATGATGATTGTGTTTTTGAAGTTGGCTGTACGTCCCTTGTTGTCCGTCAGACGACCATCGTCCAATACCTGCAGCAGAATGTTGAAGACATCCGGATGAGCCTTTTCAATCTCGTCGAACAGTACGACACTATAAGGCTTGCGTCGCACTGCTTCAGTGAGTTGGCCACCCTCGTCGTAGCCTACGTAGCCCGGAGGTGCACCAACTAAGCGCGAGACGGTATGCTTCTCCTGATACTCCGACATATCGATACGCGTCATCATGGTCTCATCGTTGAATAGATACTCGGCAAGTGTCTTGGCGAGTTCGGTCTTACCGACACCCGTGGTACCTAGGAAGATAAATGAGGCGATGGGGCGCTTGGGGTCTTGCAGACCTGCACGTGAGCGACGCACAGCATCGGAAACGGCCATGATAGCCTCGTCTTGACCAATTACACGATGGTGTAGTTCATCCTCGAGGTGGAGTAACTTTTCGCGTTCACTCTGCATCATACGGGTCACGGGGATGCCCGTCCAGCGACTGACGACCTCAGCGATATCTTCAGCGGTAACCTCCTCGCGAACGAGCGAATTGCCGTCTTGAGCTGAGGCCAGTTGCTGTTGAATAGCCTTGATGTCGTCTTCAAGAGCCTTCAGTTTTGAGTAGCGTATCTCAGCTACCTTACCATAGTCACCCTCGCGTTCAGCACGTTCGGCTTCGAGCTTCAGGTTCTCCATCTCCTGCTTATCCTGTTGGATTTTGTTGATGAGTTGGCGTTCGCCTTCCCATTTGGCACGGAACAGTGTTTCTTGTTCCTTCAACTCGGCAATATCCTTATCCAGCTGGGCAATCTTCATCTCATCGCCCTCTCGCTTGATAGCTTCGCGCTCGATTTCGAGTTGAGCCAGTCGACGGGTGATCTCATCGAGTTCCTCAGGTACGGAGTCACGTTCCATACGCAGTTTGGCAGCTGCTTCGTCCATTAGGTCGATGGCCTTATCGGGCAGGAAGCGCTCAGAGATATAACGCTCCGATAGTTGTACAGCTGCGATACAGGCATCATCCTGGATACGTACCTTGTGGTGGTTCTCGTAACGCTCCTTTAGACCTCGCAGGATAGAGATGGCTGAAAGCTCATCTGGTTCATCGACCATGACCGTCTGGAAACGGCGTTCGAGGGCTTTATCCTTCTCGAAATACTTCTGGTATTCGTTGAGTGTTGTAGCACCGATTGCACGGAGTTCACCACGCGCCAAGGCCGGTTTCAGGATGTTGGCGGCATCCATCGCACCCTCACCACCACCAGCACCCACGAGGGTGTGGATCTCATCGATGAAGAGGATGATACGCCCTTCAGCCTTTGTCACCTCGTTAATCACGCTCTTTAATCGTTCCTCAAACTCACCCTTGTACTTCGCACCAGCCACCAGCGCACCCATATCGAGCGAATAGAGTTGCTTATCCTTCAGGTTCTCAGGTACATCACCACGCACGATACGACCTGCGAGCCCTTCGACGATGGCGGTCTTACCTGTACCAGGTTCACCAATCAGTATCGGGTTGTTCTTGGTACGACGACTCAAGATTTGAAGTAGACGACGAATCTCGTCATCACGTCCGATGACAGGGTCTAATTTACCCTGACGGGCAAGGTCTACGAGGTTCTTGGCGTACTTCTCCAGCGACTGGTAGTTGTCATCGGCTGATTGCGACTGTACCTTCTGTCCCTGACGTAGTTCCTGAATGGCCTGCTGCATTTCCTTCTCTGTACAGCCAGCATCCTTCAATATGCGAGATGCAGTGGAGTTGACGGTTAGGAGAGCCTGTATTATTGGCTCACACGCAACAAATTCATCGCCCCACTTCTGTGCTAACTCCTGAGCTTTCATTAATACGTTGTTAGCATCGTTAGAAAGATAAGGTTGCCCGCCCTGTACCTTAGGCAAATGTTTGATTTCCTGATCCACCAGCATCTCAATCTGCTGGGCATTGACACCGAGTTTTTGGAAGATGAAGTTCGTCACGTTCTTCGCCTTCTCTAATATTCCTTTCAGTATGTGTACAGGTTCGATGACCTGTTGACCGTTCAGTTGTGCGGTGTTCACTGCTTGCTGGACGGCCTCTTGTGCTTTGATTGTAAACTTGTCTAATGTCATAGTTTTGTCCTCCTATTTTTTTGTTAATCTGCAAACAGTAGGACAAAGTTTGTGCCCAAACGTAAAAAACCGACAAAAAGTCAGAAAGAACTGTCGATTTGTCGGTATCGCTGTAGTAGACTTACACGGACAGTCCGTAAAAGTCTGCTGTCATTCGCTGCTTAAACTATTTCTTCTTAAAGTGGTCGTTATGCATCTTGATGATAAAGATGATGGCGGCACAGGTGGCTGTAATGAAGTTGGTGATGAAAATGAAAACACCCGTTTCGATACCTTGTTCTATACATAGTAGCAATCCTTGACACATAAAGCAGAAACTGCCGACGGCCATCATGATGAAGCCGGGCAGTGAGATGCCGTCGGTGTTACGAGTACGAATGGTCTGGATCGCTTGGGGCAGATAGCCAAAGATGAGGCCGAAACTGCCTAACCAACCGAAAATCTGAAATAGTAACTGATGTTCCATAGTCGTTATGTTTTAAGTTATTTTGTGCAAAGATACGAAAAAAAAGTGATATTCCAAAATTTTTTCGTACTTTTGCACGCATGAAGAACTTATTGACACGTCGGACTATCCGCAAATATTCTGAACAGCCTGTTAGTGAGGCATTGTTGAATCGCCTGATGAACGAGGCCAGTCGTACACAAACCATGGGTAACCTCCAACTGTATAGTGTGGTGGTGACGCGCTCTGCTGAGATGAAACAACGCTTGGCACCTGCCCATTTCAATCAGCCAATGGTAACACAGGCACCCGTAGTACTGACCATTTGTGCCGACTTCCACCGTACCACCCGCTGGTGTGAAGAACGTCAGGCGCAGGCTGGTTACGACAACTTCCTGTCGTATCAGAATGCTGCCATTGATGCCCTGCTCTATACGCAGACACTCTGTAACCTGATGGACGAAGAAGGGTTAGGCTATTGTTATTTAGGAACAACCGTCTATCAGCCTATGCTGATTATTGAAGTTTTGCAACTGCCGAAACTTGTGATGCCTGTGGCTACGCTGACCGTTGGCTGGCCTGCAGAGGAACCGGCATTGACCGACCGGTTGCCTTTGGAGGGCTTTGTACATAGAGAGACCTACCACGAGCCAACAGCTGACGATATTGACGCCTACTATTGCAAGAAGGAAAAGTTGCCCGAGAATCAGCACTTTGTTGAGATTAACCATAAACAGACCTTGGCACAGATCTTTACGGATATCCGATATACCAAGGCCGACAATGAGGCAATGTCAGAAGGGTTGAAAGAAGCCCTGAAGCATCAGGGCTTCCTCTAACTATTTCTCAATAAGTATTCTCGCATCGACGACTACAACGTCATTCTCGTCAGCAAGGAGTGGATTAATGTCCATCTCTTTGATCTCCGTAGCAAAACGAAGGAGGGTGCTGAGGCGTACAATGATTTCGGCATATTTCTCCTCGTTGATGCCTTGCTGCCCGCGTGTACCTTTTAATATTTTGTAACCACGCAGGGAGTGAATCATGGAGTAGGCTTCGCCATAGCTCAAAGGTGCCAGACCACTAGATACGTCTTTCAGCACTTCGACGAAGATACCTCCCAGTCCGCAGAGCACGACGTGTCCGAAGCGTTCCTCGTATTTGGCTCCAATAAACAGTTCGGTACCCTTCAGCATCTTCTGCACCATTACACCTGTGACATCCTTAATGCTCATCATACGGTCGAACTCTAAAGCCAAATGCTCTGGCGTGTGGATATTAAGTGCCACACCGCCTACATCGCTCTTATGTACTGGCCCAACGACTTTGGCAACGACGGGATAGCCTACCTTTTGAGCAAATGCAGTCAACTCATCCTTTGATGTTGACACCATCTCAGGTACAAGAGGGATACCTGCACAAGAGAGGATGTCACGTACGGTCTGAGGTGGCACGTAACCATTATCTTCGATGCCAAGGATTATTTTGTGGAGCTTGGGGATGTCAATACCATAGAGTTGCACCTCAGGTGGTGCCGGTTTGGGCGTACGCATAATTTGCGAGAGTGCTGTGGCCAGCGTCACCTCGTCCGAGAAGTTGACATGTCCCTTTTGTAAGAATTCGGCCACCTCCGGTCCTGCGGTGTGTAGACTGGGCAGGATGGGGAAGATAGGCTTTTTGCACTCCAGCATTTTCTGGTGGAGCACCTCGTAGGCCTCGTAGAGTTGGGTCAGTCCTGGGGTACCATAAATGACGGCAATAGCGTCGATGTCCTTAAACTGATGTTCGCAGTAGTCAATGGCAATACCCAGTTGTTCTGCTGTACCAGTGGCAAGTATATCAATGGGATTTGCCACCGCAGAGCCTGGAAAGAGTTTGGCTTTCAGTTCGTCGGCCTCAGGACCCTCTATTTTGGGAACGTTCAGGCCACCCTTCGATAAGGCATCGGTCAGCATTACACCCGGTCCACCAGCATGCGTCACGATAGCAAAATTGCGCCCCTTCAGTTCGGGCAGGGTAAAGATACACCCCACGGTGGTAAGTTCTTCACGCGAGAAACAACGAACAATGCCAGCCTTACGGAACAAAGCCTCGACGGCAGAATCGCTAGATGCAATAGCCCCCGTATGACTCGACGCTGCACGACTTCCGCTTTCGCTGGATCCTGCCTTGATGGCAGCAATACGACATCCCTTACGGATAAGATTGCTGGCATGATACAACAACTTATCGGGATTCGAGATGTTTTCGATGTACAGCAGTTTGACCTTGGAGTCCGTTTCAGGATTAAAGTGCTCGTCAAAGTGCTGCAGCACATCCTCAATACCAATCTGCTTGCCGTTGCCGATGGACCATACGCTATTGAATTGTAGTCCTTTGATAACAGCACTCTCGAGAATGAACACCGCCGTAGCACCAGAGCCACTGACAAAATCAACACCATTAGGATTTAGCTTTGGAATGGGCTTGGTGAATACGGAGTGATGATTACGGTTCAACAACCCGATGCAATTGGGACCGATGAGGGCTGCGCCATACTGTTGACAGATGTCAAGAATCTTCTGCTCTAGGACAGCACCCTCGTGAGTCTCCTCGCTGAATCCTGCTGAGATGATGATAAAGGCGCGTGTCTGCTTCTCCTTGGCCAGCAGTTCTACGTATTCAGGACAGTACTTGGCTGCAACCACAAGAATGGCCAGTTCCGTGGGAGGCAGTTCGCGAGCATCGTGGAACACTTTGATGCCCTGCACCTCGTCCTCCTTGGGATTCACAATACGCAAAGTACCGCTATAGCCACCGCTTAATAAGTTGCGCACAACGGCACCTCCGGGCTTGTGCACATTGTTAGAACCGCCAATTATGGCGATACTTTTAGGATTTAATAGTTCTTGGTTAATCATGCTTTTTACTTCAATTAGTTTGTACTTTGTGTGCAAAGATACGTATTATCTTTGAAACGACAAAATATTCCGCGCAATTGCTTGGCATTTCGATCATTTATTCGTACCTTTGCAGCCATAAACCTATTATAACCAATAAAAATGAAGAGAACATTATTTGCAATTATGGCGGCGCTGTGCTGGCTGACGATGTCGGCGCAGGACGGTTTTAAGGTGAAATTCGAGGGTGTTGCGCCTGATATCATGGATTTCGCTTTGGCGTATTTCACTTTCATGGATGATGATCCCGAGAATACACCCGATGAATGGATGAATGGGGTACGCAAATCACTACAGTGTTACCTTACTGGTGACGAACAGCCTCAGGGTTTCACGATTACGGTCGACAAGAAAGCTGGTTATATTCTGATAAAGCAGACAGACAAAGACGGCGAATTCACGCACCGTTATGAGATGTGCTATTGGAACATGGCCGACCAGAAGCATAAGCTCTTTGCTCTAAATGTAGAACTTTGGCAGGAAGGCATGCGCTTGAATCCCGGCCAGTACGACGGTCTGATGTTCTGGCGATACGACAATGCGAAGAAGTGGTTGACACCCGTTGATATGGGAATCAAAATGGAATACTTCAACACTTCGTATGGTCTTCCCCGCACGGGCAAGGACATCACTGTGACAAAGTGGAACGAAGCTACGGGAAAGAAAACGACGCGGACGCTGAAGTGGAACGGTCGCGGATTTGGCAAATGATTAATCGAATGCTATGATGGCAATTGAGAAGATTGCCTACTTCACAGTCAATGGCTGCTGTCTATATCTGGACGGCAGCCATTGATGATGATGGGGATAGCTTCGACATCGGCGGTGCTGTCAGTGATGCTGAGACGGACGATGGCGGCACGACGGTTGATGTCGCGCTGCGGGTCAAAGATGAAGTTACCCAGACTGTAGAAGATGGGCTTTCCGTGGTATGTCTCGCAGGGCTGACGGGTGTGCGTATGGTGGCAGACCAGTGCGTCGGCACCAGCGTCCATTAGCCGGTGGGCATCGTATCTCTGACGGGGCACGACCTCCTCATGGTTCTCCCATCCCCAATGCAGCGAGACGATAATGTAGCAGCGGGGATCTTCGCGACGGAGTCGTGCTATACTTTGAATCAGAGAATCGATTGGCAGTTGGCTGACGCTGGGGCGGTCGGGCAGATGGGCGTAATTCTCCAAGGCCATCTGCAGCGAGGCTATCAGCCAAACTCTTCGTGGATGTTCGCTGAGCAGTATTGGGCAGACGGCCTCCTGCATCGTTCCACCCGCCCCGATGGGTACGATGCCGGCTGCGACGACATTGCGATAGGTATCCATCAGCCCCTTACGGCCTTGGTCGATAGTGTGGTTGTTGGCCATGTTCAGATGCGTCACGCCGTGCCGCTTTAGGTCGGCAATCCATTCCGGTTCTGCGCGGAAGATGTATTGCTTGAAGACGGGTGCCTTAATTTTAGTGGCTGGGCACTCCAAGTTACCCACCACGACGTCTGATTTCTTGAACAAGGAGTCGATGGCTGACGAGAAAAGCGCATCCATGCCGTCACGTTCGATGACGCGGCGCACCCCGCGATCGAGCAGGATGTCGCCAGTCAGGACGACGTTTAGTGTATCACCGTGGCACGGTGATACACTAAACCAGAGGCTAACAACCAGTGCTATAGAAAAACCTCTCATTTGTTTTGGGCGTCTCTTTCAGGGGTACGATGATGTCCTGCATCCATGAGGGCCGCCCCTCGTCGGGATAGGTTTCCAAATTCTTCTGCCACTCCTCATCTGTCAAGCGTAACACGTCCAACGGGCGACGTGTTTCACGATACGAAAGTACCGCACCACGCATGAGCCACAGGTAGCCGTCGACCTCTACGACACAGTATATTTCATCGGCTGCTCCAACACCTACATACATCACGCTCTTTTCTGGATTGTTGTCGGCATTAGCCGTATAGACATCGGCAATCAGGGCCACTTTCTTATCTGTGCCCTGCACATCGCTCCATCCCATGAGATACTGCTCTTCATCGCGTATCAGGTCGAGCGAAATATTCTCGAAGGTGGCACCGATAATCTTTAGTTGCTCGTATTCACCATCGCCAATTTTCTTTCTAGCCAATTCTTTTTCGCTGATTTCCAACAGGAACTGAGCTTCTTCACGCAGACGGTCAGTGACGCGCTTGCTTTTTTCTGTTGTTAGCTGATGGCGTTCAAGTACGTCAGCTGTTGCTTCCAGTAGACTGATGGCCTTGCGCCAGAATTTGACATTAGGCTCTACATAGCCAGTTACTACAGGCTCGGGGGGACCACCACCTCCACACTCGGCACCAAAGGGCTGTTTGGCATAGAGAATGGCATCATGTTTCATTTCGGCCCACGAGGCGAGGGCGGCATTTAGCTCTTTCTTCTGCCATTCGGGCGTAATCATGAAGTAAGGATAGCCCTTGCAGGTGTCATTCAACGTCTTCACTGCGTCCATCCAACGATTGCCGATGGTCTGCTGCCAGTCAATCTCCTGCATGCGTTGCTTCATCTTGGTGAGGGCTGGCACAAAGCCGTCCCACTGCTGGCTCTCTTTCAGTTCGTCAATGAGAATCTTCTCGGCCGATGCAACGCCCATCGACGCAAAGACATCAAGGCCCGTGGGCAGACCGCGATGAGTCGGCCAGTTGTCGTAGTCTACCATCTCCTGCAACACCTCGCCGTCCGGCATGTAGCGCTGCGGCAGAAAATTGATTTTGTACTCACTTGAGTACTGGAACTTTGGCTTGATGCGCGTCTGTTGCTTGGCCAGTGACTCGATGTCGCTGCGCAGCTGTGCCAGTGCCTTTTTATCCTTAAGAATGTCTGCGGCTTTGCGACCATACATAAGTCTATGGACTTGCAAGATTGAGATGTTGTCAGGTGTTCCGAAGAGCCATGTCATGGGTTCGAACAGCTGTTGATAGAAACTGCGCATCTCGATGTCGCTGCTCGTCAGTTCGGCCAGGACAACGGCGCGCCGCAACTGCTCGGGGACATTGGTGCCGAAGGGGACGGTCTGTAGCCACATCATGGCGTGGAAGTATTGCTTCAGCGTATCGTTACGTGTATAGTGGCCACGCGGGCGGAACAGCTGGTAGTTGAAGGGTATGTCGATGTAGCCGAGATACTCCGACTTGTCGGCTTGGTAGGCTGTCGACTTCGCCACCTCGTCGGCCTCCGTGCCCGTTGCGCCCTTTTGACCGGTAATGAGGGCGTGGCCGATGTTGAAGTAGGTGTGCAGCCACTGCATCTCAGGCGTATTCCCTGTCGTCAACTGCTGGCCGCGTTCGCACAGTCGGCGCACCAATATGTGCAGCTTCTGTTGCTCGACGTCGCGCAGCAGGCAGTCGAAGTAAAGATGGTAAAGTTGCAAATATAGGTCAGTGGTTACAAAGTTGGGGAAGTTGGTATAGTCGTTGCTCTCGTACACATTGAATAACTGATCGTGCTGGGCTGGAACGATGGCAAAGCCGTTGCGGCCCAGTTTATCCCTCAATTTAGCGTTAAATTCTTTCATCTGCATGGCGTTCACCACGTTGTCCATGTTGACACGATAGCCTGTCTGTGTATTGAAGTTCTGTTTTTTCAATTCCTTTTCACGGGCTTGCAACTTGGCGATGAAAGCCTGTTCTGCCTTTGTTGTCTTCATGGGCACTTTTGCGTCGGCCTTGTAGTAGGTGGTACGCCAGCTCTCGTTACTGTTGTAGTCCACCTTATCTTCTACCTTTGCCCAGCGTTCCCACATCAGCGAGTCATACCACGACGTACATTGGAAGACACCGCGTAGAAAGGCATCCTTGAAAGGATAGCCTTCGCGTGCATAGAAGCTGTTGCGTAGTACACGTAATTCAGTCAGGTTCAGTCGCGACACGTCCTGCTTTAAGTCGATGCGCTTGTTCAGTAGCTCTACGTTGATGCTACCCTGTCCGGGAATGATGACGCGTTGCTTTTCCTGTGCCATAGCGGTTAGGGCTATCAAGCACAACATGCTGGTTAATAACATCTTCATATTACTCGAATATTTTTCTTGCTTCTGTTTCGTTAGTATTTCTTACGAGGTAGCGCTCGAATGCTACACCAAATCCGCTCCAGCGGTATTCTGCTACGGTGTACTCACCCTTGCCATTGGTTTCCAGACTACGCACGACACCGTTGCGGAAGTGAAAGTCTTGTAGTGTCCCGCCAAGTTTCGACCCCAGCCACATAGGTCGCACCAGTCCCTCGTAGTTCTTGAAGATAAATAGGCGACGTCCCATTTCTGGATAGAAACGTGTTGGTTTGATAACACCTACCAGTGCTTCTATTGTGCCGTTGCCGTCCACGTCGCCCGTCTCCATGCGATACACAGGGTAGGGCAGTCGCCATTGGCTACAGGTTGAATCGGTGGTCAGCGTCAGCACGTATAGCGAGTCAGCCCGCTTCTCGATGGCGAACGTCTGCGCGCTACAGCCAATTGCTAAAAGCCAACAGCCAATTGCCAACAGCCTCTTCAACATATTTTTTTGCATAAGTTACTGCAAAGATACAAATTTTCTCGAAACAATAATCGTAAAACTCTAATCTTTTTATTACTTTTGCAGAGAATTATGAATAAAAGAGACCTTCAGATACTGAAAATAGCCCTTCCGGCCATCGTGACGAACATCACGGTGCCGTTGTTGGGATTGGTCGATACAGCTATTGTGGGCCACATGGGCGCTGCAGTTTATATCGGTGCCATTGCCGTGGGGTCCATGATGTTCAATCTTGTGTATTGGCTCTTCGGATTCCTCCGCATGAGTACCAGTGGATTAACAGCCCAGGCGCGTGGCCGTCGCGATTTCAGGGAGATGTCGCGTCAACTGTCACAGTCGGTGCTGGTGGCCCTCGTGGTGTCTGTTGTTTTGTTACTGCTTCAGTGGCCACTCTATCAGCTTTTGTTATGGCTGATAGGTCCTACGGCTGATGTGCGCCCGTTGGTCAAAGTCTACTTCCGTATTGTCATTTGGGGTGCTCCTGCCACGCTGACTCTCTATGCCTTGAGCGGCTGGTACATTGGCATGCAGAACACGCGTACGCCGATGGTTATCAGCATCATCCAGAACGTTGTGAACATCGTGGCCTCGCTATTCTTCGTCTATAGCGTGGGTATGAAGGTTTCTGGAGTGGCGTTTGGTACAGTCATAGCCCAGTATGCCGGCCTCCTTGTGGGTGTTGTTTTTCTGAAGCGTTACTATTGGCGACATTTGGAAAATCACGGGAACTGGTTCTTGATTTTCGACAGGATTAAGAAGTCTGCCCCTGTGATTATCTCTTCCCAGTTTTCAATTAGTGGTGCACTCTTCCTGCGCACCTTGTGCCTTGTGGCCGTTAATCTCTACTTTACCTCTGCTGGTGCACGTCAGGGAGCTGAGATCCTGGCTGTCAACACGTTGTTGATGCAGCTCTATCTGCTTTTCTCGTACGTCATGGATGGCTTTGCCTATGCCGGCGAGGCGCTGGGCGGTAAGTTCTGGGGGGCCAAGGATGTGCGTGCTTTCAAAAGTGTGGTAAGGCATTTGTTTCTTTGGGGCGCTCTGATGACAGCATTGTTCACCGCCATCTACGTCTTTGGTGGCATGCCCTTCCTTCGACTGCTGACCGACAATCGTCATGTCGTAGCGGCTTCCGAGGGTTATGTTTGGTGGGCCTACCTTATTCCCGTAGCAGGTGTGGCAGCTTTCATCTGGGATGGATTGTACATCGGCACCACGCATATACGTGGCATGCTGATATCTTCAGCTATAGCTGCCATTGCCTTCTTTGCTACGGCCATCTATTTAATGCCCTATTTCGGCAATCAGGCCCTGTGGCTGGCCATGATTGTCTTTCTGGCCATGCGTGGAATCGTGCAGACTTATTTGGCCTTGTCTTTCGAACTGCGCTTGTCGCGGTGATATGAGCGATAGTCGTCAAGTTCTATTTCCACGTCAGGCTCGACGAGTTCGCCATCACGCGGCAGACAAAACTTCATATACTTGATGTTCAGGCCACGAGCCAGCCACATTGACTCGTAATACGTTTGGATGGATGCTGCGACTGAATCGCTGCACGCTTCGTTATAGAGGTCGGTGGTCTTGACGAGCACAGGCAGGTGGTTCTTTTCTACCAGATATGACGTATAGGTAAATAAGAAGTTCGAGTCGGTCTTCAAGTGGATGAGGCCACCGTCCGACAAGAATTTACGGTAACGATTCAGAAACCATGTTGATGTCAGTCGTTTCCTTGGATTCTTCATTTGCGGGTCGCTGAAAGTCAGCCAAATCTCCTGTACCTCACCCTCAGAGAAGAAACGGTCTATCACTTCAATGTTGGTACGCAAAAAGGCGACATTCTTCAGTCCTTCTTGCAGCGCTTGCGTAGCACCTGTCCACATGCGGGCTCCCTTGATGTCAACGCCAATGAAGTTAACGTTAGGAAACATTTTTGCCAGTCCTACGGTATATTCGCCCTTGCCGCAGCCTAACTCTAAAACGATGGGATTGTCGTTCTTGAAATACTGCTCGCGCCAGTGGCCTTGCATATCAAAAGGAACATGTTCCACTACCGAATAGGGGTATTGGAACACGTTCTCATAAGTTTCCATGTCGGCGAATTTCGCCAGCTTGCCTTTTCCCATAGAAAATCTAGTTATACTAGTTTTACTAGTTAGACTAGTCTATAACGACAGTTGTCCAGCCGTGCTTGTCCTCGATTTCGCCGTACTGGATGCCACGAAGCGTGTCGAATAGCTTCTTAGACTGTGGGCCTGGCTTGTCGCCGAATGAGTAGCGCTTGCCAGTGTCGAGGTCGTCAATATAAGAAATAGGTGAAATGACGGCTGCTGTACCGCAGGCTCCAGCCTCCTCGAAGGTCTCAAGTTCCTCCTCAGGAATAGGACGACGCTCAACCTTCATGCCCAGATCCTCGGCTACCTGCATCAGCGACTTGTTGGTGATAGAAGGCAGGATAGAGGTTGACTCTGGGGTTATGTAGGTGTTGTTCTTGATACCGAAGAAATTGGCAGCACCGCACTCGTCGATGTACTTCTTCTCCTTGGCGTCCAGATAGAACTCGCAGGCATAACCCTTCTCGTGGGCCAAGTTGTTGGCAAAGAGCGATGCGGCGTAGTTGCCACCTACCTTATACTTACCTGTACCGAGAGGTGCCGAGCGGTCGTAATCGCGAACGATGACGTAAGGATTGCTGGAGAATCCACCTTTGAAATATGGGCCTACGGGAGTTACGAAGATGAGGAAGCAGTATTCCTTGGAGGGATGAACACCTACCTGAGCGCTGGTACCAATGAGCAGTGGGCGGATGTAGAGTGTGGCGCCACTCTCGTAAGTTGGGATCCACTCCTGATTGAGGCGAACGACCTTCTTCACCATCTCAGTGAACAGCTCTGTGCTGACCTCGGGCATCATGATGCCACGACATGTAGACTGCAGGCGCTTGGCATTCTCGTCAACACGGAAGATGCGCACCTTGCCGTCAGGACAACGATAGGCCTTTAGACCCTCGAAAGCCTCCTGGCCGTAGTGCAAACAGGTTGCAGCCATGTGCAGGTTCAGATACTCGTCGGAGCAAACTTCGATTTCACCCCACTTGCCGTCGCGATAGTAACAGCGAACGTTGTAATCGGTTTTCATGTAGCCGAAAGACAGACTACCCCAATCCAGATTCTTCATAATGTTATCTTTTTATGCTTGTTGTTTACTTTTTGCGCGCAAAAGTAATCAAAATCTTGCGCATGTGCAACATTTTTATGTAAAAAATGCCTTATTTCTTGTTTTTCTTATTAATTTTGCACTCAAAACAAACTGATAAGCAAAAATGAAAAGACTATTTTTATCATTCATGCTGGGTTCATTGTTGCCCGCTGGCCTCATGGCACAAACTCAAAAAGGAAACTTCCAAAAGGGCGACTATGGTTACCTTTTTTGTCATATGAACGACCACGGACGTGCCTGGACGGCCTATGCCTTGAGTCGTGATGGATTCCACTACCACGATCTGTTGAATGGCGACTCCATCTTCAGTGACTTCGAACATGCACGCATCGAGGGTGCTACGCGCGATGCCTACATCTGCCGCAAGTATGACGGAACGGGCTACTTGATGGTGTGTACAGACATGAATGTAGGCCGATTCAAGGACTTGAAGAAGAAGGCCGAATGGGACAACTACGGCATCGACCTGTTGGTGAGCGATGACCTGATACACTGGACGTCGAAGACCTTCGACTACCGTCAGGGTACGACCATCTTCTGCGACCCTGCAGCTCCCTCCGTCTATAAGGATTGGTCGACTATCAATCGCGTGTGGGCACCGCAGATAATGTGGGACGGAGACTACGTGTGGCCTGACGGACGCAAAGGTGGCTACTTCATCTATTACTCGATGTGGAACCGCAATGAAGAGAAGTACGATCGCATGTACTACTCGTATGCCGACGAGACGTTTACGCAGTTGACGCAACCTCGTCTGCTTTTCGACTGGGGTTATGCCACCATCGATGCTGACATCAACTGGCTGGAAAGCGACCAGCAATGGCACATGATGATTAAAAAGGAGGGCGGCAAGCCAGGACTCTTTACGGCAACGTCGAAGCAATTAACGGGGCCGTGGAGTGAACCTGTGGAGGACGACTATGTGAACTTCGAGGGCAAGAAAAAGTGTGAGGGCGTATCGGCTTTCCAACTGGCTGGCCACGACGATTGGGTGATAGGCTACATCGAGTATTCCAGCCGACCCAGGAATTATCGCCTGTGTACGGCCGACAAGTTTATGCGTAACTTCAAGTCGCCTCGTAACATCGAAGGTGTCAATGCACCACAGCACGGCTCGTACCTTCGTCTCACCAAGGATGAATACGACCGTTTGCAGGCGTGGAGCGATGGTTATGAGTTGGCCACGATGAAGCCTAACCGTCGCAATCCCGTCATTCCTGGCTTGTATGCTGATCCCGAGGTGCTGTATTCAGAGAAAGACGGCAAATACTACCTTTATCCAACGACTGACGGACAGGAGAACTGGGACAATCACGACTTCCGCTGCTATTCGTCGTCCGACCTGAAGACGTGGCAGTACGAGGGTGTCATCTTCGACCTCCAGACCGACTGCCAGTGGGCTAAGCGCAAGGCGTGGGCTCCGTGTATCATCGAACGCAAGATGGGCAAAGGCAAGAAGGCAAAATATAAGTACTTCTATTATTTCGTAGGCGAGGACAAGATTGGTGTTGCCGTCAGCGACCAGCCTACAGGTCCCTTCAAGGACGCTTTGGGCAAACCTTTGGCCACCAAAGAGTTGCCTGTCATGAAAAACGGTGGTGCTACGATAGACCCCGATGTGTTCCAAGACCCTCAGACGGGCAAATACTACCTGTATTGGGGCAATGGCACCATTATCTGTGCCGAACTCAACGACAATATGACCAGCTTCAAGGGTGAGCCCACCGTCATCCTGCCGCGTAAGGACAAGGCACGCTACAACTATAACGAGGGCTGCTACGTGTTCTATCGCGACGGCAAGTACTACTTTACGTGGTCGGAGAACGATACGCGCTCAAAGAACTACCGCATCCGTTATGCCATCAGCGATTCGCCCACAGCACTTGTGCGTAACGGTTCTCCCGTTACGGCTGCAGAGAAGACCATTATCCTGCAGCGCGACGACAAGAATCAGATTTTCGGCACAGGCCATCATGCCATCCTGCAGAAGCCTGGCACGGACGAGTGGTGCATTGTCTATCACCGCTTCCAGCGTCCGCGTGGACCAAAGCTCGACTGGAGTGCAGGCTACAACCGCGAGGTGTGCATCGACCCCTTGACGTTCAATGCCGATGGTACGATACGGCCCGTAAAGCCCAGCTTGTAAATTATCTGAAGTATATGCGCCTTGTCTGATACGTACCAGAAGCCTGTTCCGAAGGAAGCGGACGCCTCGTCCGAAGGAAGCGGAAGGACCGCCCGAAGGAAGCAGACGGGCCGCGAGAAGGAAGCAGCTGATGGCTTTGATGCTTTCAGGTCGTACTAACGTCACTTTCGAGTCGTTCCGATGGCATCTACGACCCGTTCCGATGATACTTTATAGGGGGAAAGTGTCATCGGAACGACCGATAGATGACGTTACTAAGGGTAATAGATGCCGTTAGAACGACCTGAAAGTGCCTATGATGAGCAGAGAACGGAGGCGTTCTCGAGCGTGCTGTCCCAAATCTTATGCGTTAGCTTCGGCATTGATTTTCTGAAGTTCGGCTTCAGTCTTGGTTAATTTGTCCTTACAAAACTTGATGAGTTGCTGGGCAGTCTTCAGCTGTACAGCAAGTTCATCGATGTCGTACTCGTTGGATTCCATTTTGCGGACAATGGTCTCAAGTTGAGACAAGGCCTCTTCGTATTTTAAATGATCGTTCATAACTTCTATCTCTTAACTCTTAATTCTTAATTCTTAACTCTTAACCACAGATCGTATCGTTCCGTGTTCTACTTTCGTCTCTATTTCGTCGCCAACCTTCAACTGCTTGGGGTCACGAACGGCACGGCCATTGTGGAGCGTGATGCTGTATCCACGCGAAAGGAGCAGTTTGGGGTCGAAACCTTGTAACTTTAGGCTCAAGTTCTCTAACAGGTGTTTTTGGTTGGTCAGTCGTCGTTCGATGGCGACAGGCAGACGATTTTCCTGCATCTCGATACGATGACGCTGATCACCAATCGTTCGCAAGGCGAGGGTAGGGATGAGCGCCTGTAAGGACGAAAGCTGAACGTTGAGTGTTGAGAGTCTCGTACTGATAACTGTAGTGAGGTGCTGTTGGGCGCTGTTAATTCTGTCAAGTACCTGCCTTAAATTGTCGATGAGTAGGGCGGCAGCAGCGGTAGGTGTCTTCACTTTCGTGTTGGCCACCATGTCGAGGATTGATTCGTCGCGGTCGTGTCCGATACCAGTGATGACGGGCAGGGGGAATTGGGCGACATTTTCGGCCAATGCCAGTGTGTCGAAACCACTGAGGTCGGCAGTAGCACCACCACCGCGGATGATGACGACGCAGTCGTAGGGGCCCGACGGAGAACCGTCGGGGACGGTGGCTTCGTAGATGGCGTTCAGGGCAGCGATGATGGATGATTCGACCTGCTCGCCCTGCATGATGGCTGGAAAGAGTGTTACCTCGAAACGGAAACCATAGTCGTTGTCCTCCAATTGACGACAGAAATCACCATAACCCGCAGCATTCTGGGCAGAAATGACAGCAATACGCTTGGCAAAGGTTGGAATGCGGAGCTCGCGCTGCAGGTCGAAAACACCCTCTTCCTTCAGTTGGCGGATAATCTCCTGACGCTTGCGGGCCATATCGCCGAGGGTGTAGGTTGGGTCGATGTCGCTGACAATCCACGAGAAACCATAGGCCTCGTGGAACTGGGCATAGACCTTGAGCAGCACTTTCATGCCAGCACGTAGCTGCTGTCCTGTGGTGCGCTCGAAATAAGGCTTGGCCATCTGCCACGTCTGTCGCCAGCACTTGGCGGAAGCACGTGCTATGGGGGTGTTGGTTCGCTCATCCTTTTCGATGAGTTCCATATAACAATGGCCACTATTCTCGCGACATTCCGACAGTTCTGCCTCCACCCAATATTCATCGGGTAGCTCTGTCTCGATGGCCTCGCGTACCAGCAAGTTCAGTTGTCGTAGCGAATAATGTTCACTCATCACTTCTCACTATTCACTTTTATCATCCCTTCCATGTATGCCTGCCAGAAATCAGGCACGCCAAAGCCGTAAATGTTATCTGGATGCTGGTAGTTATTGCCTGTACGACGGACAAGCTCAATGATTTCGAGGGCCGTCTTGTGGGGCAAAGCCTGCCACAGACAGGCCACCAGTCCGCAGACTACGGGCGACGAGAACGAGGTGCCCATGCTGCTGGTAATCATGCCTCGGCCACTGATGACGCGAGCCGGAGCACCTATGGCTACAACGTCAGGCTTGACGCGACCGTCCTGAGTGGGACCAATACTGCTAAACGCAGCGATGCGTTGTGTTTCATTATCAGAGATGGCACCAATGGTCAATATCTGATCGGCATCGGCAGGTACACCAATCTTCTTCCAGGGACCCATGCCTGAATTACCTGCAGAATTGCAGAGCACGATGCCCTTTGAGGCTAACATGGAAGCGGAACGGGTGATGAAAGCTGTTTGTCCGTCGAGTTGCCATTGCTTGTATGACATCCATTTGTGGTCGTATTCATTATAGCCTAGCGAGGAGTTGATGACGTCACAGCCCACGCTGTCGGCAAACTCAGCAGCCATCGTCCAGTAGTCTTCTTCTACCTCCTGTTCCGTCTGCTGGTCTTCGCTGCGAAGAAGCCAATAAGAGGCTTTGGGAGCTGTGCCAATGAAGATGTGAGGACGGTAAGTGCCCATAGCAGAGAGTACCTTGGTGCCATGATCAGTATCGGCAAAAAGCTGTGGGTCGTCAGGACTGACAAAGTCGCGCCAGCCTCGGATGTCAATCTTCTTCAGTTCAGGAATGACATCGGCATTCTTGAATCCACCATCAATGACGGCTATCATCATGCCTTTACCCTGAAAGCCTGCCTTGTGCAACTGGTCGCCCTTGAGATTGTATATCTGGTCGGCTGCGGTACCATAGATTTCGTTAGCTATGCTGTCGTGGGGTTCAAAAGTTTCATGATAATTGATGCGGGTGTCAGGAGTGATAGAATCGGGTGACAGCCAAACCAACTTGCAATCCTTCACACAAGGTAACTGTCGGATGCTACTGATAAGTGTGCTGTCTTTCATGCGAACCAATAGGGTGTTTTGCCAGCGACTCTTGCCAACGATACTAACGCCCTCCTTGCTGACCATCTGAATATAATGAGGCGATACGGGCAGGTCGGTGGAGTCAACACTCAATCCCTGACGCTTACGACGTTCGACAGCTCTATGCGAGAGAAAACGGGTTGGGCGGTCGAGGGAGTAGGGTGTACCATCCTTATCCGTCAGACTGATACGATAAATGTAAGCAGGTCCATCCTTGTACCGTATACGTCGTGTGCCGTCCTGTTGTTGGGTGGCCAACACGAATAGCGTGCAGCCTGTCAGTATGATTAGTGTCAATAGTCGTTGCATGTGATGATTATTTTAATGCAAAGGTACAGTTTATTATGCGAACAGCCAAATCTTTTAAACTTAATTTGGTTGTTTCAAGAATAATTCGTACCTTTGCACATTATTAATATACATGGACAATAAAAAAGCGGCATTAGAATTAGGGACAAAGCCTGTAGGTCAGCTGCTATGGCAGTATGCCCTGCCAGCTATTGTGGCTATGACGGCTTCAAGTCTCTATAACATCATCGACCGTGCTATGATTGGTCAGATGGTGGGGCCTGAGGCTATTGCAGGCTTGGGCATTACGTTTCCCTTCATGAACCTGAGTGCGGCCTTTGGTGCCGCTGTTGGTGTGGGCTCTTCAGCGTGTATCTCCGTGAAACTGGGTCAGCGTGACTATAAAACAGCTGAGTATCTGTTGGGTAATACCGTGACACTGAATCTGATAATCGGATCGCTGTTTATGATAATCAGTCTGATATTCCTTGATCCGATTCTGCGATTCTTTGGCGCCAGTGACGTGACGCTGCCGTATGCCCGTGAATTTATGATTGTCATTCTGTTAGGCAACGTCGTGACACACATGTACTTTGGTATGAATGCCGTGCTGAGGGCTGCTGGTAAGCCCACTCATGCCATGTATGCCACGTTGTTTACCGTAGGTATGAACATCCTGTTGATCATAGCCTTTGTATGGTGGCTGCGTTGGGGCATCAGAGGAGCTGCTTTGGCAACGGTGACTTCGCAGACGATGGCACTCTGTTGGCAGTTGTGGCTATTCTCAGACGAGAAAGAGCTGTTGCACCTGAAGCGGGGCATCTATAAACTGAAGGCTGATTTGGTTAGGAACATTCTGGCTATCGGTATTTCGCCTTTCTTGATGAACGCAACAGCGTGTGTAATAGTTATCTTCATGAACAACCAGTTTGTGCGTTATGGTGGCGATATGGCTGTTGGTGCCTATTCGATAGCCAACTCAATGGCGATGGTGTTCTTTATGTTCGTGATGGGTGTGTGCCAGGGGATGCAGCCTATTGTAGGTTATAACTATGGTGCCGAGAAGCACGATCGTATGTTCCGTTGTCTGTTTATTGCCATCGGGTGTGCTACTGCCATCTTGTTGGTAGGCTGGATATTATCAATGCTCTTCCCTCGCGAGATAGCACGTGTCTTTACCAGTGATGATAAGCTGCTTGAACTCTCGGCCAGGGGTATCAGATTGGATATGCTGGTATTCTTTATCGTGGGTTCGCAGGCTACTATCACCCATTTCTTCCAAAGTATCGGTAAGGTGAAAGTGTCGATATTCCTCTCGTTGTCGCGACAATTGTTCTTGTTGTTGCCGATGGCCTATATATTCCCCATGTTTTGGGATTTGGACGGTGTGTGGTATTCAATGCCTGTAAGTGATTTCTGCTCGTTCGCAATGACCATACCCATGCTGATGTGGTACATGAAAAAAATCAAGAAGCAATGAAGCATATCATTATTAACGTAGGCAGACAGGTAGGTGCTGGCGGACAGGAAATCGGTCGTATGCTGGCACAGGATTTCGAGGCGAAGTTCTATGATAGGGAATTGCTGAATCTGGCTGCAAAGGAAAGTGGCTTTTCTGAGAAATTCTTTAAGCAGAGCGATGAGAAACAGGGCTTTTTACGTGGCTTGTTTAATGTGCAGGCACCCCACTTTTCGCTTGGTAGCGTATATAACTCTAACTTCTCGCAAGAGGGTTTGTTCCAGTTTCAGAGCGATGCCATCCGCAAGGCCGCAAGTGAGGGTAGTTGCGTATTTCTGGGTCGTTGTGCCGACTATGTGCTGAGGGATTTTGAAAATGTAGTAAATGTGTTTATTACTGCTTCAATCGATTTCCGTGTAGACATAGTATCGAAGGTTAAAGAGCTCGATGCTGAGCACGCTCGCAAGTTGATAGAGCATGTGGAACGTCGCAGAGCTGAATACTATAATTACTATACTGGTAAGAAGTGGGGAGCTGCTGAGTCGTACGACCTCTGTATTGATGCTTCGATTCTCGGCATTCAGGCTACGGAGAAGTTGATAGTTGACTATATCCGCAAACGTCTTGGAATATGAAGAAAATAGGTATTATCAGCGATACGCACAGCTATTGGGACGAGAAGTACCTGCACTACTTTGAACCCTGTGACGAAATATGGCATGCGGGGGATATCGGTAGTGTTGAAGTGGCCGAGAAGTTGGCTGCTTTCCGTCCGTTTCGTGCTGTCTGTGGCAATTGCGACGGGGGCGACCTGCGACTGATGTATCGTGAACTGAACCGCTTCAAGTGCGAGGATGTCGATGTGCTCATCAAACATATCGGGGGTTATCCAGGCAACTACGATTATTCGATACGTTCGACGCTGTATGCCTCACCACCCCAGCTCTTCGTCGCTGGACATTCACATATATTGAAAGTACAGTTCGACAAGACGCTGAATCTGTTGCACATCAACCCAGGTGCTGCAGGTCTGCAAGGATGGCATAAGGAGCGTACGCTGGTAAGACTGACTATTGAAGGCAATAAATTCAGTGATTGCGAAGTTATAACATTAGGAAAACATTAAATAAACATAGAATATGAAACGTACAATTGTAATTACTGGTGGCGCAGGTTTTATTGGAAGCCACGTGGTGCGCCTGTTTGTGAACAAGTACCCTGAGTATCACATCATCAACCTCGACAAGCTGACGTATGCAGGTAACTTGGCAAACCTCAAGGACATTGAGGACAAACCCAACTATGAGTTTGTGAAGATGGACATCTGCGACTTTGACGGTGTGCTGAAGCTGATGCAGGAAAAGAAAGTGGATGGCATCATCCATCTGGCTGCTGAGAGTCACGTGGACCGCTCTATCAAAGACCCCTTCACTTTTGCCCAGACCAACGTGATGGGTACGCTTTCGTTGCTTCAGGCCGCTAAGGCTTATTGGGAAAGCCTTCCTGAGAAGTACGAGGGCAAGCGCTTCTACCATATTTCTACTGATGAGGTTTATGGAGCATTGCAGATGACTCATCCTGAGGGTATTGAACCTCCATTCACCACCAAGGCTTCTAGTGGCAAGCACCATTTGGCTTATGGTGAGAAATTCTTCACTGAGGATTTGAAGTACCAGCCCCATAGCCCTTATAGTGCTGCCAAGGCTTCTTCAGACCACTTTGTCCGAGCTTTCCACGATACGTTTGGATTGCCTACCATCGTGACCAACTGCTCGAACAACTACGGTCCCTATCAGTTCCCTGAGAAACTGATTCCCTTGTTCATCAACAATATCCGTCATCGCAAGCCACTGCCTGTCTATGGCAAAGGAGAGAACGTACGCGACTGGCTGTATGTGGTTGATCATGCACGTGCTATTGACACAATCTTCCATAACGGTAAGATTGCTGAAACCTACAATATCGGTGGCTTCAACGAGTGGAAGAACATTGACATCATTAAGGTTGTCATTAATACCGTCGACCGCCTGTTGGGACGCAAGGAAGGCGAGGATATGGACCTCATCACCTTCGTGACCGATCGTGCTGGTCACGACTTGCGTTACGCTATCGACTCGTCGAAGTTGCAGAAGGAACTGGGGTGGGAACCCTCGCTTCAGTTCGAAGAGGGAATAGAGAAGACCGTTCGCTGGTATCTTGACAACCAAGAATGGCTGGATAATGTGACAAGTGGCGACTACCAGAAGTATTACGATAACATGTACAAGAACAGATAAACTTCTATTATGAAAAAGATTCTTTTATTGGGTTCAGGCGAACTGGGTAAAGAGTTCGTGATTGCTGCCATGCGTGCTGGTCAGTATGTCATTGCCTGCGATCGTTATGACAATGCCCCTGCCATGCAGGTGGCCGACGAACGGGAAGTGTTCTCAATGTTGGATGGCGATGCACTCGAGGCTGTGGTGAACAAGCACAAGCCCGACATTATTGTGCCAGAGATTGAGGCCATCCGCACGGAGCGACTTTTTAAATTTGAAGAACAGGGCATTCAGGTAGTGCCTTCGGCTCGTGCCGTCAACTACACGATGAACCGTCGTGCCATTCGCGACTTGGCTGCCAAAGAGTTAGGCCTGCGTACCGCGAAATATTTCTATGCCAAGACTTTCGACGAGTTCAAGGCTGCTGCCGACGAAATCGGATTCCCCTGTGTCGTGAAGCCCTTGATGTCTTCTTCAGGCCATGGTCAGAGCTACGTACACAATGAAGGCGAATTAGAGCAGGCTTTCCGCGAGGCTATGGAAGGCAGTCGTGGCGACGTGAAGGAAGTCATCATTGAGGAGTTTATCGATTTTGACTCTGAGTTCACCCTGCTCACCGTTACCCAGCAACATGGATGGCCCACGTTGTTCTGTCCTCCAATAGGACATGTACAGAAAGCAGGCGACTATCGTGAGTCGTGGCAACCCTATAATATTAGTGACGAGGCCCTGAAACAGGCGCAGATGATGGCCGACAAGGTGACGAAGGCCCTGACGGGTGCCGGCATCTGGGGCGTTGAGTTTTTCCTGACCAAACAGGGTGAGGTCATCTTTTCAGAGTTGTCACCACGCCCACACGATACAGGTATGGTGACATTGGGCCACACAACGAACCTTTCTGAGTTCGAACTTCACTTCCGTGCTGTTATGGGCTTACCCATCGCTGGCATTCACTTGGAGCATGCTGGTGCAAGTGCTGTTATTCTCTCTCCACAAGAGGCTAAGACTCCCGTTGACCGTTCGCTGTTGCCTTATAACTTTGTCGATGCCCTGAAAGAGGATCGTACGCGTATCCGTATCTTCGGCAAACCCGAGGCTCATAAGGGGCGTCGCATGGGCGTTGTACTCTGCTATGGCGAGGTAGGCGACGATGTCAATGCCCTGCGTGATAAGGCGAAGCGTCTGGCAAAGACCGTCCTGGGCACTGACCCGTATACTAAGTTTGAACATTAATGGATATTAAGCTGATAGACCTGCCGAGGATTACTGACCCACGTGGCAATTTGACGTTCGCTGAGGCTCAGAATATGGTGCCCTTCGACATTAGACGTGCCTATTGGGTCTACGATGTGCCTGGTGGTGAAAGCCGTGGGGGACATGCCCACAAACGCTTGAAACAGTTTGTTATTGCGTTGAGTGGCTCGTTCCATGTTACACTCGACGATGGATGTGAACAAAAGACAGTTCTGCTGAATCATCCGTGGCAGGGACTGCTTATTGATGTCAATACATGGCGCACACTCGACGACTTTTCGTCAGGTGCTGTGTGTCTCGTGCTTGCTTCAGAGCACTATGATGAGGACGACTACATCTACGATTATGATGAATTCTTGAAATACGTAGGATGTTCGAAGTAGTAAGATATACTTCTGCACATGCAGATGAGTGGAACGACTTCGTAGCGAAGTCGAAGAACGGCACATTCCTCTTTGATCGTCGCTACATGGACTATCACGCAGACCGATTCCATGACTATTCGTTGATGTTCTTCTGCAAAGGACGTTTGCTGGCCGTACTGCCTGCTCACGTCGATGGTGATACGCTATACACGCATCGTGGACTGACCTATGGTGGATTGTTGATGAGCGAACAACTGACGATAGCTCAAACAATGACCTTGTTTCGTGAACTGAATGACAAATTGCATGCGGAGGGGCTGAAGCATGTCTGCTATAAAGCCATCCCCTGGATTTATCATCGTCTGTCGGCTGAAGAGGATCTCTACGCGCTCTTCCATGAGTGTAGGGCCCGCATTGTAGCTCGTGATTATTCCACGAATATCTTCCTCGGTGCCAACCTGCGTTGGGAACGTGTGCGTCGTCGTGGCGTTACACGTGCCGAACGGGCAGGTATCCGTGTGGAAATCAGCAACGACTATGCTGACTTCTGGTGTGTGTTGACCGATAATCTTGGTACGAAGTACGGTATCAAACCTGTTCATAGCCTTGCGGAAATAGAACTATTGCACGAGCGTTTCCCCCAGAACATCGTGCTCTATCAGGCTGTTCGCGAGAGAAAGGTGTTAGGCGGTGTTGTGCTTTACGTGACCCCTCAGGTGGTACATGCTCAGTACAGTTCTGCTACCCCGGAAGGCAAGAGTCTTGGAGTCATCGATGCAATCTACGAACGCATCATGCACCATGACTATAAGGACTATCCTTATTTCGACTTTGGTCGCTCTACGGAGAATACTGACGGCAGTGGGCTTAACGAAACACTGGTGTTTCAGAAGGAAGGCTTCGGTGCCCGCGGCTTGTGTTACGATATCTACGAGTATGACCTATAATAAAAGCGGAGACTAATCAGAGTCTCCGCTTTTATTATAGGTCATACTTCTTTATTCATCTAACAATAGTACTGTAGCGCTGCGGGCGGCTTGGGCACCCATGACGAGTACTTGCGCGATGTCGGCGGTCTTTGACGGGCCACTGATGAAGGTGCCGTATCCATAATCATTCATTTCTATTCGCTTGTAAGCCTCGTGCATGTTGTTGACGATTTGCGACTTGGGGAGGAGGATAACGAGGTTCTCACTGATAAACATCACGGCTTTCTCCTTCATCTGCTGGGGAATCCACACGCAAGCATTCTCAGCCACGCCAAAACTGCCACAAATGACGCCCACGTCGGTGCCGTTCAGGTCGCGGGCACGCCCCACGTCGTCAGGATTGCGCGTGGCGATAGTTATCTCCGGCAGGTTCGATGCAATTTCCTTTGCATCGGGATAGAGCTCACGGATGAGTGCGTTGATGTCGCGACCTTTCTCCACCTCGATAGCATTGCCGCCGACACTCTTGGTCATGTTCATAAACTGCAGCAGCGGGTCGGGATAGATGATGGCCTTGATGTCGCTGAGGTCGGGCATGTCGAAGCGCTCGCGTACATTCGCCCTGTACTTCTTCAATATATCTTCTTTACTACTCATAATCCTTTATCATTTCGTGGAACGGTTTCTTGGGGAATTCCATCATCTTGTGACCATCGGCCCAGGGGTTGAGGCCGCAGTTCATCAACGGTGAGGGGATGAGGTTGGCCCAATGGGCAAGGCCGGTACCGAAGTTGTAGAGGCCTGGCGAGCCGTAGAGCATGGACATGCCGCGGCACAGCAGCTTCTTCTGCGAGTTGGCTGTGCCGAAGTCATCCAACTGCTGGCGCCATAGGTATATTTGGTCGCCTAGATTTACCTTGACGGGACAGACGGCTTGGCATGAGTTGCACAGCGTGCAGGCACTGACGTTGCCGCTGTGCTTCTGCGGGTCGCGCAGCATACCGAGGTTGATACCGATGGGACCGGGAATGAAGTAACTGTAGCTGTAGCCGCCCGAGCGACGGTACACAGGACACGTATTCATGCATGAGCCGCAGCGGATGCATTTAAGTGACTCCCAGTGTTCGGGATTGGCAATCCACTCTGAACGTCCGTTGTCTACAAGGATGATGTGCATGTGGTGAGCCGTGGGGCGTGCTTTGCGGAAGTGCGACGTGTAGGTCGTCGTTGGCTGACCAGTACCTGCACGGCAGAGCATGCGCTGGAAGACGGCCAGGCACTCGTAGTTGGGTATTACCTTCTCCAGTCCGATGGCGGCAATGTGCAGCTTAGGACAGGAGGTTGACATGTCGGCGTTGCCTTCGTTGGTGCAGACGACGATATCGCCCGTCTCGGCGATGCCGAAGTTACCGCCCGTCATACCTGCATCGGCTGTTAGGAATTCATTGCGCAACGATAGTCGGGCACGGTACGTTAGGTACGTGGGGTCGTGGTTGCCCTTCTCGTTGCTGATGCCCTTCTCCTCAAACAGTTCGCCTACGTCATCGTGGTTCAGGTGTATGGCGGGCATCACGATATGACTGGGTTTTTGTCCCTTCAGCTGGATGATGCGTTCGCCGAGGTCGGTTTCCACGACTTCGATGCCTTTGGATTCGAGATAGGGGTTCATACCGCATTCCTCGGTGAGCATTGACTTCGACTTTACCATCTTCTTCACGTTATGGTTCTTTAGAATGCCGTAGACAATCTCGTTGAACTCCTTGGCATCTTTAGCCCAGTGCACCTCTACGCCGTTCTTCTCAGCAGCAGTGGCAAACTGGTCCAGATATTCGTCTAAATGGGTGATGGTATGGCGCTTGATTTGGGACGCCTTTTCGCGTAGTTGTTCCCACTCATCCAATCCGTAAGCCATGTTGTCTCGCTTCGAGCGCACGGCCCAGAAAGTGGCGTCGTGCCAGTGGGCATAAGTCTGGTTCTTCAAGAACTGCTTTGCTGCTTTTGAATGTGCTGTACTCATAATCCTGCTGCTAAAATCTCTACTATATGTTTGAACTTGATATTGAGGCCTTGCTTCTTGGCCACGCCGGCCATATGCATGAGGCACGAGCAGTCGGGTCCGGTCACGTACTCGGCACCAGTCTGAATATGGCGCTCTACCTTGTCGCGCCCCATCTGAGCCGAGACGGCGGTCTCTTCAACGGAGAACATGCCTCCGAAGCCGCAGCACTCGTCGGGACGGTCGGGTTCGACGATGTCTATGCCGTCCACTAATGTCAACAGGTCGCGAATCTTGTTGAACTTTGCCATGTGTTGTTCCGATGGCGACGATAAGCCAAGCTCGCGGACACCGTGACACGAATTGTGGAGTGACACCTTGTGCGGGAATGTGCCGAGGCGACGGTCGATTTTTACTACGTCGTGAAAAAATTCCACCACGTCCATACACTTCGCTGCGACGGTACATTCATGATTAAGAAGTCGTGGATAATTAATGCGCACGAAGGCCGTGCACGACACGGAAGGAGAGACGACATAATCGAAGCCATCGAACATTCCCTCAAATTTCTCGGCTAGTGGAATGGCCTGCTTCTCGAATCCCGCGTTGGCCATCGGCTGACCGCAGCAGGTCTGCTTCTCAGGATACGTCACGTCGATGCCGAGGTGTCTCAGCAACTTCCACGTCGCCATGCCCACCTCAGGATAGATAGCATCAACGTAACAGGGAATAAATAATCCAACTTTCATATCTTATTTCGTTTTGATTATCATTATCATGTTAAAACATTATGACGATATAACGACTAAATTACGTGTAGTCCAAGGAATACCATGAGACCGTTCATCAATATCCAGAAAATGGCGAACGGCATGGTTTTGCGCATGATGTCACCGTCCTGTCCTTCCATATCGCAGGCTGCCGTAGCAATGGCAATCGATTGTGGTGACAACAGTTTTCCTCCTTCCGAACCGGCGCAGTTGGCGGCGGCCAGCCAGTTGGTCTCGTTACCTGTGACACCGAAGAACGTTCCTTGGTTTACTAGTCCAAGGTCGCTGGCTGCCGTAGCTTGCAGTTTTCCAAAGAGAATATTGGCGTTGGTGGCCGAACCTGTGACAAATGTGCCGATAG
Source organism: uncultured Prevotellaceae bacterium (assembly GCA_902762565.1). Classification (GTDB taxonomy): domain Bacteria; phylum Bacteroidota; class Bacteroidia; order Bacteroidales; family Bacteroidaceae; genus Prevotella. The sequence continues at coordinate 83,163 of CACWOS010000003.1, forward strand.
AACCAATCAAAGGTGCGAAGAACGGGAAGGCTGCACCCGTTAGGAGGACAAGGCCCTTAGCAATGTCGTTAGTCATGCCAGTATTGTTCATCAGCATTGCCATGGCTACGAGGCAGCAGATGGTAACGACAGTCTTCTGCAGATTCAGCGTGGTCTTGGCCAGCAGCTTTATAAGTTTACCAAACGACATACCCTGAATGAGTCCACCGATGACGGCGCCAAGGAAAATCATCAGACCGGCATTCGATAGCCAACCGAATTTAAATGTATTGCTAATGACGGGCAGGTCAAACTTGGTGACGAGTGTGCTATTAAGGAATTCGTTCACAGGAGGAACAATCTTGCTGCTTATGAGGATAAAGAAAATAATCAAGCCGTAGACACTCCAGGCCTTAAATGTTTTGGCAACATCAAAGCGCATATGTTCGACATGAACGGTATCTTTTTCTGTCTCATGGCGCAGGAACAGTTTGTTGTAAAGCAACATAGCGGCGATGGCGGCTACTGAACCGAGAATGGCGGGTGTCTCGGGACCAATCCAATGGGCGCAGCAGAACTGTACGATGATAGAGCAGGTGCCGACAAACAGGGCGATAGTTATGTTCTTTACAATCTTTGTCTTATCTGTCATCATCAGAATAAGGAATGGTGTAATATAGAACATCAGCGAAAGTTGTAATATAATAAAGGTTGCCACCTCACAAAGTTCTTCAGGTGTTGCTGTGCCACTGGCTGCAACCTGATTAGCCAGTGTTGTAGCGGGAAGTCCAACTGCTCCGAAACCTACGGCAACGGTATTGGCAACAAGACAGATAACGGCTGAGAACATAGGTTTGAAGCCAAGTCCGATGAGGATGGCCGCAGGGATAGCTACCGCCGTGCCGAAACCTGCCATGCCTTCGAGCACGCCGCCCAAGCCCCATGTCAACAGCAGTACCAACAATCCTTTATCGCTCGTCATTTGGATAAACTGTGTCTTAATCGTCTCAATCTCCTTCGTCTCGCACAGAATGTTGTAACTGAAAATGGCGCAGATAATAATCAGAATGATGGGAAAGCAGGCCTTGAGGAACCCCTCGATGACCGACCACAGTGTGATACCGTAGATGGAGACATCGGCATACTTCTCTGGGACGATGCCCATAGCAGGTACGGCAAACAGGGCGAGGAGGATTGTGACGACGAGCGTAATAATGGCGCTCTTGTAACCAGACACTTTGAATCCCATCATGAGGATGATGAGCAACAGGATTGGTATAACCGAGATTAGTGCTGTCATAGGTTTTTGTATTATTATGATAAGTTTTGGGCAAATATACGAATATTTTTCCAATTAAAGAACTTTTTTCCTTTTTTTTTCATTTTTTCTTCGTATCTTTACAGCCGAAAATAATAACACTAACTCAAGAAGACCTATGACAGACCAATTCCTTTCTGAACTTCGGAAAATTGTTGCTGCCGACCGTATCTATACTGATGAGCTTCGCCGACTGGGGTGGGGCACGGATGCCAGTTTCTATCGCCAGATTCCACAGGTTGTCATCCGTAGTGATGGCGAGGAGGAAATATCTAAAATCGTACAACTTTGCAAAAACCACAAACTGTCGTTTACGTTCCGTGCTGCGGGTACTTCGTTGAGTGGACAGAGTTGCACAGATAGCGTCCTGATTGTAGCTGGCAAGCATTGGGAGAAATACGAGATTGGCGAGAATCAGGATACGATTAAGTTACAGCCAGGTATCGTTGGAGCTCGCGTCAACGAGATCCTAAAACCCTATGGCCGTGTATTCCCGCCTGACCCAGCTTCGATAGGAAGTGCAATGGTGGGTGGTATCGTCGTCAACAATGCATCGGGCATGAACTGCGGGGTACATGCCAATAGTGACCGTATGATGGTTTCTGCTCGCATCATCCTAACAGACGGCACCGTGCTCGATACTGGCGACAAAGAGAGCCGCGAGCGCTTTTGTCGTACGCACCCCGAGTTCATAGCTAAGATAGAAGCCTTGCGTGACAAAGTACGTGCCGACGAATCGTTGGCTTCGCGCATACGTACCAAATACTCTATAAAGAACGTGACGGGTCTGAACCTGCGCCCACTGGTGGCTTACGATGATCCGTTCGATATCATCGCCCATTCGATGGTAGGCAGCGAGGGCACGTTGGCATTCCTGTCGGAGGTAACGATGAAGACGCTGAAGGACTATCCGTACAAGGCCTCGGCGATGGTTTACTTCATGACGATGAAGGAGAGTTGCGAGGCTGTGGTGGCTATGAAGAAGATGAAGGCTGGTGAGGAAGACCTGGAGTACAGTGCCGAGAATCTGGTGGTGAAATCGGCCGAGATGCTGGACTACAAGTCGCTATCGTCAGTAGATGACCCTGTATATCTGCAGTATAAGAAAGATGTGGATGCTGGCAAGATAGAGGGCGTGGAGCCTGGCGACTATCACAACCTAACTGCTATACTGACTGAGACCAAGGGTATAACCCACGACCAACTGCTGGATAAGATAGAGAAGATTAAGGAGTGTCTGGGCCAGTTCCGCCTGTATATCCCAGCCGAATTTACTGAAGATCCTGCCGTGTATGGCAAGTACTGGGCCATCCGCTCGGGCATATTCCCATCAGTAGGTGGTACACGTCCTGTGGGCACATCGTGCCTTATAGAAGATGTGGCATTCCCGATAGAATCGCTGCCTGAGGCTACAGTAAAACTGCAGAAGCTGATAGCCGATCATGGCTACGACGATGCTTGTATATATGGTCACGCATTCGAGGGCAACTACCACTTCATCCTGAACCAGAGTTTTGCCGATGAGCACGAGGTGGCACGCTATGCCGAGATGATGCGCGATGTGGCCAAGCTGGTGGTCGAGGGCTACGATGGCTCGCTGAAGGCCGAGCACGGCACGGGTCGCAACATGGCGCCATTCGTGAAGTATGAGTGGGGCGATAAGGCCTATGAGATAATGTGCGAACTCAAGAATATATTCGACCCTGAGGGACTGCTAAACAAGGGCGTGATCTTCAACGACGCCCCCGACTGCTATATCAAGTGTCTGAAACCACTGCCAGTGCTAGATTTCGACTTCGACAGTGTGCCTGATGGCGGACACTACCTGATGGATCCATCGCTGAGTACAGCCGAAGAAACCATCGAACAGGTAAAGCGAGCCAATAAGTGTATAGAGTGCGGATTCTGCGAGGTGAACTGTATGTCGTGCGGACTCACACTGTCGAGTCGTATGCGTATCGCCGTTCAGCGCGAGATACGCTACCTGACCAGGACTGGTGCCGACCCACAGCGACTGGCCACACTTAAGAAACAATACAAGTACTATGGCGACCAGACTTGCGCCACCGACGGACTGTGCTCTACATCGTGCCCGATGAAGATAAACACGGGCGAGTTGACCCACCTGATTCGTCAGATGGATATGAACGAGAGTCCTGCGGGATATAAGTTGGGTGAGTTTGCCGCCAACCATATGGCAGGCATCAAGAGCGGACTGCGAGTGGTGCTGGATGTGGCCCATGCCGCACACATCACCCTGGGCCCGACGCTGATGACAAGCATCTGTCGAGGCATGAACAAGATGGGCATGCCGCTATGGACCACCGCCATGCCTAAGAAGCATCGCCAACCCAAGAAGAGCGACCTGACGCAGTTTATCATCGAGAAGAGCATTCCGCACAAGGAGGAACAGCACTCCGAACTCAAGGTGGTCTACTTCCCCAGCTGTATCAACCAGACTATGGGACAATCCAAGCATGGCGGAAAGATTCACGACCTGGTGGATGAGGTAATCCAACTGATGGCCAAGGCCGGCTACGAGGTTATATTCCCAGAAGGCATGGAACGTATGTGTTGTGGACAGATTTGGGAATCAAAAGGCATGCTAGACATTGCTGACCGTAAGAGCGCCGAACTGGAAGTTGCTTTGTGGAAGGCCAGCGAAGAAGGCAAATACCCTGTTCTTTGCGCCCAGAGTCCATGTCTGCATCGCATGAAGAAGGTGATGCATAAGATGAAACTATATGAGCCAGCAGAGTTCATCATGAAGTATCTGGTGCCACGACTCGACTTCCATCCTACTGATAAGCATATTGCCCTGCATCTGACATGCTCGACGAGACAAATGGGCGTCGATAAGGACATGATAGCGCTTGCAAAGCTATGTTCTAACAACGTATTCCTCCCTGAGGGTGTCGGATGTTGTGGCTTTGCTGGCGACCGTGGCTTCACGTTCCCCGAACTGAATAAATACGGTCTTCGCAAACTCCGTCCGCAAATCGAGGCCAATCACATCGAAGTGGGCTACTCTAATAGTCGCACTTGTGAAATTGGTCTAGAAACGAACTCAGGTATCCCCTATATGTCCATCGTCTATCTCGTCAACGAATGTACAACAACAAAGAAGGCCTGATTGGCCTCCTTTGTTGACGATGTTATCAGAACGTGCAGGGTAATACACTAAGCTGACAATATAGGGTACGGGCCATGCGCTCGTGCCCTATATCATTGGGATGCAAACGGTCAGTCGCTGGGTCGGCAAAATACTGTGTATATTCGTCCATCATGGGATATAAACCGCTGACGGCATTCAGGTCTATGACAGGCACGGCCCAGATATTTCCGGCATCCTTTACGGCCTGAATGTATTCCTCTAGATAGATGCCACACTGGTTGGTATAGTCCTCCGTACACTGCCAGTTCTTGTTGTTTCGATGGAATTGGGCGCGGTGGATGGGCGTCAACAGCACGATCTGTTTCGTCGGATACATCCGCTTTACTTTATCTAACGCGATATTGATGCGACCGCGATACGTCGTTTTGTCCATACGCATATAACGGCGTTTGCGGTCGGTCATTTTCTTTAGCTGACCGTGTCCGTACATTACCTGTTCGTCCTTCTCCTCATACCACTCGCCAATTTTTACACCATTATTGTAGTCGTTGGTTCCAATAAAAATCAGGATAGCGTCCACGTCGTCGCCATGTTCTTCCTTGCACTTGTCAGCCTGACGAGGTATGTCGTCCCACTGACGGCCGCTGACAGCGTAGACATACGGCGTAATGCCCAGCCAGTCTTGCAGGAAGTTCCAGTATTTCTTCTTCGAACCGCTATTCCGCGGGTCTGTTATCGAGTCACCGAAATAGGCAACTTTCTTCTGCATCCACGGATGAATGTATGCAGATTGAGCATTGGCAGCCCCGCAAAGTAGGACTGCCAACGTCAAAAGGATAAAATGTCTTCTCACGTTAATTCTTAACTCTTAATTCTTAACTAAGTTAGTATTCCATTACTGCAGGCAACTCCTTGGCCTGATCAATCATCTTCTGCACTTCTACAACGGCAGGCACACGGTTGGTCAGATTCTTTACGGCATTCACCTCTTCCAACTTCTTCTGCAGGTTCTCAGCTACACGGTGCTTCAGTTCCTTGACGGTGTCCACACCGCTGGCCTCCAACAGTTCAGCAAACTGCGGACCTACACCATTGATGCGATACAAATCGCAATGGTTAGCCCACTTCAGAATCAGCTTGCCGCTGATACCTGTCTGTTCCTCCAGTGCCTTACGACCTGCTGGCTTTGCACATTTTTCTAACAACTCTGCATCGGTCTTGATACCTGCTGCAATCAGTTTCTCGGCGTAAACCTCACCTACGCCCTCGATGTCAATTACTTTGTAAGTCATAATTCTTAGATGTTATAGGTCTATTTCGTAAAATGCACTTTGCATTTACAGTGCAAATATACGGGATTTTATTCGTGTTAACAAGTTTTTTATTCTTTTTTAATAGAAACATTTGCATGAAGCCGAAAATAGTCGTAACTTTGCCGCGTCATTTGAATAAAAAGAGAATATGAATTACAACGAATTGAATTTTCAAGGTCTTCAGACCGAACGTCAGTGGGATATCTCTGAAGCTTTCCCCGTATTAATGCGTAAAGTGTATGTCTGGATGACACTTGCCCTCGCCATTACTGGTTTTACTGCCTATGGCGTTGCAACGAGTCCAGGTATCTTGCAGGTTATCTATGGCAACCAAGTAATTATGTGGGTTCTCGTCATTGCCGAATTGGCATTGGTCTTTGGCGTTAATGCCGCTATCAACCGTATTTCGCTGACAACAGCTACACTGATGTTTATTCTATATTCTGTCATCAATGGTGCTTTGTTTTCGTCGATATTCTTGATTTATACGGCGTCGTCCATCGCCACAGTGTTCTTCATTACGGCAGGTACCTTTGGTGTGATGGCTTTGATAGGCTATACCACCAAGACCGATCTTTCTTCAATGGGCAAGATTCTTTTCATGGCACTTATTGGCTTGGTTATTGCTACTGTCGTTAATATGTTCATCAAGAGTAATGGCTTTATGATGATTCTCAGCTATGTTGGTGTGCTCATCTTTGTAGGTCTCACAGCCTACGACACGCAGAGAATCAAAAACATGCTCCTTGAAGTTCCTGATGCCAGCGAAGGTGCCCAAAAGGTTGCTCTCCTTGGAGCTCTGGCACTCTACCTCGACTTCATCAATCTCTTCATCTATCTCCTCCGCATCTTCGGTAGAAGAGAGTAGATTATTATAATTATATTATATAATAAGGTATAGGGTTTTCGTATTGTAAATTAATGCGAAAACTTTTTATTTTGCTTAAAAAAAGTTGGTAAATTATTTGCGTGTATCGGAA